>NZ_CP125649.1 GCF_030053135.1 Rhizobium sp. BT04 | reverse complement strand
TTTTCCTCACGACGGTTTTTTCGCGATCGTCAGTGATTTTCCGTCGATAAGCAGTTACCCGATTCCCAGATTGCGTCAAACCATACTTCGTTAACCAACGGTTACGAACCAGCGGGTAAAACCTCTGCCACCCAAGGGCAGACCTCCTATAAATACAGAGACTTAGGATGCTATCCTCCAAGCAGTGTCGCCAATTGTTTTACTATGAATCCTACAACCGTAACGCATCTCTAAGTGCGATCGAAACGCAATTCCAGCACACGCCGATCGCTTTCACCATTCTTCACGACCGAATCTGCCTTGTAAGATTTACAACTAGCGGCCGACTCCGATTTGTGCCGACTTCAACGACGACGGCGAAATTCATGCAGGTGTTCGCGCTCAGTAAACCGCGGAATGTCCACAAAACTCAGCTCCTTCACCAACACCACCAGCTACGCGCTCGCGTCTTCTCGGAGCGGCTAGGCTGGGAGGTCAAGGTTGTAGACGGCCAAGCATCCGGCTTCGAGACTAGACCCAACCTACATCGTTGCCGCTTCCAACAACGGCTACCGGAGGACAGGCTGAACGCACACCGGCGATGGTCAAGAGCTCCCGCTTCTGCGTTGATACGACCCTTGAAGAGCGCAGGCGATCGGGTTCAGTACATGAGATAACGCTGACCAGGTTTGCGGGCATCATCGAGTGGTGCCTCGCAAATGGTTATGCCGAGGTCAAGACCGGGCTCACGAGGCCGACGAAGCTGACCGAGCAACAGGCCATCAACCAAGCCAAAGGTTTGGTGCGTATTCCGATGTGATGGAGTATCATGAAATTCCGTCGCTGACCGCGGCCGAGATCAAGAACATCGGCGAACGCGTTGCTGGCGCGACGAACCAGTTCATCAGCCGAGCAAACCCGATGCTCTCCGCAGCCTTGCCAACAGGGGAGCGAAGCCAAATCGTCCTACCGCCGGCAGCGGCCGACGGTGGCGCCATCTCGATCCGCAAGCAAACGCCGTCCAGCCGATGCGGCGCTTGGCGGCCTTGAATACAGTACCTCAGCGGAGGCGCAGAGGTCATCGCAAGCAAGCCCCAAGGACGTTCCCGATTTAGCCGAATCCGATTTGGCGGATGTCAGTGAGTTGTCGCCCATCGACACCAGGAGGGCTGCTTTTGGAACGGGGAACCGGCAGATCAGGCTTGAAGATCAAGTCAGGGCAGGTCCTGTCACTTCCTACGCGCAACAGGCGGGGTACCAATCAGTCACCCACACGGTTTTTGATGCCGAACATATTGGTGACAACCGGCTAGTCGGGAGCGCGCCAATCCCTCCTTTGCTCGAAGACGAGCATATCGCGGCCGATTTTGCACTGCTTGGCGAGGCGCTGCGCAGGGCCAGTCCCGACATCGCCGCCCGGACACGGTTGGTGGCGCCTGCGGTGGCCCATTTCTTGCGCATGGCTCGGAACCCGGCCGACGCGGCCGCCGCTTTCCACGACATCATCGATGGCGGCAGAGCCAACTTCGGGAGCGGCACGGCCAGCTTCGTGTTCCTTCCGGTCAACAATGCTGGGACTGGCGCGGGGGGCACCCACTGGTCGCTTTTGTTTGTCGATCTGCGCGGGCGCCAGCCGGTCGCCTATCATTACGACTCCTTGGGCACCCTGAACAGCGCCATTGCAAAGGGGCTGGCAGCACGTCTGGGGGCCCGCTTGGATGGAGTGCGGATGGCCCAGCAGGACAACAGCTACGATTGCGGGGTATTTGTCGTGGACGCCACCAGGGCGCTGGCCGCGCGATTGGCTGATGGAGAACGGCCCGGGAGCCAGCCGCTGCACCTCGACACCCTCGTCGCCGACCGGCAGGCTTTACTGGACCGCCTCACGGCCCCAAGTAACGCACGAGTGGAAGTGGCGTCTTCCTCGAGAAGCAGAGAACGCTTTAGGGAGCGATAAGCTTCAGGGCGCCCGCATTAATAGGCCCACCGAACGGCTAGCCCGGCGAAAAATCGGAGGCGCGCGCGAAAGCCCTCGTGAATGCTGCCGGTCCCTGGGTTGCCAATGTCATCTCCGATGTCGTTGGTCTGAAGACGAATGATCGTATCCGGCTGGTTCAGGGCAGCCATATCGTCGTCAACAGGCTTTATGATCACGACCGCTGCTACATTTTCCAGAATCCGGACGGTCGCATCTTCTTCGCCATTCCTTATGAAGACGACTTTACGCTCGTGGGCACGACCGATCGTGATTACGATGCTGCTCCCGAGAACGTCGCGGCTTCGTCGGAAGAAATCGATTATCTCGTGCAGGCAGTTTCTTCCTATTTGGCAAGGATGTGAAACGCGCCGAATGTGGTCTGGAGCTATTCGGTCGTACAGGCGCTTAAACAACGGCGCGGCCAACGCCCAGGAGACCACGCGCGACAATTTGCCGCAGCTTGATGGCGGTCCGGGGAAGGCCCCGCTTCTCTCGGTCCTTGGCGGCAAGATAACGACCTATCGGGTGCTTGCTGAAGATGCACTGGGAAAGCTTGCATCGCTCTTTCCCGGTTGGGCGAAGGGCGCCGGCAGCACCCTGACGATCGTCACCGCAGCACTCAGTTCAAGGCGACCGAGCTACTGCGTGCAGAGCTTGCTAAAATCAAAGACCATTCTCGCGTCTCCCTGCACGGCATTGGTGATGGCGGTCGCCAATGGAAATTCGTTTTCCGCATTGTCGATTTGATGCAGCAGGGAGAGAACAACGCCAGCCGTGTCGATGCCTTCCACCGTTTCACCCGCAAGCTCACCGGATTTTATTTCGGAAACCGAGTGCCCCAGCCCCCGTGACCGAGCCTACTGTTGCGTCCGCCGCCGACCGTGACATGCAAGTCGCCGAGACCGGCAAGATCAAAGGCTGTGGCGCGGTGCCCGCCGATACGCTCGCAAAGCGAGGCCATTTCCAGCATTGCCTGATTGAACACACCAGCGGTGGGGTTTTTGGATTGCCCGTCCGGTCGCGTCGGGTCCGGATAGCGTGTCTGCATGGCGCTTACACCGATGGCAAAGAAGTTTTTCAAGGCCGCGCAGGCCTCCACGCCTGTCACGTCGTCGGTGATCGCAAGACGATAATAAGGCGTGCGCATCAGTTCCACCGCTCGCTCCGTCGCCTCGCGGTCACGGCCAGAATAAACGCTGAGGGTCGGAAAGCGGTTGGACAGCTCTTTCGCGATACAGGGACCGCCGATGCCAATGAAAGCCGACATCCTCTCGATGCGGCGCGGCAGGGTCTCGGCATAGGTGACCACGCGGCCGCCATCTCGGTCCAGCCCTTGGTCACGAAGGCGATGGGTATTTCCGATACGAGCAGCCCGTTCAGCCGATCCGCGACCCACTCGATACCGGGGTTGGACACGCCGACGACAACGAGATCGGCAGCCTCCACATGCGCTGGCGTCAGTTCCCCACCGGCAATGACTTGCACGGCATCGAAAAGGGGTGCGTCCAGCTCGGGATGGATGCCACCCCACTGTTTGAGCCGGTCGATGATGGCAGCATCGAGCGGTGTTCCCGCAAGCAGGACGGTGTGCCCGTTATCGGTCGCGGGAACGGCGAGGGCCGAACCCATGACGCCTGCGCCCAGGATGAGGATGGTTGCTATGCCCGATGTCCTTCCAATGCCATATGATGATGGCGGCGATGACCGGCACGCCGCCTACGAAAAAGCCGTTTGCGCGTTATCGCATCATCGCGGCGACGTTTCCGCCGTCCACGGTGATAACTGCCCCTGTCGAGGCGCGCGCCTTGGCGAGATGCAGGAAGGCGGCGGCCACGTCTGCGGCGGTCACCTCCCGCTTCAGCATGTTGCCGCGCATGTATTCCTCCGGGGGCAGGCCGCGCGCCTTGGAGCGATCCTCCACCATCTGGTCGGTCATCAGGCCGGTACGAATGCGGTCGGCATTGACCGCATTCGACGTGATGCCGGATGCACCGTGTTCAACCGCATATTGCCGCATTAGCGCCATCAGCGCTGCTTTGGACGTGCCATAGGGACCGAAATCAGCACCCGGATTGACCGCCTGTTTCGAGACATTGAAGACCAAGGCACCGCCGGTTCCCTGCTTTTCCATGATGCGAACGGCAGCCCGGGCGACATAGTGATGGCCCCAGAAATTCAGCTCAAACGCCATGCGGAACGTGGCCTCGTCGACGGAGAGAAGCTTGCCCTGAAAAGCCGCTCCGGCATTGGAAATCAGGATGTCGACGCCGCCGTAATGACGGGCAACCTCCGCCACGGCGCGATCTACTGCATCGGGGTTGGTCACATCGCAGACGACGGGCAGCGCACCTAGACGTTTCGCGGCCACCTTCAGCGGCTCTTCCGAGATGTCGAACAGCGCGACATCGGCGCCCTCCGCCTTTAACGCTTCGGCGACCGACAGACCGAGGCCGCTTGCCGCACCCGTTACGATCGCTACCTGCCGTGTCAAGGGCTTTTCCTGGACCTTGATAAGCTTGACCTGTTCAAGCGACCAATACTCGATATCGAAGAGATCGGCTTCCGAAAGGGCCTCGAAGGCATCGATCCCCTCGGCATTGCTGATGACCTCGATTGTTGCCTCCGCGACATCGGCAGCCACTATCGCATTCTTGTGCGCCGCGCCGGCGGCAAAGAGGCCCAGTCCAGCAACATAGAAGACACGCGGCTTCGGATCGAGCATTCGCTTGATCCCGCCCGCGCGAAGATTGTTGCGGGCGAAGTAATCCTTGTAGTCGGCCTCATAGCTGGAAACCGCTTCCTGCACCGTGGCAGCCCACTCCTCAAGCTTGTCTTTCCGGGGCGCCGGGAGCGCCACGCCAAAGCGCTTGATGTGAATGACGTGTTCCGGGGTCGCATTGCCACGGCGCACGAGGCTTTCGACCTTGTCCGAATTGCAGAAATCGAGGATTCGTTCGCTTGAGCGGTGTTCCAACACGAAGCGTCTGGGTTCGCCGTCCTGGCCCGTGTCGACCGCCAGCGCACCACGCAGGATCGGGGCAATATCGGCAGTATCGGCCAGTCCTCCCGGTACGCTGACGCTCTGGAACGGCTTCGCCCTCCCCTTGGCGATACGTTTTTTTGCCTGATCTATCTTCGCGATCATATCCTCATAGGAAGTGCGCGGATCTTCCGACCATGTGAAGATGCCATGTTTTAAGAGGATCATGCCATCGCCCTTGGGATTGGCGCGGTAGGCAGCATCGCAGACCTTGGCGAGATCGAAGCCTGGCATGACATAGGGAACGATAATCGAGTCCGGGAAGAGCTCGCGGATGATGTCTTCGCCATGGGGCTGGTTGGTCAGGGATACGATGGCGTTCGCATGGGTGTGGTCTATGTGCTTGAACGGGAGCAGGGCATGCAGGATCGCCTCGACGGAGGGATTGGGGGCAGAGGGATCGATCAGCAATCGTCTTTGTAGCATCACCATGTCGTCATCGGAGAGCGTTTCGAAGCCGACCATGGCGCGCAACGGCTCAAGACGCACTGCCGGCAACCCCTGGGGTTCGATCGTGCCCATGTCCCAGCCGCTGCCCTTGACGCCGAGCACCTCGACCTCGGATCCATCCATTTCGGTCAGAACGGTTTTGACGGAGGTGTTGCCGCCGCCATGCAGAACCAGTTCCGGGTCGCAGCCGAGCAACCGGGTCGTGTAGGTGCGGATGGCGAGGTCACGGTTGATACCTTTGGCGACGTATCCATCGACCACCGAGGCAAATTCGGATACCGACCAGCGCGATTTCATAAAAGTTCCTTTCCTGACCGCCCGGCGGGTCCGGCACGGCGCGATAAACCTGTGATTGGAAGAGCCCGCGAACCTAGATGCGCGCCTCGGTAGCAGTATCGAAAACGTGAACTTTGGACGTGGGCACGGTGAAGCGGACGTCGCTTCCGGGCGCGAGCCGCGCGGCCTTGTCAACCACCGCGACGAACCGGCCATCCGGCCCTTCGCAGAACAACTGCGCGTCATGCCCCAGACGCTCCAGCAGGATCGATTTAGCCGCAAGCGGTCCGGCGGGATCGACCTGGAGATCGGTCGGGCGCAATCCGATCACGACCGACTGCCCCGGCTTTTCCCGCGTGGACGCATCCAGCGGCACCCGTCCGGTCGCCGTGTCGACGGCGGGAACGCCATCGGCCACGACGACCGTTCCGGGGAGGAAGTTGATGGCCGAGGAGCCGATGAAATCCGCGACATATTTGCTTTCCGGCCTGTCATAGACGTCGTCGTTAGAACCTATCTGCTTGATCTTGCCGGCACGCATAACGACGATCTTGCCCGCCATTGTCATGGCCTCGACCTGCTCGTGGGTCACGTAGATGGTGGTGGTTTTCAACCGGTTGTGCAGCTGACGGATTTCGGTACGGATATGCGCGCGCAGCTTCGCATCGAGGTTCGAAAGAGGTTCGTCGAAGAGAAACACCGCTGCCTCACGCACCATGGCGCGGCCCATGGCGACACGCTGGCGCTGACCACCGGAAAGCTCCTTCGGGTAGCGGCCGAGATAATCCGTCAGCTTCAACGTCGCCGCGGCCCACTCGACACGCCTCTTGATGTCCGCGGCGGGCACTTTGGCGACTTCGAGAGAGAAGGCGATATTGTCG
The DNA here is from genome assembly GCF_030053135.1 of Rhizobium sp. BT04. Lineage (NCBI taxonomy): Bacteria > Pseudomonadati > Pseudomonadota > Alphaproteobacteria > Hyphomicrobiales > Rhizobiaceae > Rhizobium > Rhizobium sp. BT04. The sequence continues at coordinate 192,868 of NZ_CP125649.1, read as the reverse complement.
TAGACCTTCATCGTCGGGTAAAGCGTTCTGGAACACCATCGCGATCGAGCGGTCGCGCGGGTGCACGTCATTCACGCGCTTGCCATCAATCAGCAAGTCGCCTTCCGTGACGGTCTCGAGGCCCGCCGTCATGCGCAGCAAAGTCGTCTTGCCACAGCCCGACGGCCCGAGCAGAACAACGAACTCATGGCCTTCAATCTTGAACGAGATGTCTCGCATGATCGTAAAGGCGCCGAAGTACTTTCCGATGCGCTGATATACCACGGTCGCCATGGGGGTGTTAACTCCGTTTGCGCAGCCTGCCCCTGATGGAGGAGGGTGGCCGCCACGTTTCAATACTTCTGCCGGGTTGGCGTGATGACGATTTCCTGGACGATGGCGCGCTGCGGCTTCTGGTAGGCGTCGAGGATCAGTTCCGCCACGATATCCGCCGAAATACCGCCGCCGATCTCGGCCTTGTTCGCCTTGTAGTTGGCAAGCGTCGTCTCGTCGCGCACGCTGTCCAGCACCTCCGTATCGATAATGCCCGGTGAGATGACGATGACGCGGACATTATGCGGCGACAGATATTCGCGCAGGCTTTCCGAGACGGCATGGACAAAGAACTTGGTGCCACAATAGACGGTATGATCGGGATAAACCTTCCGCCCGGCGATCGAGCTCATCATCATCAGCGTCCCGTGCTTGCGCTCGATCATGCCGTTCATAACCGCATGGACGCTGTTCATCACGCCCTTGGTGTTTATGTCGATCATTTCGTCCCATTCTTCAGGCGGCTGACGGGCGATATCTCCGAGCCGGGCGATGCCGGCGTTGGCAAACATCATGTCCACCGGTCCATGCTGGGTCTCGGCGGCTTTGACAGCTTCAACCAGCGCTTCGCGGTCGCGCACATCGGCCTGCTTCAGCACCGCGTTGGGCAGGGAGAGCTTCTGCAGCCGGTCCAGCCTGCGGGCAATCAGCAGCAACGGGTGGCCGGCCGCGGAAAACGCCCGGGCCACGGCCTCGCCAATGCCGGAACTCGCACCGGTAATTGCGATCAAAGGTTTGTCCACCACATTCTCCATCCTCTTTCTCCAGCGAAGTGTCTGAGGAAGGGGCATCGCGGTTGCGCCGCCGCTTCCCACTTCTGTCATCAGCCCTTCATAACGGTCTCTATCTGCGTGGCGATGTCATCCATCGCTTCCTTCTGCGAGCCATAGCTGCCGGCGAAATACTTGCCGAGGCTCACAGGGATGGTGTCGGACGAAATCTGCGCCCATTCCGGGAGACCCGGTTCCGATCCCATATATTTGGCGATCGTTTCCCGCACGACCGGCAGATGCCGCGTCGTGCCGGCGCCGACGCGGGCGTTGCCCTTGACGCGCGGGTCGTCATAGACGGATGCGCGTGTGGGGCCTGTTCCACCGCCAAGCGTAGTGATGAGAGCCTGTCTATCGGCGCAGGTCGCCCATTGCATGAACAGCCATGCGGCGTCCGGACTCTTCGAATATTTGGAGACTGCGAGCAAAGAGCCGCCCTGGTGGCCAGCACCCGGGATTTCACCATAACCGCACTCTTCCGGCTTGTGCAGCGCGATCGGTTGCGGCGGAATGACGGCTTCGCAAAGCCCGGAAACCGTGGTCTGGGAGCGACCGTGGACGAAACGATCCGTCACCAGGGCGAGATAGGATTTTCTGTCATGTTCATTCATGCTTTCTTCCTTCTCCATATCCGGGACCGGGCTTGGGCCGAATTTCTCGTTTGCCGGGAGCAGGCCTCCTCCAGGCCCATTCCCTTCTTTTTCTATTGTTTGAGCGACCCCATGGCGAGGCCGCGAACCAGGTGGCGCTGCACCAGCAGAATGACGATAAAGGCGGAACGATAGCGGCTGCGCCAAGCGCTGCCATGTTGCCCCATGCGGTACCGATGGAGGTCACGAAGGTCGAAGACACGACCGGAACCGTTTTGAGGCCCGTCTGCGTCAGCGTCAGCACGAACAGGAATTCCGTCCACGAAAAGATGAAGCAGAGAACCGCGCTGGCGGCGATGCCGCCCTTGGCCATCGCATAACGATGCGCCGATGATGCCGGCACCGATGATCGCGATATCGTAAACCGAGCCGCTCATGCCGCCTGTCCCCGTGCTTCTAGGATGCGGTTCACCACCGCGACGAATCCATAGCCTCCCTTCCTGGCCGCGACATAGGTCGGCTCGCTATCGAGGTTCCTCGAAAATCCAGAACATTGGCGACGCCGCAGGCGTTTGGAAAGAAACCGAACATGGGAGCGTCGTTGGGGCTGTCCCCGACAAAGACGATACGATCCTTCTCGGCATCGATATCCATGCCGAGAATATCGGCCGCAAACCGGCGGCTCGTGGTCAGCTTGTTATAGGCGCCATACCAGCCGTTGACATGGATCGAAGAGATTTTTGCAACGGCTCCCTCTTTCTCGAAAATATGCTTGATACGATCGACATCGGTGTTGGCAAGCGGCTGGATATCCTCGCAGACATCAATGGCGAGGTCGGCCTCACGGTAAAGTTGATCAGCAGAAATTGCAGCGCCGGGAACTTCCGACAGAATTCGGTCACCGACCCGCGCCAGCCGTTGGCGATCGGCGGTGCGTTGTGTTTCGCCGATCGCAAAACTGCGGCGCATACGACGTGCTTCCTCGTCATAGGCGAAATAGAAAGCGCCGTTTTCGCCGACCACGCCGACGACAGGCCACATGCGGGCGATCATGTCACACCAACCCGCCGGCCGGCCGGTAATTGGGGCAACGGCGATGCCGGCCGCACTCAGCCGCTCGAGCGCATCATAGGCGACAGCAGGCAGCCGCCCCTCATTAGTCAACGTGTCGTCGATGTCAGCAAAAAGCACGCGAACCGCGCCAGCGACATCTTTCGGCATCTCGGCAACCGGGCGCATGGCCTACACCTCCCCGGCAGCGAAGTCCTCGAGCAGCCCCGCATCGGCGGCTATATCGAGGAAGGCGTAGCGATTGCGCATTTCGCGGCAATGCACGAGCGCCTCTCTGTATGTTTCCACTGGTAAGCCGAGATCGGCTGATGTCATCGGGCCTCCGGCATCTCTTAGAAGCTGCTCCATGTCTTCAACCGGAAGCGCAAAGGCTTTCAGCTCTTGGCGCAGCGTCGGCCAGATATCGGCCAGCTTTTCGTTGATTTCAGCGGCGGCCCGCGCATCGAAGGCCTTCGGCTGGATTTCTTGCCAGCATTGGGCAGCAATCTCGTGGCCCATGCGGGCGTTCATACCCTCTCGGTCGATCTTGGTGGGGCGGATCACCGGTGGCTTTTCGCTATCGAGGAATAGGCGTTGCAACCTTGCCATCGAGAGGGTCGCAACGCCGACCTGCTGGCCATGCAAGGTCCCCGGATGCTTCTCTCCGGCAAAGCAGTCTATATAGTGTGACACCTGGTGTTCACCCATCGAACCGTGGTTCGACATGCCCGTGAAGGACACGCCGAGACCGCACATTGTCAGCACCCGGTGCAGGTAACCATTGGCGGCGATATCGCCGTTGGCGATACCCTTGGCGCGTGTATTGAGCTCCTGCTCATCTGCATCCTGAATGATGTAGGGTACCGTGGAATAAAGGCTGCCGATCAGCCTGTGAGACATCCACCAGTCAACCTGCGCCACCGAACGCACGAGGCAATCGGCAAAGCCGGCGGCCGAGAGATAGGCCGGAGCTGCGGCATTGACGTTGAGATCGATAAAGAAGCCGGACGGTGCATGGGACGGCAAAGACACTTTCAGACCGCTTTTCAGCGTGATCGAAGCCGTCGTAGACGTATATCCGTTCATCGAGGCCGCCGTACCGAACACGGCATAGCGGCGATTGGTGCGGCCGGTAACGAACTTGCAGAGATCGTTGATCGTGCCGGAGCCAACAGCCACGACGCCTTCGGCGCCGGCCAGCCTTTCGCTCAGATCTGCAACATTGGCCATGTCCGCATGGGGATGCTCGAGGATAACGGTATCCACCGGAGCAAGCGAACCCAGTGCCTTCGCCACGCGCGAGCCCATCGCATCCCAGGTATCGGCATCTGCAACAACCGTATAGCGATCGCCTAGCTCAAGGCCAGCAACCAGCGCTGCCTCGCGACCGTCCAGGCTCTCTTCAATGACGATCTTCTCGTAGGGAACGGATGCCAGCATGCCCGTTTCCGGGTTGCTCCACCTGCCGCCCACGATGTCATCAATCAACGCCGTCCAGCCGCCGTAAGGCATTGTGACTGCCATGCGATCCTCCTTTGCCGACACCGCCGCTCCCCCTCCAGGGCTTGCGCTGCCGTCTTTCTGCGTTGGGAAGACAAAAGACAACCTTGATTGCCATTTGTCAATACACATGACAACAAAGATTGACAAATGACACGCACCTCTGCCATATAGCCCCATGGGACGAGCAAAATCTTCAGTGAAACGCGGCGACGAAACCGGGACATCAGTGCCCACTGAGTTCGATGATACCGTGATGTGGGCGGCGTGGCTCTATTATGCCGACCAGCTGACGCAGAGCGAGATCGCGAAGCAGCTGAATGTCTCCCGCGCCACGATCGTCAACTACCTGCAGGAGGCTCGCGAGCGCGGGATTGTGTCCGTCGTCATCAACCCGAAGGCCGGCGGCCGTACCAGCGTTGCGCGGGCGTTGATGAGCAAATACGGGCTTTCCGGCGTCTTCGTCATTCCCAATGGCACGGATGAAAGCCTGTCCCAACGCCTCGGAGACGCCGGCGCCCGGGTGCTCGCAGACCAAATTGAGGACGGCGACGTCATCGGTGTTGCCTGGGGCCGTACGGTACTTGCCGTCGCGGATCAGATTGTCCTGACGCGGCCGCTATCGAACCTGACCGTGGTGCAGGTTTCCGGTAGCTCGACCGGCGAGCCGGAGTTTTCACCGGAACTTTGTACGTCGCTGCTTTCAAATCGCATCCAGGCGCGCTGCGTCAACCTCTTGGCGCCGGCCGTCTTGTCGACGCGCGAACTGAAAGCCGCGCTGCTCGCCGAACCCGTGCTTAAAAAGCAGATGGACCTGGTGCATTCTTGCAATCGCATCCTTTTTGGCGTCGGTGATCTGGGACCTCGCAGCACGGTTCGGGTCTCCGGGATCGCCAGTCAAGAAGAGATCGATGACTACGTCGCCCGCGGCGCCGCCGCGGTGATCATCGGCCGTTTTCTGGATGCCCACGGCGCCGCCGTCGAGGGGGATCATGACGACCGCATGGTCGGCATCACCCTTGGCGATCTGCGCCAGGTCCCAAGCCGGATCTGTGTTGCCGGGGGAGTGTCCAAATTACCCGCCATCGTCGCTACCCTTGAAGCGGGCTATGCGACACATTTTGTAACCGACGTCGCCACGGGAGAGGCGTTGCTGGAGCTTTAGGCATGTTTCGTAAAATTGCACCAATTTTGCAAAGCGACATGCGTAAAAACAAAGAACTAAAGCGTCAGGAGCAGACCTTAGAGACGAAACGCTTTCGCAGGACACCGCGTTCAGCGCGGTGTGAGGAGTGTTGGGTAAAGCCGACAGGAGGAGCCGGGGAACCGGCAAGGGAGATCGGCGGAGAGTACCTCCGTCTGTGGAGGAGCGTGCATGCGGCCTGACGAACGATACGTCATTGGCATGGATTCATCGACTCAATCGGTCAAGGCGGTTGCCTGGACCGCCGATGGCACACCCCGGGCAGAAGGTCGGGCCGCCCATGTCATTTCAACACCACATCCGCTGCATGCCGAACAGGATGCCGACGACTGGTGGACAGCGGCCTGCATGGCGCTTTCATCGCTGATCCGTGAGATCGACCCTGCCCGCGTGGATGGCATTGCGATATCAAACCAGCGCGAAACCATGGTTCTGCTCGACAAGGATCGAAAGCCACTTGCCCCGGCGACGCTCTGGCTCGACCGCCGCGCAAAGGACGTGGTGCGCACGCTTGCCGCGGAGATCGGTGCAGAGCGGCTCCACGCGATCACCGGCAAACCGATCGACGTCATCCCCTGCGTCTACCGTCTGCGGTTTTTCCACGAAACCCAGCCGGACCTTCTCGACAATGCCGCGCAGATTCTCAGTGTTCATGACTTCCTGACGCAGAAGCTGACGGGAGAAGCGCAGGCCAGCTGGACCAGCGGCGATCCTTTCGGGATTCTCGATATCGAAAAGAAAGTCTGGTCACGCGAGATCCTCGATCATCTGGGTATTCCGCTTGAAAAGCTGCCGCCACTGAACAGGCCGGGCTCCGCGATCGGCCGCGTCACAGCAGAAGCAGCGGCGGCAACGGGTCTTCGTCCCGGGACACCCGTCTTTGCCGGCGGAGGCGACGGAAACTGCGCAGGTCTCGGCGTCAATGCGATAAACCCCGGCGCTGTCTACCTGAACCTCGGCACGGCAGTCGTTGGCGGCGGGTGGTCGGAAACACCGGAACTCAGCCGCTACTGGCGCACCCTGGCCTCGCCCAGCGGCGAGGGCTATCTTCTGGAAAGCTGCCAGCGCGGAGGCGCCTATTTTGTGAACTGGCTTCTGGATACCTTCGCCGGCAGTCGTAACGGTGCCCGAATTTTCGAACGCCTTGAGGCTGAGGCAAACAGCCTTGGCGTTGGGTCGGGCGGCGTCACGGTCTGCTCCTATCTCGTAGGGTGCATGGATCCCCACTGGGACGAAAATGCGCGCGCAAGCTTCACCGGCATGGGGCCTGAAACCGGTATGGGGCATCTCTATCGCGCGTCGATGGAGGCGATTACGCTGGAGTTTGTTCGATCGCTCAATGAAATGCGGCGAAGGGACGTGGCAGCCGACCGCGTCTTTGTCATCGGAGGCGGCGCCAGCAGTGCGTTGTGGCGGCAAATGGTCGCCGATTCGACCGGCCTTCCCGTCATCCGCAGCCTCTCGAATGAAGCATCCGCTCTCGGCGCGGGCATGTCGGCTGCCGTTGGTGCCGGATGGTATTCAGGCTTTCATGCGGCCGCAGATGCAATGTCGCGCCTCGCCGAACAGGTTGATCCGGACCTTACGAAAAACCACGCCTGGGCGGAATTGTCGCACCGGCAAGCAAACGTTTATCTCTCGCTTCGCAAGCTGAACAGATAGTCTGCATGGCTTGCAAGCGTGTGGGTTACTGCGAGGCCATTGAGGTTGGCGCCAAGACCGTGACCATGAAGGTCAAATTTGCCGACTTCAACCAGATCACCCGCAGCACGACGGTTACGGCCCCCTTGCCGGCGATCACTGATCTTGAGGATTTCGTCGGCCTGTTGCGGCGCTGATCTTCCCGCCGCAAGCGCATTCGTCTGCTTGGCTGCCCTGGTCTTGCGGTCACACTCAAGATCGATGGAAAACTGCTTCGCATCATGGATGTCCACCTCAAGTCGAGCTGCGTGTCGCCATTCGACGGTGGAAATCTGGAGGAAAGTGGTAATCACTGCATGATCCTGCAGCAACAGATCGACCCGCTCGAAAGCTGGATTGAGCGCTCGGCGGCCGATGGCGCCAGGATCGTTCTCCTCGGCGATTTTAACCGCAATCTCTGGCACGAACTGCGCGACCAGCGGCCGGCCAGGACCGGCGCCAGCGGAACCTCATCGCCCGGCCGGCGGGCGTGCTGTCGCGGTCTCTAATAGAAGAATTCGCCGATGGTCAGCCGGCGGCTGCCAATCTCGAGGTTCTCGACGAGCACTGCCAGATCAGCGATGCCGGGCAGGCACTTTGCACCTAGGCCGAAATCCGCGACCTGACCATGCCGGAAACACAGTTGCTCGCATCAGACAGTTATCTCGAGTGCCGCAATCCGGTAGGCCTTGATCACATCCTCGTCGGCCCCGGAATCAAAGGCGATGGCCCGGCCGAACATCTGAGCATCGGAAACCTTGGTGGCAACAAAGCAGGCACCCCGAACGGGAAAGACCAAGTATTGGCTATTTCCGATCACTGCCCGATGATCGCCCGGCTGAATTTTTGAACCCTCGTGACGATCAGAACGCTTGGCGGGCATTTCATGTCTGCATTGCATCGAGGCCGAGTTGGGGGATGGTTATGTTACGTCGAACTTTTCTAACGCAGGCATCTTTGTCTGCTGTCGCATTGACTGCGGGTTGCGGACGACCGAGCCCGTCGGTACCGGGCGAAGGCGTCCCGTTGGTCGACGCTCACTGCCACGTCTTCAATGCGTCGGATCTGCCGACCACCCGCTTCCTGCGGCAAGTCGTCTTCGAAGATTTTCCCAAGCAGTCGGCCGCCCGCATTCTCGCAGTTCGTGATCCCGACGTGACCGACGAATTCATCGCACTTCTTCTGAAGCTACTCGGCACCGGTAGCGCACCGACGGCGGATGAGGAGATCGCGTTTCTCGAGACCGGACGGAACGGAAAAGCGGCCTCGCTGACGGTCGACAAAGCGCGCGCAGCGGCGGTCGAAGACACAAGCCAGCATCTCCTGGAACTCGATCGGAAGAGGCGGCGGATCGTTACGATGGCAGACCCGGGCGATCTGTCGACACGATCATCTATCTCCGAGGAAAAGTTCCTAAATTATATGCTCGGTGACCCGATCAAGACTTTGCGCGCGAACGAACCGCTCACGATTGGAGAAGCCCGCGGAGCCAGCCAGCGCGCTTTCCTGAGGCAAGATCCTGTGGGGCGCTATCTCAATTGGTTCAGCCTGTTTCGCCTTTACCGGCACGTCCTTGTCGATCGCCTGGTTGCTGACAGCAAGGCACAGGGCTTCAATCCGCTCCTGTTAACGCCGGCGCTCGTCGATTATGATGAGTGGCTCTATGAAGATGTAGACTCTTCGCCCTTACCCCGGCAGATGGTAGTGATGGACCGGATTTCGCAGCGCATGGCGAAAGCTAAATCCGGTCCCGTCGTCCACGGCTACATGGGATTTGATCCACTCCGGGAAGTGGCATTCCGGAAAGGGAAAAGCAGCGTAAGCTCGCTTGCGACTGCCCATTCGGCTTTGATGAAACATGGTTTCATCGGCATCAAGCTCTACCCGCCGATGGGCTTTCGTCCCGAGGGCAACCAGCCGCCATATCCGGAGCGAACAGTGAAGAGCCTGGGATTTGAGCCCAACGAGGAACTCGATGCTGCGCTTCGAGACCTCTACAAGCTCTGTGTCGATGTTGATGCCCCAATATTGGCTCATGGCTATTCGTCGAACGGTTCCGGTCCAGATTATGCAAAGCGGGGCGATCCGGCCTACCGGATCCCCGTGTTCAAGGAGTTCCCCAAGTTACGGGTTTGTATCGCGCATTTCGGTCGTTTCCGCGCACCGTCGGCTGGACGGGAAGGAATGCCTTTGCCGGATGGCAGTTGGGAATGGCGGCTGGGTGAATTCATCAAGGAAAATCCCGGCGGGAACGTGGTCGCCGACATCAGCTATTTTTCGGAGGTGCTTTCGGCTGGCTCGAAAGAACGAGACTTCCTTGCGAGGTCCTTCAACAAATGGCTGGAAAAATTCGACAGCGGTTGCGATCACATCGTTTACGGGAGCGATTGGATAATGCTTGGGAAGGAGGCAGGCTATAATCACTATATCGAAAGCGTGAACGCCTTCCTGCGCACCGACTGCGGTCTTTCGGACGATATTTGCGACAAGATCTTCCGTCGTAATGCGCTTCGTTTCCTTCCCTTGGAACGAGGAACACTCGGGCGCGAGCGACTTCTCGCCTACTATCGAACAAATGGACTGGATGAGGGTCGCCTTCCCTCTGCAAGCTCGCGCCTAGTCGCCAGTCTCTTTGGTCGGTGAACAAGCAGCGACCGGCTCATTGTACCGAACGTGAGCGCCTTGAAGGGATCAGAACCAACGACCCTGTTGTTACTAAGCCTTCCGTCTCGCATCCCCTCGTAGCAGACATCGGCTCGGTCTGAACTAGCGCGACCGATTCGGAAGCGGGTGCGGGCTGCTGCTCACGTTGTACGCAGACGGTCGATCAGCGGCAAAGATCTCGAATGGCGCATAGCAGACGCCGTTTGGAAGCCAGGAACTCAAGATAATCGCACGCGACACCTTAGCAGCCCGAAATTAAGCCGAAGCGAAGGGCCTGTCAGACTACTACAGGTTTACTCGTAATTTTATTCAGTTAAACTTTAGATACGAATCGCTCAATTGATGGAGTAAGCATGGCAAAGTCTCCGAATACTGCTCCTGAGGCTGCGGGCAAAAAAACCGGATCGAAGAACAAGATAACCTTGACGATTGTTGTGAATGGCGAACCGGTTTCTGTTGAAGCCAATGTTAATGCACCTCTTCATACAGCAATCGCCAAGGCGCTGGAGGAATCAGGCAACGTAGGGCAGCCTCCTGAGAATTGGGAACTCAAGGATGAGAACGGGACAGTGTTCGACGCGAGCAAGAAGATTGAGGATCTTGGAATTACAGCCGGACAGAAGCTATTCCTGAGCCTTAAGGCTGGAGCCGCAGGTTGACCGAAAGTCAGTTCGTCGACGAGGCGGTTTCTCGACGAAAGTTCGAACGCGAAGTCGCACAGTATCGGGAGCTTGAAGACTCGTATCGCCGGCGAGGTTGGTTCCTTTTGGACGCCACGTTTCCTACTGTCTTGGTTTTGTTTGTCGCATTGAAGGTCACACCCCGGTCGCTTGTGTGCGCGGTACGCCTGGATTTCACGAACTACGACCTTGAGCCACCGTCGGTGACGTTCGTTGATCCCTCAACTGGGACTGCATTGCCGGCGAAAAGCCTGGGTTTTAAGATGCTGCGTCTCAACGGTTTGAAAGAAGCGTCGCCAGAAACCGTAACCACTCTGGCGCAACAACAGCGGCTATCTGTTCAAGAGCTGCTTCAGGCCCATAGCCCCGACGAGACCCCGTTCCTTTGCCTTCCCGGGGTTCGAGAATATCACGATCATCCGGCTCATACAGGTGACTTATGGCTATTGCATCGTCGCTCTGGCGAAGGCTCGTTGCACTTTATTCTCGAACAAATTTGGGCCAGCGGGATCAATCCAATACGGATGCTAGAGTACCAAATTCAAATGAACTTCTCAGGCTTCCAGATGGACGCAGCGGCTCTACCCAGGTAATTGGTCTCGCCGCTGTCGAACGCTTCGTAGTCCCGCGCGCGGCCGTCAACGATGTGCATGAGCATCTGGCAGAGGTAGGCCGCTCTGGATACGAGGGACTGGGGCTCTGGGTGGGGACCGTGGCAGCCGAAATCGCAACCGTCGAGCGAGCGCTCATCCCTCAGCAACGCCTTATTCGATCCGCGGCGGGAGTCGGCGTTCACGTCGACGGAACCGAGTTGCATCGCATAAACATGTGGCTCTTCGATAACGGGCTTCGCATCCTCGCGCAGATTCACAGTCACCCTAGTGACGCGTACCACTCCGATACAGACGACGAATACGCGTTGGCAACGGCGGTCGGCTCGCTCTCGCTTGTCGTGCCGGACTTTGCGACAGGTCCCACTGATCTCTCGCAGACCGCTGTTTACCGGCTCAACAAAGCGGGAAAGTGGATGGCGGTGTCGCAGGAAACGGTGAACCGTCTCATAGAAATCGTGGATTGAAACATGGCATTGGCGAAATACTTCGTTCGCGCGGCCACGGCGGCGTCACAAATTCTCCAGGGCTTCGACCCCAAGGATTTTGAGGACCTGCTCAACGACCTAGTGATCGGAATTGCGTTTGATGAGCAGGCATGCGCGACCGAGGGCAGAGCGTCACTCGATCTCCTGGTCAGGTTGGTGGCGCGCCTCTATCCGACCATTTGCCTGTTGCCTTCGGGAGAGGAGGCAAAAAAGCTAGCCAAGAATCTCGCCTCACTGGCTCGCTCAATCAACGAAGACATCACAATCGCTCGCCGTGGATCATCGGCGCTTTCGCATTGTCTGGTTGTTGGCTCTACCAACCCCGAAATCTCCTGCCCAAAGTTCTTCCTCGGCTCTGACGGGTGGATTGCAAAATTCTCCCCAGAGGAGCCGGTCGGAACCGCCGGCAGTAACAATGCTTTCGGCGCAGGTGCCGCCGCGTGCATTGCTGCGTCGAACTTATTTCGACATATATTCAGAGATCAGATCCCCGGTGCGACAGTGGACAAGGCGGTCACGTTTTCCTTGTTTGACTACGCTCCTGGCTCGCGCGCTAACCCGCCACTTTCCGACACCGCGCTCGATGATTTATTCCTTCTCGGGCTAGGCGCGATCGGTAACGGCGCAGTGTGGGCGCTCTCCCGCGTTCCGCACTTGCAAGGGCACTTGCAGGTGGTTGATGGCGAGCAGGTAGACCAAGGGAATCTTCAGCGTTACGTGCTGGCGCTCGAGCGGGATATTGGCCAGAGCAAGGTGAAGCTTGCTTGGCGATACCTGAAAGCTCAACGCAACCTTACAATCGACGGCCATAGCGCCAGATGGCAAACGCTGCCAATCATCCGCTCCATGCAGCATGTGGCAGTCGCACTAGATACGGCGGCGGATCGAATTGCCGTACAAGGTACGCTACCTCGCTGGACTATCAATTCTTGGACTCAGCGCGGTGACCTCGGAGTGTCGCACCACGGATTTGAGGGGGAGATGGCATGCCTTGCATGCTTGTATATACCGAACGGAACGGTTCCCGACGAGGACCAAGTCATTGCCGAGGCCCTCGGCCTCGAGGACCGGAAAATAGATATAGTGCGACCTATGCTTCACGATGGTACCCCCGTTAGCGAGGAATTGATGCGAGATATCGCAAGCCGGCTGACAGTCCCCGTTGAGCCACTCCTTCAATTCGTAGACCAGCCCTTGAGGAACCTTTACCGAGGCGCCATCTGCGGCGGCGTTGTGTTTGAGCTCACAGCTGGGAGCAAGCCGGTGCGTGTCGAGGTTCCGATGGCTTTCCAGTCGGCGATGGCCGGCATCATGCTGGCCGGAGAAATCATCAAGCAGGCGGCAGGCAATGCGCCAGATTGGACCACTGCCAAACTTAATTTGCTACGCAATATCCCTAGTGACATAGTCACAGAGCGGCGCAAGAAGGATCGGCTGGGTCGCTGCATTTGTCAGGATGAGGATTACTTAGACGTTTACCGCGCCAAGTACCAGGCACCGGAGGTAGGCGGCTTCGGCAAAAAATGATCCTTGTTTGCCGACAAATCAGTCCTCAGAGTCGCGCTATCCCGTCCTTCACGTCACGTCGCTAGATGGAGCTGTACTGCGATGCTTACTTAGCAGCCGCAACATTCACTTTCACGGCCGTATCTCTCGACGGTTCATACGGTGGAGGCCGCAGGTCAGGCCGCTTGAGCGTCGATGGTCGGCGGTGTCCAATTCCACGGAAGCAGTTGCTCCAGCCTGGCAATAAGCGTGTCAGCGACGCGGCAAGAACGTCGGCAAGCCATGCTTGCGGCTCGATGTTGTTGAGCTTTGCCGTCATGATCAGTGTGGCCATGCAGGCGGCACGATCTGCACCGCTCGGTTTGAAGCCGGGCCTGCAGATCGTCGATGAGCGGTAAACGTGACTGCGGCGGCGCTCCAAGCGTTAATCGGCGGCGGCAAGCCCGTTGATATCCCGCTCGATGTCGAACAGGGCATCGATTCAAAGTCCGAGTTCGACAGGTTCGGCAACCGCCAAGCCGGTACTAAGACCGGCTGAGACCAGCGACGCTGAAAGCGGCGATGTCGCCAACAAAAACGACCAATTTTGCTAAAGGCGCTCTTGATTGACCGAGGCCGTAGGGGCGGCGGCGGGGGCTGAAGACCGGCAAGAACAACTTTTTCTGCTCGTCGTCGTTACTACTCGCTCGGATTTTTTGATAGTGTTCCAGAAAGAGAATCAGTCGGAAGGTGGGGCACGCATGGCCGACAAGAAAGTTGTTTTTGTAGCATTTGCGATCGAAGACGTTCGTTGCCGCGACTACCTCAAGGGTCAGTCACTCAATACCCGCTCCCCATTCGAATACGTGGATATGTCGGTGAAGGAAGCTTACGATGAGGATTGGAAAGCGCGCGTGCGAACCCGCATCAGGCGGTCAGACGGCGTGCTTGTTCTCGTCAGTGAGAACTCACTCAAGTCGAGTGGTCAGAAGTGGGAGATCAAGTGCGCAAGGGAAGAGGGAAAGCTGGTGCGCGGGATGTGGTGCTACAAGGACGACCGCACCAAGATCGAAGGCCTAAATACCATGGTCTGGACTTGGGACAATATCGCGAACTGGATCGATAGCCTCTAAATGCGCAAAGCTCTCGTCGTCGGCATTGACTACTACGATAATGTGTCGCCGCTCTATGGGTGTGTGAACGATTCCTTCGCGGTCAAATCCCCGCCATGCTGACGGATCGGTGAATTTCGGCGTCCGCCATATCACAGGCACCGGCCCAAATGACATGGTTCCGAGGGAAGAGCTTCGGAGCGCGATCAAGGAGCTTTTCGATGGAGATGGCGAGGTCTCGCTGCTCTACTTCGCGGGTCACGGGCACGTCGAGGCGACGGGCGGCTATCTCTGCTCGTCCGAGGTGAAGACCGGCAACGACGGCGTCTCGCTGGCGGAGATCATGACGATGGCCAACAATTCTAAGATCGCCAACCGTGTCATCATCCTCGACAGTTGCCATAGCGGCGTAGCTGGAGGGAGCGCGCTTCAGCAGAAGGTTGCGGAGATCAGCGATGGCGTCAGCATTCTCACAGCCTCCACCGACGAGCAGTATGCCAGCGAGGAGAACGGTGCCGGGGTCTTCACTTCCCTTCTGGTAGACGCGCTTGGCGGGGCTGCAGCCAACCTGATTGGTGAAGTCACCCCTGGCGGCGTGTACGCTCATGTCGATCAGTCACTCGGGCCATGGGCACAACGCCCTGTTTTCAAAACCAACGTGAAGCGCTTCGTGTCTCTGCGGAAGGTTCGGCCGCCGCTTGAGCTCGGCGAGCTGCGGAGGATTTCCGAATTCTTCCCGTCGGCTGGGTACCAGATGCACCTTGACCCCACCTACGAGCCGGAGCGGCCGGACACGTGGGCGACCGATCCACGAGGCATTCCCGCTCCCGATCCGGATCACAACGCCATCTTTGCTATCCTGCAGAAGTACAACCGCGTCGGCTTGCTGGTCCCCGAGGGAGCTCCGCACATGTGGCATGCCGCCATGGAGTCGAAGACTGTTCGACTGACTGCCCTCGGAGAGCACTACAGGCGGCTGGCGGCGAAGGATCTGATATAGACGGCTGATGAAACGGAAAGAAATTGAAGAGGCCCTGCAGCGCACTTTGGAAGGCCTAGCGCATATCGAACACGAGCGCTGGTCGCACTGGCAGAAGTACATGCATGCTAAGGGAATCCGGCAGACCGATGGAAGTCTGCTAATACCTGCCGACCTTGTCGCGCAGTGGGATCGTCAGATCGCGACGCCATATGCGGAGCTGTCCGAGAATGAGAAGGAGAGCGACCGCGACCAGGTGCGGAAATATCTCCCCGCGATCATCGAAGCCCTATGTCCTAAGTGAAAAGGCTAGGAAACTCATTTTCTCACCGATCGGGTTAATTGGAGCAAGGTCGCGCTGCAACGCCGGCTGATCTGACGGCGCAATGAGATCTGGATTCCGCACATTTTTATCTAGCCTACGATGGCAACCACCTGATTTGTATCCGGGAGACCAGTTCATTGATCGAAGCCGACGTGGCCGATGTATATGGAAAGCTGACGTACCACTGGCTGCTGTTCTTGACCATTCTGCCGACCGCCTTCGTCAGGATTGAATCAGCCGCCTGACTGCCCCCAGCTTCGTGCGATATTCCTCACCAACCGCCGCAAGCTTGAGCAGGTGCTAAGCGACATCAAGGTGGATGGTAGTGAGCAAAAATTATGTATTTGCGGGTATTAGTAGTCGAGTTGAACGAATCCTATGGACTGCCACGAGAGATTGCTTTGCCTGTCACCTTGAACCTCTACCTCGACGATTCCGGAACTAGACATCCCACCCACAAGGTCGGGAAGAAAGCGGCGCACGGGTATGACTGGTTCGCACTCGGTGGAATCCTGGTTCGAAGTGACGAAGAGGACAACGCCCGAGATCTTCACGCAAAGTTCTGCGAGAAATGGGAAATCACGGCGCCCTTGCACTCGTCGGAAATCAGATCGCAGAACGAGAACTTCGATTTCCTGCGGGGCTGGGAGAAGGACAAGCTGGGAGCATTCTACGAAGAACTTTACATTCTAATGCGAGAGGCGCCCGTGGTGGGTATCGCGTGCACTGTCGACCGTCCCGGATACTGTGGACGATACCTCGAGCAGTACAAGCAGAATCCTTGGATGCTCTGCAAAACCGCCTTCACTGTCGTCGTCGAACGCGCCGCGAAATACGCTATCGCCCAAGGCATGAAGCTGCGCGTGCATCCTGAGCGCTGCAACAAGGCCGAAGATGCGGACCTAGAGGGCTATTACAAGGCTCTAAAGGCGGAGGGAATGCCGTTCGCTAAGGACAATTCCGATAAGTATGGCCCCTTGACCCCCGAGCGGTTTACCCAGGCGCTCTACGAGTTCAAGACCAAGCGGAAGACTTCACCGATGGCACAACTGGCGGATCTGTATCTTTGGCCGATCTGCATGGGCGGCTATCATGCCAGCAATCGTCCTTACCAGCGCCTGATCGGCGATGGAAAGCTGATTGACTGCCGTATTAAGGAAGACGAGCGGCCGATGCTCGGATCCAAATATAGCTGCTTTGAGAATATCGAGCGGAAGACCTAAAAACTCAAAAAGCCTCCGATGTTTCCATCGAGGCTTTTGGGCGACCGCAAAGGCGATCTCGTGGGCCAGGCCCGGCCGAATAACTATCGTACCCCATGATTTGTTGCAAGGAATTTTTCGTTAAACCGAATTAACCTGACGGTGGTCTGAACGAAACATTCGTCGAATCATGTATGCAGATTCCGAGGCAATCCGCCCCCGCATTCCGAAATGATGCCGCCCCCCAATTCCGAGAATTAACCGCCCCCTTGTTCCGAGATGATGCCGCCCCCTGATTGGGGCTGTTTGTCGGGGTGTCCTGCTGGTGAGACGTTCTTCCTTTCAGTTGCTCGAGAGGAAGGAACGCGATGCCAGCGGAGAGACTAAAGATGCGGCGTGTCCGCGAGATTCTGAGATACAGATTTGAGGAAGGCCTTGGCCACAAGTCGATTGCGGTGCGCGTTGGTACGGCGCCCTCGACGGTGCGCGAGACGTTGCGCCGTTTGGAGCGTGCCGGACTTTCCAGGCCTTTGGGCGACGATGTCAGCGATGCGGTGTTGGAGGCGGCTCTCTATAAGGCTGCCGGCACGAAGACCGGTCACCGTCGCAGTGTCGAGCCGGATTGGGCGCATGTTCACCGGGAGCTGAAGCGCAAGCATGTGACGCTGCAGATCCTCTGGGACGAGTATATCGGCCTTCATCCCGATGGATATCGCTACAGCCGCTACTGTGATTTGTATCGCGCTTGGGCGGTGAAGCTGCCGGTGACGATGCGCCAGGATCATGCGGCTGGCGAAAAGCTGTTCGTCGATTATGCCGGCGACACAGTGACGGTGGTCGTCGACAGATTGTCGGGAAAGACGCGACAGGCGCATCTGTTCGTTGCGGTGTTGGGGGCATCGAGCCTGTCATTTGCACACGCCCGCTGGAGCGAAACACTTCCCGACTGGATTGAGTGCCACCTGCTGGCGCTTGAGGCGTTTGGTGGCGTGCCGGCATTGCTTGTCCCTGACAACGCCAAAGTGGCCGTGATCAAGGCCTGCCATTTTGATCCGCAGGTCAATCGCACCTATGCCGGGATGGCAGCTCACTACGGAAGCTCTGTTCTTCCGACGCGACCACGCCGGCCGCGGGACAAGGCGAAAGTGGAGGCAGCGGTTCGCATTGTCGAGCGCTGGTTGCTTGGCCGAATGCGCCACCGCGTCTTCTACAGCCTTGCCGACGTCAATGCGGCAATCATGGAATTGCTCGCCGATCTCAACGACACCCGTGTTCTGCGTCGTGTCGGGCGCACAAGGCGACAGTTGTTTGAAGAGATCGACTATCCGGCCCTGCGGCCGCTTGCCGTCGAACGATACGTCTTTGCTGAATGGAAGATACGCCGGGCTGGGCTCGATTATCATGTCGATATCGACAAGCACTATTACTCCGTGCCCTATCGTTTTGCCCGTGAGCAAGTCGAGGCACGCATCACCGCCAATACCATCGAGATCTTCTACAAGGGCGAGCGGATTGCCGCCCACCGGCGTTCGAGCGGCAATGGCAAGCACACGACAACTCCCGAGCACATGCCATCATCCCATCGCCGCTTTGCCGACTGGACGATAGAGCGCATTAGCCGCGAGGCGTCGGCAATCGGATCGGACGTTGCATTGCTCTGCGAGCGTATTCTCGCTGATCGGCCGCATCCGGAACAGGGCTACAGAGCCTGCCTGGGCATTATCCGCCTCGTCAAAGCATTCGAACGCGAGAGGGTCAACGCGGCCTGCGGCCGAGCATTGGAAATCGGCGCTCGAACCTATGGATCGGTGCGCTCCATTCTCGACAATCACCTCGACCGATCTTCGTCATCAAGCACAGCATCACCCGAGCCGATCAATCACTCCAACATCCGCGGCCCCCGCTATTACCACTGAGGAGACGACATATGCTTGCACATCCCACCCTTGATAAATTGAATGCCATGGGCCTGACCGGCATGGCCAAGGCGTTCAACGAACTGATCAGCAACGGCGAGAGCGAACAACTCTCCCATGCCGAATGGCTCGGGCTGCTGCTCGAACGAGAATGGAGCTCGCGCCACGATCGCAAGCTTGCCGCCCGTCTGCGGTTTGCCAAACTGCGCCACCATGCTGTGCCTGAGGATGTCGATTACCGCAGCGAGCGCGGTCTCGATCGGGCGCTGTTCATGAAGCTGATCGGCGGCGACTGGATCGATGCCCACGACAACCTCGCGATCTGCGGGCCATCTGGCGTCGGAAAAAGCTGGTTGGCCTGTGCGCTCGGGCACAAGGCTTGCCGCGATGATCGCTCGGTTCTCTATCAGCGCGTGCCGCGGCTGTTTGCCAATCTTGCTCTCGCTCACGGCGATGGCCGCTATGCAAGGCTGCAGCGAACCCTCGGGCACGTCCAGCTCTTGATCCTCGATGACTGGGGTCTGGAACCGCTCAACGAGCAGGCTCGCCACGACCTTCTGGAGATCCTCGAGGATCGCTACGGCCGCCGCTCGACAATCATTACCAGTCAGCTTCCGGTATCAGCCTGGCATGAGATCATCGGCAACCCAACCTACGCCGATGCCATCCTCGATCGCCTCGTTCACAACGCCCATCGCATAGACCTATCCGGGGAAAGCTTGCGGCGAAATCAGCGCCGGAAATCTTGACTCGCTACACGAATGAACTGACAACAATCACTGCCAGCAGGACCCCAGCCTCAGGGGGGCGAGATCATCCCGGAATCCCGGGGCGCAATCATCTCGGAACAAAGGGGCGGCTTCATCGGAATCGGCAATCATGTACGAGCTGGCATCGCTCGTTCCCGCGTAACCTATCAGCAAGCGGCTGTTGTTGTCGACATACCCCCGCGCGATGAATTCCACGGTCACCGTCCCGCGCGGCTGCCGACTTCGTCGATCAGAAGCTCGATCCCGACCACCTTGCCCTTAGGATAGTTCCTTGGAAAACGATGATGTGTGCGAACCGGCACATCAGGCTGCGATGTTAATTTTTGTAGAATTGAACTGCCTTGCCGTTATGAGCTGTTGGCGGCTATCGATCGGGGCCGGACCCGAAAAGCCAAGTCACAAAATTCTTCGTTGCAGCCAGGAATCTGTGTAACATCCACGTTGCAATGGGACTGGGGGGCATGGGGTGCCATTCTACATACGCAAGTCAGTCAAGGCGGGACCATTCCGGTTTAATTTTTCCCAAGGAGGTATCGGCGTCTCTGTCGGCGCGAAGGGCTTAAGGGTCGGTACCGGATCTCGGGGCCACTATATCCATGCCGGACGAGGCGGACTATATTATCGAACGTCACTTGGCAATGCTGGCCAACGTCGACAGCGGGCTGTGAGCGAGCCACCGCCCGCTCAGGTCACTTTTGAAGTACCTGCGGTCAACATGATCGAGTTCGAGTCCGGCGACGTCTTGTTGATGCGCGACGAGAACTTCGGCGAAGTGTTGGACGAAATCAACGCGAAGGCCAATCAATGGCGGTTGTCGGCTCTTTTCGGATGGCTCACGGCCCTCCTCGGCATCCTTGTGCTGGCGAAAGCGCCGCCAGTGGGGATTTGGGTCCTGATCGCGACCCTTCCCGCCTGGGCGGTGGGGTCGTGGTTCGACTCGTACCGCCGGTCGACAGTTCTCTTCTATGATATCGATGGCCCGGTCGAGCAGGCGTACAAGGAAACGATCGCGGCGTTCGACAATTTGAGCTCTTGTGCCGGGAAATGGCATATCGAGGCTGGCGGTGCGATCAACGATCTAACGACCTGGAAACGAAATGCAGGCGCATCTCACCTGGTGAAGCGAACCGCCACGAAGCTCGTCTACGCTTTGCCGAAGGTTATCAAGAGCAACATCACACCGCCCTCGATACATGTCGGCAAGCAGATCATTTATTTCATGCCAGACGTTGCTTTGGTCGCCCACAATTCGCGCTTCGGTGCAATGTCATATTCTGATCTCCGCGCTCGCTGGCAGGCGTCACGGTTTATCGAAGATGGTCATGTCCCTCATGACGCGGAGGTCGTCGACCGCACTTGGCAGCACCCCAACAAGAGTGGCGGGCCTGATCGGCGTTTTCGGAATAACCGCCAGCTGCCTGTCTGTCTGTACGATACCCTTCATCTGAAAAGCGACAGCGGTCTCAACGAGGTACTGGAATTTTCGCAAGTGGGAAAGCTGGCGAGTTTCGTCGCCGCTCTCCAAGCTTTAGCGAAGGCAAAGATGGAGGCTGCACAAGCCCTGAAGGCGATCCCACCGACCGCGACGTCGGTATCGCCACCAGTGGCACCAAGTTCGCATCTGCCGGATGAACAGAGACGAAAGCCCGGTGTGCCTGCTATAGCCCTCATCATTGGGGGCATCTTTGGACTTCCTATTGCTATCGCCGCACTCCAAAACGCGGAGAAATCGACTAGGCCCGTCACAACGCAGGGCGCTGTTCCCACCGGTTCAGGGCAAATCGCATCGTCATCGTCAACGCTGGGAAGGCCCGCGTCCTCTGCTGCCGGTTCAGCACAAGGGTCACCATCACCATCGACGATGGTGACCCCTCCCACAACCCCTTCTGCCTCTGCTTCGGAAACCGGTAAGCCGGCAGTCGTAGTCCAGGCACCGAACATTGACGCTACGGCAACAGTAAATGATCCGGCATTTTCGACACCTGCCTCCCTTGGGGCTGATCAGGAGCCGACACCCGATTCTACGATCTTCGAGGGGCTTACGGCAGCCGCGACTGCGCCCGCGGCGTCTACATTAGACGCGGCATCAGAGCCGCCTGCCCTGCCTTACATCGCCCCACCGGAGCCAAAGTTTGCCTACATGAAGCAGCCCTTCCAACTGAGGGATGGACCCGGTGCAAAATACATTCCGGTCGGCGCAGTCGGCCAGAATGCATTGCTCGCCATCCTTGAGACGGAAAGCGGATGGGTCCATGTCTCTGGTGGTCCGTCAGTGATGGGATGGGTACCGAAGGAACTGCTTGGTCAACGGCCAGTTTCGCGCCAAACAACCACGCCCAAGGTGCAAAACACCTTCCAGTCCGGTGGTCGGACTTATTGAGGAGTGCACGGCCCCCAAGTCGCGTCGAGTCTGCGGCACCAGCCGCTGTTGGTCAATTCCGTAAGAAGCAGTGCTTGTGAATTACAAGCGTCCTCCGCGTAGGACAACGAGCACGCAGCGTTGTCGGTCAGCCAGCGACGAATAATCCGATCTGGTCCAGCTACCGAATTATCCTTGGTCGTGATCTTACCGTTCTCCGCCAGAATTTTGTGGGTCGCGGGGTCCCATGTCATCACCGCGCCAGAGGAGGATTTTTTACGTGAGGGGCTGTAGGTATACCAATCGACCACAGCGACGACGGTACAGATATCAAAGCATGCTGCGTGTGCTGTGCCAGACCGCACGGCATAAATGCGCACAGGCCACCGTTCAGCGAACTGTTGCTTCTCATTTAGGACGTCCGCCTTCGAGCGCGGGGAGCCGTAATAGACAACGGAATCTCCGTAATTGTTCGCGAGGAAGGACATTCCTTCGTTCGTCGACCAGGTCCGCTGTGTTTCCAGGAAAAACTGGAGCGCGGCTCCGTTCAATGCTGTCGAGGGCGCCTCGTTGGATACGGCAGTTTCTTCCGCCGTCGGTGCCACATAGGGGGTAGGCTGCCCCGTCACGAGACCAAAGCCAGCCATGTCGATCAGCGACAGCACCCGTCGATCACCGTCGGCCAGACTGGTGACAAACGTGAACAAGGTGGGGTCGAGGCCCATGTCCGCAAGGTAGGCCTTGTATCTTTCGGTTCCGGTTTGCAGGCCCGAGCTTCCCGGCGAGAGAAGTGTTCGATCAACGAGCATCGAGGCGTCTTCCGCATAACGCCGCACTCCACCGGCAAAAGCGAGTAAGCATGCAGACTCGCACTTCGAACCCGAAACTTGCAGCGTCGAAATCTTCATCCGACGAATAGCCCGGCCATATCCGATCGCGGCATCTGTATCACCGCCCGGCGAATTGAACGCGATGAATTTCGGAGCGCTGTTCTTGATTTCGGCTTCGAGCTTATCAGGAAGATCGCTGGGCTCGAACGTTCCTTGAATCAACAAGATGTCGTTGTTCGCCGCTTTCACGTGGGCAAATCTGATCGCTGCGTGACTGGGGCTTGCGATTAGCGCGGCCAATGAAATCAGGCAGGAAATGAAAACAGACGAGCGCATCGCTCCCTCCCTAATCTGATCGGATCAGTTTGTTGAAATACCAAAAGCTGTGAGAACTTGAGGCGTGATCGTTCCGGTCACCTTCAGCCCATAGGCATCCTGCATTTTATTAAGTCCAACCCTCGTTGCGGCGTCGACCTGCCCTGTTATCGGGCCGCCGAAATAGCCGAAGGCAACCAGAGCGGTCTGAACCTGAATAACGATACGCCGAAATTTGTCTGAGTTGCCCGGCAACGTCTTCAGGGGCATTGGGGCTGTATTCACCGCGGAGGATTGCGGGGCAACCCCCGTCGAATAGCTGCCAGTCGAAGTCGTCGCCGGTATGTTGGGAGTCGTCGGTAGACTTCTGATGACCGGTCCCGGATTGGGCGAATAGCTCGGCGTCGGGTCGGGCTGCGTATAGGTCGTGCTGTTGTTGTAGTCGCCGCGCGGCACAACGTATCCGCCCCCAGAGCCTGACGCATGGCTCGCGTGACTAGCATGACTGCTATGACTTGCGTGGCTCGAATGTGAGCTATGACCAGCGAGGGTGTAGGCCTGCTTGACCCGCAGCCGCTCAAAGAGAGTGGGTTCTGGCTTCTTTTGGGTAAGGCCGACAAGTGGCGCTGCATCGCCTTTCGACGGCATGAACCCAGCCGCAATCAATGACGGCAACAGGTAAACCTTGCGCTTCTTCATTGTCGTGACAGTCCCCCAAATCCCTGATCAGCTTTATACCATTCAAAAAATCCACCACAAGTAGAGCGCAACGTACACTCGCCGCACTCTTCCAGGAATTTGTTCTTCCAGTCTGAAATCGTGCTTGGTGCCAAATGCCGGTACGGTGGGGGAACCGTGCAAAGCGGGAAATTATAAAGAAGAGTATGAATACCGCGCCCAATCGCGAGATTGATGGCGCTCCCCAGTTGGCCGAAATCCAGCGACGTATCCTTGAACGAATGCGCCCAATTCATTCTGCCGTAACCGATATTTTCTAGTTGCATGATGGCCCAGACATCAATGAACGGAAGCCGGGTCGAGGCGTAGTCCGCAAGCTGTGGCAACACATCCCAGTTCTGCTGAAGGACAACCGTCCGAAGCTCGACGGCCGCCCCGGCCCTCATTAGCGTCACGAAATTCTGCGACAACGTTTCAAACGCACCCCGCTTTGCAACGATGCTGTCGTGAAGTTCGGCATGAGGCGCATACAATGGAATGCCCCACAACACGCGCTCCCTTCCGACCCCATCAATTATGGCAATGTCGCCAGGTTCGAAAAACTGGCCGTTGGTCAAAACATGAAATGAGATGTCGGGTCGAGCCTTCGCGGCGACTGCGAGGAATTGAAACAGTCTTCGTTTGTGCAGCAGCGGCTCGCCGCCAGATATCGTGATGCGCGCGTTTTCCGGGGCCAAGGTGGCGGCGACTGTGAATTGGTCGAAGAGGTCGACGTGATATTTCTTCGGAGGCTGCGAGCACATCACGCAGAGCTGGTCGCATTGCTCGGTCACCAGGAAGGTGTTGTGCCTCGACCCTGCTCGCAGCAATCGATGAGCCGAGTTTCGACCAGGTACTAGAAGGAGCACGTCGCCGTCGAGATCAGTTTGGGGATCGCAGTAAACTCGAAGCGAATAGCCCGCGAGATCGAGGATTTGACTCTCGTGGTCACGATCGATCAGGACAGCATCATGCTCACTCTCCACCGTGTCGGTGCGCAGGCGAACGATACTTGGATGGTCGATTGGAACGTCATCGATCTTAAGCCGCAAATCGATCATCTGTGTATCGGAGCCAGCGAAGGATCGAACTCCGGAATTTCGGCCCATGCCGCAAGGCTCTTGTGAGCTTTTTTGTCATCCGAATAGAGCAGCTCGAATATCTTGTCGAAGATCGCGGTATGGCGTCGGCAGAAGGTAGTGTCACGCTTCGGCACGTCGATACGACCGTACCGGGAGAGGTCGTCGATCACGTCAATGCCGCAGGCCGCTTGGTATGGACAGTGGATGCAATCTGGATGGAACGAGTTAGTCGCTTCCTCATTCAGGACATCCAGCTTTGCCTGATCGATGCCATCCCAAAGATTGCCGACACTCAGGTCGATCTGCCCCACTCTCGTCACCATCCTGGCTTCGTCCGACGGATAAAACGTGCCGTCGAAATCGATGACTATGTAGTCCTTACCGAGGAAGTTCGGGTTGCGAAGGTCCACATGGTGGTTATGGCCGCCGCGTAGAACCCGGCGAAGACAATGCGTGAAGTAGAATTCCTCGACAGGGAAATCTGCTGTCCAATTGTGCTCGATCAACGCATCGATGAATCGGCCATGACAGTCGTTCCATCGCTCATCCATGCCCATTGTCCGGTATCGCTTCCGAGCGAAACCTTGATGGTTGATAGGCCGGAGGAAAATGGAACGAAAGCCGAAGTCACCGAACGTCTCAATGATCTGGTTCGGGGTTGGCAAATTGTTGACATCAAGCGTGGGCAACGCCGACACTTTACCTTGCCCTAGCCTTCCGATCCCATAGCGAAGGTTCGAAACAAACTGGTCGGTGTCACGGGATGTGATTGTCCGCTGCCGTTGGTGAGCCGAAAGTTCGCCATCAAGCGACGTACTAATCAATGTGTCCGAAGCGTCGAGAAACGCCCAGGCTTCATCGGAAACAGACTGCAGATTGGTGCAAACGGTGAAGCTTACGTCCTTGAATTTGCGCCGCGCAAACTCTCGAACCGTCTCCAGCAAATCCAATCGCAAAAGCGGTTCGCCGCCTTGAAACTCGATTTTCGCACTTGCCGTGTCCATGCCATCTAGAAAACGAAGAACCTGGGCGAGCGTGTCCTCGGTCCAGTCAAACCCACTGGTGTTTTCGTTTACCCGTGACACCTGGCAGTAGCCGCACGCCAAATTGCAGCGAAGTGTCGGCACGATAATGACGTAGTTCAGCTCCTGCGGACGATGCAGTCGCTGTGCCCACCGATATGCAAACCCCATATATGCTGGGTCGCCGACTTCATCGAATGCATGCCCGTTCGAATGAAGAAACCTGGTATCTGAGGCAGTCAGATCGCCACCGGCGTATCGCTCAAGGAATCTGCCATCTGCCCGGAAATATCCACCGGCGTCGTCAGCGAACAGGTAGTCAGAAGCCAACCGCGTGAATTTCAGTGGGAAGACAGTCATCGCCCGAGAACACCTTTGATGAGAGCCCGACGGAGGGGAAGCGTCTCCGAATATATCTTCTCTCGGTAGAGGCAGTGGTGAAAATTTGCGATCAATTCGTCGATGGGCGACGTACCGTCATCGGATAGCGTAATTTGCTTCGACACCTCAACCCTTGCCACAGCATTCGCCGCATTGAAACGCAGGATGGCCGCAGCAAGGTAAGGTCGATGCGCTTCGTCGAACTCGATCAAAGTGCGTCGTTCATATCTCTGAGTCGGCGTGCTGAATTCTGTTATTTCCATCGGACAATGGCGATCCTCTCCGCATCAATCGTACCAACTCGGCCGCTGGATCACCAGATGGTTGTATTGCAATTTGCTGAGAACAACAGGATGTCCACCTTACATTTTAGCTCGAGCTGGCCGCCGTGGCGCGGGCAGGCTAGGCCTCCCCCAGTGACTGATCAGGTCATTGTGCCCGCTTACTCCCAGCAACGGTCAAAATTTCGCCGTTTCCACTTCATTAACCATATGAATCAACGCCGTTCTTTTCTGTCCTGGAAGCCAAGATACCATTTTACTTCCGTCATGGCTTGCGATCATTTAGAGATCGCCTCGCTTCCGATAAGTAATGCTTATCGGAAGTGATTGATTTCAAGCCGCAAATCAGCGAAAACGGGGCAAAGGACGGCCGCCGGCGCCGTTTCGGTATCCGGATTTTCGCCGTTCAGGAGGTGTTTTTGGACATCATCGCCCCGAAATCAGCGCCCGACGCCATCGCTCGGCGCGCCGAAACCCTCGACACCATCGCCGCGGTGCTGCCGATTGACCGGCGCGACAAGCTCGCCGAGATTCTTTCCGACCAGGACGTCGAGACGCTCAGACATCTGGTCAACGAGGGCATGGGCGACAACACGCTTCGCGCGCTCGCATCCGACCTCGGCTACCTCGAAGCCTGGTGCCTGGCGGCGACCGGCAGCTGCCTGCCCTGGCCGGCGCCGGAGGCGCTGCTGCTGAAATTCGTCGCCCATCATCTGTGGGACCCAGCACGGCGAGAGGCCGATCCCGAGCACGGCATGCCGGCCGAAGTCGAGCAAGCGTTGCGAGACGGGGGCTTTCTCCGGTCGATCGGGCCGCACGCGCCGGACACCGTGCGCCGACGGCTCGCCAACTTGTCGACGCTGACCAAATGGCGCGGCCTCGACGGGGCCTTCGCCTCCCCTGCCCTGCGATCGGCGCTGCGGCTCGCCGCGCGCGCCGTGCCGCGGCCACGCCGCCGCAAGAGCGCCAAGGCGGTCACCGGTGACGTGCTGGCCAAACTGCTGGTGACCTGCGGCGGCGACAGCCTGCGCGATCTGCGGGATCGGGCGATCCTGATGGTCGCCTTCGGCTCCGGCGGCCGCCGGCGCAGCGAAGTGGCCGGCCTGCGCAAAGAACAGCTGACGAGCGAGGCGCCGATCAACGATGAGCACGGAGGCTCCCTGCCCTCGCTGTCCATTCACCTCGGCCGCACCAAGAACTCGGGCGCCGGCCAGGACGAGGTCGTCTACCTCACCGGCCGGCCGGTCGAGGCGCTGAACGTTTGGCTGGCGGCGGCCAAAATCGACGGCGGCAGTGTGTTTCGGGCGATCGATCGCTGGGGCAATGTGTCTCGCCGGGCGCTGGATCCGAAGGCGGTCAATGATATTGTCAAGCAGCGCGTGCGGATGGCTGGACTCGAGCCGGGGGAGTTTTCGGCCCATGGGCTGCGATCGGGATACCTCACCGAGGCGGCCAATCGCGGGATCCCCCTTCCCGAAGCCATGGAACAGTCGCGGCATCGATCCGTGCAGCAAGCGTCAAGTTACTACAATAGTGCAGGCCGGCGCAGAGGACGCGCGGCAAGGCTTCTTTTATGAGTTGTTCACGCTTCTTTCCGCGGAGGTACGTCGTGAACGAAAACACCGGCCAATTCGGTTAGTGATTTGGAAGCGAATCTTCGGTATCGCGGCGTCGCAACATCACAGCGAGGACACGTGCCAGAGTTTCTATACCGAGTGGATTTTAACGACCATCTTCAATCAATTACGGACGGCATGTTTCGTGCCAGGCGCTGGACCACAGCAGGCTTTCCGCATGCGGTGCTTAAGGCAGCTACGCAGCGCGAACCGCAAAGTCGTGTTTATCGAATATGCTTTTTCGCCACCTTGGCCGAAGCGACAAAGTGCCAACAGCAGGATTTCGAAAATTCAAGCCGTGGGCCATCACAATTGATGCGCTGCGCCAAGTCGGAACTGCAGAAGGCCGGCTTTCACGAAAGTTGGGATGACGGTTTCCACGAGGGAATTGCGTATCTTTTCTGGCGCTATGAGATGCCTACAGCTACGAACGAGCGGTTTTCCGACGGGGGAATAGATCTCACTGCATTCGAAAAGAATGTCGATGGCGTTTGGCGGTCTTATTGCTGCGAGCCAGCACCCGAGTTCACTGCGCTTTCGCCAACGACGCGGCCACCCTTCCCCACTCTCCATGGCCAGAAGAGACAATGGTGGAAAATCTGGGCCAGATAAGATTGTGTGTGACGGGTTAATATCAGTTCCTAAACACCATGGGCATGGCTAACGCGGCTGGAGACGCGGTACGTTTAATATCCCTTTTGCCCATGATCGACTCGGCGCGTGCCCTCTTTTTGGTCGCTGCGCACGTTCGAAACAGCTGTCCTCTCCCCGTATGCAAGACTCAATCCGTCAGCCAAACTTGTTGCAGCTGCTTCTCTTCCTCCTCTTTGGTAGTCGCCTCGTCCCAACCGAGACGTTCGACCTCGCTCCCCTGAACTGCGATCCTCTTGACCTCCTGTTCGAGTTTCGCTTGCTCGAGGTCCTGTGGAAAGATCGGATTGACCGATACAAGTTCAAGATCTGCGTCTTTCCCGATTACCGCAAAGCCATCTGGGAAAACCGCACTGTCGGAAGAACGAGCCTCAGCAATGAGGCGGTCGTCCATTTCTGGGATGTTTTCGAGGGGATTTGTGAGCGTGTCGTTCCGTTCCAAAGACATGAAAAACTGACGTGCAACGTTCCATTCGAGCGCGAATCTGTTGAAGCCCCACAAAGACGGCGCCAGCTTGTGGCTATTCTCCCAAAGGATCTTATCTTCTTCATCAAAGACATAGGGACTGTGAAATGGTGCGAAGCCGAGGAGCCATTCATGTCCGAGCCAACGCGCCATGACAAATTGCC
The DNA here is from genome assembly GCF_030053135.1 of Rhizobium sp. BT04. Lineage (NCBI taxonomy): Bacteria > Pseudomonadati > Pseudomonadota > Alphaproteobacteria > Hyphomicrobiales > Rhizobiaceae > Rhizobium > Rhizobium sp. BT04. Next base: position 163,646 of record NZ_CP125649.1, on the reverse strand, counting down.
TCCCGCGCGCAGACCACTCCCCTGATAGCGCAGCACGCGAAACATCTGGACCGAGCAGCAGCGTCAGGGCATTAAGGTAGTTCCCGCGGCGCACTTCGGTTGGATCAGCCCCTTCGTCGGACCCATCGCCATTTCCAGATGGAGGCGCCGTATGATGAATGACGATTTCGGCGCGTTTTGCGGAAGTCATCCATGACCCGATCGCGAAGCCGTGACTTGCGACGGACGATCCTACCCTCATACCGAGATACGGTGAGACCTGTTGGAGGTAACCACGTCTGACGGTGGTGTCGAACTGTTTGCGTGAACTGCCTCGTGTCGCCTTCGACTCCGTGAGCGCGACGGTTTTGTCATCTCGGCGACTGAAAACAAAATCCGGTGACTTTTTCGTTGGGGCCGCTCCGGCCAAGCTCATATTTTCAAAGTGATCACACCAGGTGTAACCATCGCGGATCATTTGGAGGTAAGAGATTCCCGCTCCCACGACTCCTGCAAGGTGGGTGCGAGAGAAGTCTTTTAGCCGGTCTGCAGTCTCAAGAATGGCGAAGCTGTCATCGTCGTCATCGACATACTCGTTTAGGAGGTGACGGCACGTTTCTGACTCGGATGTTACAGCCGCCGAATTGACCACATGTAGATGGGAGCATTTTGCCATTGCGCCAAAAAGCTCCGCGGGCGTGAATGTGATAGCTTTGGTGGCAGGCGCCCTCCCTCGTATTTGTGGCTTACGCGGCGGCGGGTGTCCTGTTGTCTTCGTCAGCTCTAACCCTTTGGTCTTCGTCGCCCAAACCATCTCGTCCCCAATTCTATTCGTATCGAATATGCCCTTCCTTTTATCGACATACACCGGAGTGATGTCGAGCACTCTGCGCCGCATCGGATACTTCATCGTTCCTTTCGTCCCCGCCTGCCGGGCGATCGCGCCATTTGCTCTTAACAGCTCCACGGCTCTGCTTAGAAAACCCTGCCACCTGTCAGGGTTTTGTGACCTGCTGGAAATTTCTCACCCTTATTTCATCCCGCCTTAAGCCCGCTATCGCTGGCCGCTTTCAGGAGCGCCATCAGCATCGGTCCGAGGGAAAATTCGCCCCGTGCCGCTTTGCGTGTGAGATCTCGGAGATATCCCCCCGGCGAGTTGATGTGCCCTGCCCGTTCGAGGATGCAAGCAATCGCCGTCGCCGCGTTTTCCGACCCCATCACGTCGCAGGCCTCTTGATAAGCCGATGGGCTGACGCCCAGCATCGATCGGGTGACCACCGCTGCACTCATCATTTCGCGCCAACTGCCGATCGTACCGCCCGGCCCATACATCGCGATCTCGGGGCAAGCCCGCATCACCATGCCAAGCGGAAAATTCCTGATTGGCTCCCTCGTTGGCCGATCATCGTCCACTCCCTTTGCGCCCTGCTCATTTCTAGAGCTAGGTTCAAATTCATTGCAGGATTCGGTATTTGAATTCTGTATGTGATGCTCATTATGATCAGCATTGGTGCTGATATTTTCGTCTTTTTGCTGCGTTTCAAGGATGTTGATGACCTCCTGCCGCAGGAGCTCCATCTCATCCAAGATTGAATTCACGTCGCTAAGCGTCGGAGAGCGCGGAATCCTGCCCACGACACCGATGTAGATCGCTTCGATGCTTTCCCAGTTGCCCGACGCACCTTCCTCGATCGCGGCAGAAATGAGCTTACGAACGTCGCGCCGGCATATCGTCAGATTTTCCTTCGCACGCCGGAGCGCAAAACGATCGGCAACGACCTGCTGCGCCATCATGGCGAGCTCATCCACCCGCAGGAGCAGCGGTGACAGGTCAAAGCCAAATGCACTATCGATCGCACCCGCTTTGTCCTTCCGGGCGTAACGCTTTCCGTTCGCGCTGTCCTTCCGCACGATCAGTCCGGCCTCGACAAGAAGAGCCAGATGTCTGCGAAGTGTAGCGCCGGCGATACCGTGCGCCCGAAGCGTCAATTGTGCATTGGACGGAAAAACGATGAGCTGCGCATCCTGGCGCAATTCGTTGTCCGGATAAAAGCTCAGGAGTGCGTCCAGGACAGCTAGGCTGCGATCCTGCAGCCCAAGCAATTCCCTCGCTTCGGAAGCATCCCTAAAGACCTTCCATTTGTCCGCCGTCTTGCCTGGCTTAATCTCGCGCGCCTCGATTTGCCGCCTTACCAAGGCAAGCGTCATCGGCCGCCGCCCAAAGGGCGTCGTCACACTTCCAATCTGCATTTTCTTCACCTTCAAAAAGGCAAAAGAAACCTATCCACCAAATTACGGTGCCAAAGACTCTTGACTGGGATTCGGGGAAATGCGATTCTCTAGTTGTCACACATTGAGAGAGGCTTCCACGACGGCAACGTTTGGGGGCCTTTTTCTTTTGCGGCGCTCCTTCTTCTAAGCCCTGACAGCTGTCAGGGTTTTTCGTTTTCTCGCAGGCTGGCAAAGCGCTCAGTCAGCGCTGGGACCTCAGCCTCAACAAACTTCAAAAACTCGATCCCGAGTGCGCCCTCCGCAGAAATTCGAACCTCTTTCGAGGAAATCGTTAGGGCGCCGAGCTTCGTTCCACTGTTATCCGTAATCGGGGTTGGCTTCCGACGGCCAGTCGATGCTGGCTTAAGGGCATTTAAAGCACGCTGAAACCTCTGATCGGAGGTCTCAACTGCACTGCCTTTTCTATCCAGCGCCGCCCGTACGGCGTCCAGCGTTCCCGGGTCGCCCGCTACCGTCTTGGCAAGATCGAGCCAGCGTGGCCGCCCAATCTTTGGCGCCCGCCCAATGGCCTCGATGATATCCGCCGGAACGACCCTGTAGACATTCCGCATCCGTGCGAGTTCTGCGTCTTCGATCGAGAGCGCCGCATAGATGTGCCGAGGCTTGATCCCCGCCTCATCCATCCGTGCTGCAAATAGCGCCCGCTCTATCCAGGTGAGGTCTTGACGCCCTGCGTTTTCGATACCTTGTGCGAGAACTAGGTCGAGGTCGGAAATCTCGACTTCGAGAGCGCGAACAGGCCTCTTAAGCTGCATGGCAGCGAGCCAGCGTCGATGCCCGTAGACGATCTGATAGCGACCTGGCGACGAGGGGTGTTTGCGGACTTGGACCGGAACCTTTTGCCCCTCAGTCTCGATCGACCGCTTGAACACCTCGAAGGTCGTTGCGTCATCGTCCGGCAGCCTGTCCGGATAAGGGGAGGGGTCGATGAGTGACGGATCCAACTCGCGAACCGCACCACCGCCCGACTCAACGATAGCCTTCAAGCGATCTCGCTCGGTTCGAATGTCATCGATCGCTCGATGAGCAGCACCGATCACACCTGCTCCGACACGATTGCCCGGAACCGGGGCAGGGGTCTGCGACGGCTGCTGTTGATCCGCAGCCTGATCACTCTCCAGCTCAGCAGAAAGCAACCCGAAGCTGGCGACAATCGACTTGCGAGGAGATTTACTCATGTTCGCCCCCAGCTGTCATTGACGAGGCGAACTATCGCCTCGTTCACAGCATCTACTGCCTCGCGGGCACGCTTATGAGTATCGCGCCCGATCTGCCCCAATTCGAGCTCGTATACCGAACGTTTCGCCAAACCAGCTGCCTCAACCGCGGTGCTTTCAATGGCGGTTGGCAATAGTACATCGGAGCCGAACAGGTGCCGAAGCATCGCAACGACTTGCGACTGCGGCGCGTCATTTGTGTCGTGCCGCGTGACCAGATACCGAATGAAGTCCTGGTCCAGCTGAGCGCCGCTCTCGTTCAAAACACTAATCAGATCGCCCATCATGAGAAGAAACTGGCTCATTGACGCGACGTCCAGCATGGCCGGGTGGACCGTGATGATCATGCTAGTCGCGGCGTATATCGCGCTCAACGTCAGAAAGCCGAGCGACGGCGGAGTGTCGAGAATCACGATGTCGTAGTCAGCCTCGACTTCCGAAAGGGCGAGTTTCAGCCGCTCAAAGAAGATCGCGCCGGAGCTGGACTTGTTCGCCAAGATCCGTGGTGTTTCGTGCTCATACTCCATGACTTCAAGATTGCCAGGAATGAGGTCAATGCCGTCGAAATATGTCTTACGAATTATCTCGCGGATTGGACGACGTTCGGCTTCGTCGTAACGCAAAGCGGCATAGATCGTTTCATTCGAGCCGACGTCAACTTCCGGCTGGGCACCGAACAAAGCGGACAAGGATGCCTGCGGGTCCAGGTCGAGTGCGAGGACGCGATACCCATGAAGGGCGAGATAGTGGGCAAGGTGGACGCAGGTTGTCGTCTTCGCGCTGCCGCCCTTGAAGTTGGCTATCGCAAGAACCTGGAGGTGCTCGCCGGCACGCCGACGAGGAAGGAATCGCAAGGCGTCTGCAGGTTTCTGCATCGCGAACAATTCACGCAGTTCATTAATCTGGGCCAGAGTGTACACGCGATGGTTATTTTCCAGCCTGCTGGGAACCGGTCCACGCCCTTCGGTGGACATGAGCTTCAGGGTGGAATCGGGTATAGACGTCAGCTTCGACACTTCGTTGGTCAGAAAGGGACGCAGGGTCTTTTCTGACTTTGGCGGATACATACGAGTTCTGAGCTGCTGCAATTGCCCGGACAAGAGCCCGGCATGGCGCATGATTTTGCTGCCGGCATCTTCCTTCGAGCCAACAACTGCTTCTACTCGGTTTGCTATCGCCATCTGTCCCTCTTGGCGGCTTCCTACCGGTTTACCGGCCATTGCCCGCCAAAGATAGAACACGATTCTCCGAACTGGTCCAGAAGTTTAGGGTTAACGAAAGGTTAACGACCGGGGACAATCTCCACGAAACTATTCGGATTTTTGCTTTTCCGCTCCGAGAGTTAGGCTCCGCTCTACGGCTCCATGATCCCGGATTGTTCTCCTGTGAATCCTACAAATCCGAACAGTATCACAGCAGGCAGATTTGGAAGTTCTGTAGCACCACAACCTTCATGAACCGCGACTCACCTCGCAACGCGCATGTTGAATCCTACAACTGCCCCTCGATTCCAATCTGTGCTGATTTGCCCGCCGAACAACAACGACGGAGAAATTCATGCAGGCTCTCGCGCTCTCAACGCCACGGACGATCCAAGAAGCGCATCTCCTACACATCCACTACCAGCTGCGTGCGCGGGTGTTTTCCGATCGCCTGGGTTGGAAAGTCGACGTAACCGCGGGGTGCGAGTCTGATGGTTTCGACGCGCTTCGGCCGACCTATGTATTCGCCATCGCCGAGACCGGCCAACTGGCAGGGTGCGCGAGGCTCCTACCTACCCTTGGTCCAACCATGGTGGCCGACGTTTTCCCGTCGCTTCTCCCCGACGGTCAACTCAACGGTCATGCCGCGATGGTCGAGAGTTCCCGCTTCTGCGTCGACACGGCTCTCGCTGAGGGGAGGGAGAACGGCTCGGTCCACGAGGCTACACTGACCATGTTCGCCGGCATCATCGAATGGTGCATGGCGAATGGCTATACCGAGATTGTGACGGTGACCGATCTTCGATTCGAGCGGATCCTTGCTCGCGTCGGATGGCCGCTGCAGCGCTTGGGCGAACCCAAGAAGATCGGCGTGACGATGGCCGTAGCGGGCACTCTGCCCGCCGATGCGGACACGTTCCTCAGGCTCCGCCCCTCCAACTTCCGTTCTGAACTCACCACTGTCAGCCAGGCAGCGTAAGGAGAAATCCGTGAACCAGCTTCGCTCTCACCCCCGTCTTGTCCGTAAACTTCAGGAGGCGCTCGGTGATCAGCTTTGCGTTGCCCTGGACGACGCGACTGTCGTCGAGATCATGCTCAATCCGGACGGAAAGTTGTTCATCGAACGCCTCGGTCACGGCGTTGCGCCCGCCGGCGAGATGTCGTCTGCTGCCGCTGAGATGGTGATCGGTACCGTGGCCCATGCGCTCCAATCCGAAGTGGACACGGAACAGCCGATCATCTCCGGCGAGCTCCCGATCGGCGGCCACCGTTTCGAGGGACTGTTGCCCCCCGTCGTCGCCAAGCCTGCCTTCACGATTCGGCGCCGGGCATCACGTCTCATTCCGCTCGAAGATTATGTCCGCACCGGCGTGATGACAGAATACCAGGCGTCGACGATTCGCAGCGCGATCTCCGCGAGGCTAAACATCGTCATTTCCGGGGGAACGGGCTCGGGCAAGACGACTCTTGCGAACGCGGTGATCGACGAGATCGTCAAATCTGCGCCGGAGGATCGTCTCGTTATTCTTGAGGATACTGCGGAAATCCAATGCGCGGCCGAAAACGCCGTTCTCCTTCATACCAGCGATACAATCGACATGGCGCGGCTCTTGAAGAGCACCATGCGGCTGCGTCCCGACCGGATCGTCGTCGGCGAAGTCCGCGACGGCGCGGCCCTGACATTGCTCAAGGCCTGGAACACCGGTCACCCGGGCGGCGTGGCGACCATTCACTCAAACACCGCCATGTCGGCGCTTCGCCGTCTTGAGCAGCTTACGGCAGAGGCCAGCCAGCAGCCGATGCACGAGGTGATCGGAGAGGCCGTCGACCTGGTCATTTCGATTGAGCGGACGCCGCGTGGGCGGCTTGTTCGCGACATCATTCAAGTCGAGCGGTTCATCAACGGACAATACGAGATCGAATCCGATCAGCTCACCGAAGAACAGGAGGCGCGCCATGTCGCGTAAGCATACCCTCATCGCCTCCGCGCTCGTGGCGGGGCCCATCGTTCTTGCCTCTGTCGCGCCGGCGCTCGCCAGTTCCGGCGGCAGCCTCCCATGGGAAGGACCGCTGCAGCAGATTCAGGAGTCGATAACCGGCCCGGTCGCGGGTGCGATCGCGCTTGCAGCCGTGGCCATTGCCGGCGGCATGCTCATCTTCGGCGGGGAGCTCAACGATTTCGCGCGGCGACTTGTGTACGTCGTTCTCGTCGCCGGCATCCTGCTCGGCGCCACCAGCATCGTCGGCCTGTTCGGAGCGACCGGCGCTTCGATCGGGCTGACGGACGATCAGATCACGATTGTTTCGAACGGAGGAGGGGAGGGCGATCATGGTTGAGTCCCTTTCCGGCCTGCGGCGCAACCGAATCCACCGCGCGCTTTCGCGCCCGAACCTACTGATGGGCGCCGACCGGGAGCTGGTGCTGATCACGGGTCTTGCAGCGGTGATCCTGATCTTCGTCGTCCTCACTGTTTATTCGGCGCTCTTCGGCGTCGCTGTATGGGTCGTGATCGTCGGGCTGCTCAGGATGATGGCGAAGTCCGACCCGCTGATGCGGCAAGTCTATATCAGGCACATTTCCTACAAGCCCTACTACAAGGCGACCACTTCGCCGTGGCGACGGTATTGAGGAGACGGCCATGGTAGCTCTCAAACGCTTCCGGGTGACCGGCCCATCCTTCGCCGATCTCGTTCCCTATGCCGGCCTCGTCGACAATGGTGTCCTCCTGTTGAAGGACGGAAGCCTGATGGCCGGCTGGTATTTCGCTGGCCCGGACTCCGAAAGCGCGACCGACCTCGAGCGCAACGAGCTGTCGAGGCAGATCAATGCCGTTCTGTCGCGGCTCGGAAGCGGGTGGATGATCCAGGTCGAGGCCATCCGCATTCCGACGGTCAACTATCCCACAGAAGACCGTTGCCATTTCCCGGACCCGGTGACCCGCGCGATCGATGCCGAGCGTCGGGCGCATTTCGCACGCGAGCAGGGGCATTTCGAGAGCAAGCATGCGCTGATCCTGACCTACCGGCCGCTCGAGTCCAAGAAGACTGCTCTCAGCAAATACATCTATTCGGATGAGGAAAGCCGGAAAAAATCCTACGCGGATACGGTGCTCTTCGTGTTCAAGAACGCGGTGCGAGAGCTTGAGCAGTATTTTGCCAACACTCTTTCGATCCGGCGAATGGAAACCCGCGAAACGGTCGAAAGGGGAGGGGAGCGAATTGCGCGATATGACGAGTTGCTTCAGTTCGCCCGATTCTGCACCACCGGCGAAAGCCATCCAATCCGGCTTCCGGATGTTCCGATGTACCTTGATTGGATCGCCACCGCGGAGCTTGAGCACGGACTGACGCCAAAGGTCGAAAACCGTTTCCTCGGCATCGTTGCGATCGATGGCCTGCCGGCCGAAAGCTGCCCAGGGATCCTGAATAGTCTTGATTTAATGCCGCTAACCTATCGATGGTCATCGCGCTTCATTTTCCTTGATGCCGAGGAAGCACGGCAGAAGCTCGAACGCACACGCAAGAAATGGCAGCAGAAGGTCCGGCCGTTCTTCGACCAGATATTCCAGACACAAAGTCGATCCGTCGACCAGGACGCGATGACCATGGTGGCCGAGACTGAGGATGCGATCGCGCAGGCGTCGTCGCAGCTGGTTGCCTATGGCTATTACACACCGGTCGTCGTGTTGTTCGACAGTGATCGCGAGGCGCTGCAGGAGAAAGCGGAAGCGGTCCGCCGGCTGATCCAGGCGGAAGGTTTCGGCGCGCGAATCGAAACGCTCAACGCCACCGACGCCTATCTCGGTAGCTTGCCGGGCAACTGGTATTGCAACATCCGCGAGCCGCTGATCAACACCAGCAATCTCGCCGACCTGATTCCTCTGAACTCGGTCTGGTCCGGAAATCCGGTTGCGCCATGCCCATTTTATCCGCCGAATTCCCCGCCTTTGATGCAGGTTGCGAGCGGCTCGACAGCGTTTCGCCTGAACCTGCACGTCGATGATGTCGGCCACACGCTGATCTTTGGTCCAACGGGGTCGGGCAAGTCGACGCTGCTTGCACTGATCGCCGCACAGTTTCGCCGGTATGATAATGCGCAGATCTTCGCCTTTGACAAAGGCAGTTCGCTTCTACCCCTGACGCTCGCTGCTGACGGCGATCACTATGAGATCGGCGGCGACAATGTGGAAGGGGGCAGGGCGTTGTCCTTTTGCCCATTGTCCGAACTCAGCAGTGATGCCGACCGGGCGTGGGCGACGGAATGGATCGAGATGTTGGTCGGTCTGCAGGGCGTCACGATCACCCCCGATCATCGTAACGCCATCTCTCGGCAGATCGGACTGATGGCGAACGCCTCTGGTCGGTCGCTCTCGGATTTCGTCAGCGGCGTGCAACTGCGCGAGATCAAGGACGCACTGCATCACTACACCGTCGATGGCCCGATGGGCCAGCTCCTCGATGCGGAAGAGGATGGCCTCACGCTTGGTGCCTTCCAGACCTTCGAGATCGAGCAACTGATGAATATGGGCGAGCGTAACCTCGTGCCAGTGCTGACCTACCTGTTCCGCCGGATCGAGAAGCGGCTGGATGGGTCGCCGAGCCTGATCGTGCTTGACGAGGCGTGGCTAATGCTCGGCCACCCTGTGTTCCGCGACAAAATTCGCGAGTGGCTGAAGGTGCTGCGCAAGGCGAACTGCGCTGTCGTCCTTGCGACCCAATCGATCTCCGATGCCGAACGGTCCGGCATTATCGACGTGCTGAAGGAATCTTGCGCCACCAAGATTTGCCTTCCGAATGGCGCTGCTCGCGAGTCGGGGACGCGAGAATTCTACGAGCGAATAGGCTTCAACGAGCGGCAGATCGAGATCGTCGCTACCGCCATGCCGAAGCGCGAATACTACGTCGCCACGCCAGAAGGCCGGCGGCTCTTCGACATGTCGCTTGGGGCCGTCGCGCTGAGCTTTGTCGGGGCGTCGGGCAAAGAGGACCTCAAACGCATCCGGGGACTGAAATCCGAACATGGCCGCGACTGGCCGATCCACTGGCTTGAAACGAGAGGGGTTCACGATGCCGCATCGCTACTCAAATAGATGGTTTGCTTGCCTAGCGACCGCCACGCTCACGATCGTAACCGCAGGTTCGGTGCAAGCCGGTACAGCCACCGGCGCTGCGACGGAATGGACGCAGCTCGCCAACAATGCGCAGCTCGTGGATCTCATGAAAAGCTCCGGCATCCAGGTCGACAATCAGCTGACCCAGATCAGCCAGCTTGCAGAGCAGATCCAGAACCAGCTGAAGATCTACGAGAACATGCTGCAAAACACTGCGCAACTTCCTGACCATGTCTGGGGGAAGGTCGAAAGCGATCTCAACCAGCTGCGCAGTATCGTTGACCAGGGACAGAGCATCGCGTTTTCGATGGGGAATGCGGACGACGTTCTTCAGCAGCGCTTTCAGAGTTATGCCGATCTCAAGACCAACTTGCCTGACAACGCAACGTTCTCCTCGACCTACCAGTCCTGGTCGAACACCAACCGTGACACCATCGCCAGCTCGTTGAAGGCGGCGAGCCTCACGGCCGACCAGTTCGATAGCGAGGAAGATACGATGTCCTCGCTGCGGTCGATGTCCGAAACGGCTGACGGACAGATGAAGGCTTTGCAGGTCGGCCACGAGATCGCCGCTCAGCAAGTCTCGCAAATGCAGAAGCTTCGCGGTCTCGTCTCCCAACAGATGACAATGATGGGAACCTGGCTTCAGACGGAACAGACCGACAAGGACCTGGCGCAGGCGCGGCGGGAAAAGTTCTTCAACGCTGAGGTCAAGAGCGTTCCGGAAGGCCAGAAAATGGAACCGCGATGGTGAGCCGCTCCGTCCTGATTGCCTTGCTGTTGGCTATCGCCGCTGCATCGTCTGCAGCGACAGTGCTGATCGTCAATTCGCGAAACACAGGAGTACCTGCGCTCACCGAGGAGCAGCGCGCAGTCCGGGAAAATTTCTTCGGCTCCGACAAGGAGCTGCCGCCGATCAAGGAAGGTCAGGAGATGCGCCCGAGATGGTGAAGGTGACTGTCGCACGCTCGTTCCTGATTACAGGTCTCTTCTTCGTCGCCTATGCTGTTCCCGCATTCGCTCAAGAGGGACAGGTCCTCACAGAGCTGGAAAACCAGGTCTCGTCTGCTGCGAAGGGGTGGGAAACCACCATCATGGACGCGGCGAAGTCCCTATTCTGGATTCTCGCGACGATCGAGATCGGTATTGCGGCCGTCTGGCTGGCGATCCAGTCAGCCTCGCTGGACAGCTGGTTCGCCGAACTGGTGCGGCGGATCATGTTTGTCGGGTTCTTCGCATTCGTTCTGACCCAAGGTCCGACCTTTGCGCGAGCGGTGGTCGACAGCCTTTTCCAGATTGGCGCCGGCGGCGGTTCAGCGTCGCCTGCTGAAGTGTTCGACGCCGGTATCCGCGTCGCCTCTCAGATGTCGGAGCAGGCACAGTTCGGGGTGTTCGAAGACAATGCGCTCGCGATTGCCGCCGTTCTCGCCATGGGCATCGTTGTCATTTCCTTCTCGCTGGTCGCAGCGATTTTCGTGTCGGTGATGGTTGAGATGTATGTCGGCTTGCTCGCCGGCATGATCATGCTTGGCCTGGGCGGTTCGTCCTTCACGAAAGACTTTGCTGTTCGCTACCTCGTCTATGCATTCGGCGTCGGCATGAAGCTCATGGCCTTGGTGATGATCGCCAAGATCGGATCGCAGGTCCTCTTGGGCCTGGCCAATGCCCCGACCGCATCGTCGGATCAGTTCGTTACGACCTTGGCCATCGCCGGTATTTCCGTCGTGGTCTTCATCATCGCCATGTATGTCCCGAATATAATCCAGGGCGTTGTCCAGGGCGCCTCGGTTTCCGGAGGAATGGAAGCGATCCGCCACGGCGGGCAAGGGGCATCATTCGCCGCCGGCGCTGGCTTCCTCGCTGCCGGCGCCGCCGGCGCGGGCTTCGCGGCGGCTCAAGCCGCACGAACTGGCGGTTCATCCGTTGCAGGTGCCGCTCTTCGCGGCATTGGCGCGAGCTTCAGTTCCGGCGCGCAAGCAGCCGGATCGGCGGCGAAGGAAAAGGCAATCGGCTCTCCCGGCGCCTACGCTGGGTCCATTCTCGGACTGGCCAATGCGAAGCTCGATGAACAGCGCGGCGGTCATAGCGGACCGAAGCCTCCTCCCGAACGCAACGACAAACCATAATCGAGACAAGGGAAGAATAAATGGCAGCGAACCGCGCCCCGGAAAACCCGTACCTTGCCGCCCGCCAGGAATGGAGCGAACGTTATGGCTCCTATGTGAAGGCCGCCGCCGCATGGCGCATTGTCGGTGTCCTCGGCCTGGTCATGGCCGTCATCGGTTTCAGCTACGCGATGTATCTAAGCACGCAAGTGAGGCTCGTGCCTTACATCGTCGAGGTCGACAAGCTCGGAACTGCGGTCACGGCAGGTTTCCCCGAGCAGATCGAGTATGCCGATGTCCGCGTGGTGCGCGCCACGCTCGGTAACTTCGTCACGAGCTTTCGCTCGATCACGCCGGATGCGGTGGTGCAGAAGCAATATATCGATCGCACCTACGCCCTTCTTCGCACGTCCGATCCGTCGACCGAGAAGGTCAACGCCTGGTTTCGGGGCAATTCTCCATTCGAGAAGGCGAAGTCTTCGACAGTTGCCATCGAGGTCAACAACATCGTTGCGCTGTCGAACCAGACCTATCAGATCGACTGGACGGAATACGAGCGGGACCGCAAGGGCAAGGAAACCGGCACACGCCGTTTCCGCGGGATCGCAACGGTGACGCTCACCGCGCCACAGGATGAGGCGACGATCCGCCTCAATCCGATCGGCCTCTACGTCCGGGATTTTGACTGGACGGCACAGCTTTAAGGGCAGGGATTCTTTCAATGAAAAAAACGGGACTAATCGCAGCCGCCGGCTGCATGGCAGGACTCTTGCTTGCGGCGGGCGCGCAGGCGCAAAGCATGACGAGCAACGAGGTGAGAGGAACAAATCTTTCCAGAAAGTGGCGCGGCACACCAGGGCTGGTCACGACAGGTCCGGACGGAAAGGTCATCTTTCTGTTCGGCGAGACCCAGCCGTCCGTGGTCTGCTCTCCTCTACAGGTCTGCGACATCGAACTTCAGGGTGGCGAGATCGTTCGCGACGTCCTCGTTGGCGACACCGTGCGCTGGAAGGTAGAGCCGGCCACTTCGGGGGCCACAGGCGGACAGGCGATCCATCTCATAGTCAAACCGTCGGAGCCAGGCCTTCTCACCTCAATGGTCGTGACGACATCACGGCGCACCTATCATATCCAGCTCAAGTCCCATCCGAGCCAGTACATGGCGCGCATTGGTTTCGAATATCCGGAAGACGTGTCGACCAAGCTCGCCGACATCAACGCCCGGCTCGAAACGGGCGACATTCCGGGCACGGCGCCGGACAAGCTGAATTTTTCCTATTCGATCAGCGGCGGTGCTCCGTGGAAACCGAAGCGGGTCTATTCGGACGGGGTGAAGACCTACATTCAGTTCCCGAAGTCGATCTCCGGCCAGGACGCGCCGGTGCTCTTCGTCGTCTCCGGCGGTCAAAATCGCATCGTCAATTACCGGATGAAGAACGACATGATGACTGTCGACTATGCGATCGACAAGGCGATCCTCGTATCCGGTGTCGGTTGGCGGCAGCAGAAGGTCACGATTCGGCGGGGAGGCTGACCATGCTGAGGCTTCTCGCGTTTTTCATCGCGGTCGCGCTGCTCTCCGGCTGCCAAACGGCGGACGACGCACTGACCACCAGTTCCACGCCTACGGCCGTCACCGGACCGGCTGCAAGCGCCATCGCCGGCGACATGGCAAGTCGTCTGGCTGAACAGATCGGCCCGGCCGGTGCTACGACCACGATCAAAATGGAGACGGACACATCGGAGTTCGCATCCGCCCTCGAGGCGGCCCTGAAGGGGTGGGGCTACACGGTCGTCACCGATGGCAAGATCGCCAAAGACGTCAGGCCGGTCGATCTTGCCTATGCTATCGAGGGCCTCGACGGACAGGTGCTGGTGCAGGTCTCGACGCCTTCCATCACTCTTGGCCGCGCTTACGCGCCGACGGCGGCAGGCGCGACGCCGGCCAGTCCCCTTTCGATCATGCAGCGAAAAAATTGACGGAGATTAACATGGTCCAGTCGCTCCAGCTTGGCACCTCCAGCCAAGCCGACGATCAGCAGGGCATGCGCCGGCTCAACCGCCTGCCTATCATCGTCGCAATCATTGTCATCGTGCTGTTCGTCGGCGTCGTTGTGATTGGTCTGTCGCTGCGCGGGCTTTCCTTCAATCTTGGCGACATCGAGGGTGCTTCCAACACCCCTGCGACCAGTTTCGGCGACCAGCTTAAGCGGGGTGTCACGGACGGCATTATCGGTGACCCAGAAAAGCAGGAGGTGTTTCAGCCGACACCCGTCGTCATGGAGAAAGAAGAAAAGCACGAGCCGGTCGTCGAGCGCCGACCGGAAGAGCGACAAGATCGTCGACAAAGGCTCGAATCCGAAGAGGAGTGGAAGGCTCGCCTGAAACGGGAGCAGGATGAGCAATATATGCGCGAGGCGCAGCGGCAGCGGATGGCGCGTCTCCAGGCTCGTTCCACGGCGCTCGATTCACCGCTAAAGGTAGACATTTCCGATGTCGAGAAGGCAGCAAACTCCAACAATAACGCCGATCGTCAGCCGACAAATCTCGCAGCCAACAGCACTTCAGACCTTTATGCCGCCGCCATGAAATCCGGACTGATGGGACAAAACGTCGATCAGAACGGGCAGACGTCGAAAGAGGATTTCTTCAATCAGGACATCAAGGATCTCGGTTACCTGCCGGACCATGTGGTGCCCCAAATGTCGCCTTATGAATTGAAGCGCGGTTCGGTCATCCCGGCGACATTGATCACCGGTCTCAATTCCGACCTGCCAGGGCGCATTACCGCTCAGGTCAGCCAGAATGTCTACGACAGCGCAACCGGCTATCGTCTTCTCATCCCGCAAGGCGCAAAGCTCTTCGGCCGCTACGATTCCAAGGTGTCCTTCGGCCAGGAACGCGTTCTCGTCGTCTGGACGGACCTCATTTTTCCGAACGGGTCAACCCTTCAGATCGGCGGCATGGCCGGCACGGACGCCGAAGGATATGGCGCCTTCCAGGACAAGGTCGACCGCCACCTCTGGAGGACCTTCGGTTCCGCCGCCCTGGTGGCCATCATTGGGACGGGGATCGATATGTCGATGCCCGAAAGTTCGACCCTTGCGACGCAGGACACGGCCTCAGATGCAGCGAGGCGGAATTTCGCGGAAAGCTTCGGTCGCGTCGCGGAACAGACGATCTCGAAGAACCTGAATGTTCAGCCGACGGTCCGGATTCGGCCGGGATATAAATTCAACGTACTCGTTGATCAGGACATTATTTTTCCTTCGAGCTACCGGCAGTAGCGTTTTCGAGCAAGCAATTTTTTCACTGGTTGGATGGCTCCAAGTCGATTGAAGAATACATCCGGCGATGGATGAGGCCTTAGATAAAGTCAAAAATCGCTCCCGGGGGTTGTATTTTGAGCAAGCTTTACGATTTTATGATAGACCTTCAGCAAAAATTATCGTTCTACGGAAAGAAAGCATGCACGAAAATCAGCACTCGCCTAGCTACTTAGGAGCGTTTAGCGCGATCAAAAATGCAACGACGGTGGCGGCCGCGTTGGACGAATTCCAGCAGCATTATCCGGTGGATTTCATCACGTTTCATTTTGCGAGAACAATTGTCGACAGCGTCGACGCGCCGTTTGTTAGAACCACTTATCCCGACAGCTGGGTCTCGCGCTACTTGCTCAACGACTATGTCAACATCGACCCAATCATTCGAGAGGGCTTTTCTCGTCAGCTGCCTTTTGATTGGCGTGAGATTGATATTCCTGAAACCGCGCACGAGTTTATGGTAGATGCCGAACTGCACGGAATTGGGAGCAACGGCTTATCGATCCCGATCGTCGACAAATCACGCCGATCACTCCTTTCGATCAATTCCCAAAAGAGTGATGAAGAATGGACTTCGATCGAACAGCGGTTCCTATCGGAGTGGCAGGAGCTAGGGTTTCTTCTGCACCGCAAAGCAGTTTTCGAACTTCATGGTGAAAACGATCCCGTTCCGACGCTTGGAACAAGGGAAATAGAATGCCTCCATTGGGCATCGCGCGGAAAAGACAGCAAGGATATCGGGACAATCCTGGGACTGTCTGAACATACCACGCGGGGATATCTGAAATCGGCACGCTATAAGCTGGGTTGCCCCACATTGTCAGCCGCCATAGCCCATGCAGTACACCTGAACCTTATCACTCCTCATCTGGGTACCCCAACCTAGGGGTATCAGTCCGGGGGATTTATCTCCGCGCATTCCCGCTGCATGTTCGGACAGCCCGACGAACAGAGGGAGAGTGGGATTGAACGACGCGTTGAGGAATTTGATCGATACGATAGAGGCGTCGCAAGATGAGGTAGCGATCAAAACAGCGTTGCGTAACTACGGCAATGCATTCGGGCTTGAGCGATATGCTTATGTCGACGCGTCAGGCACCGAAATTCGCACCTTCAACAACTATCCAAAAGAATGGCAAGAAACATATTTAGCCAATCATTATTCACGCATCGATCCAGTCGTTACTGAAGCCAGGCGCCGACGCGAGGCCTTTGTCTGGGCCGCAGATGATTGGCCGGCTCGAGGCATGTCCCAACTTCGAAAGTTCCGAGATCAGGCGTTCGATCACGGGATCCGTCGCGGCGTCACGATCGGGCTGGACGGCAGTTTCGGTTCACACATGATGCTGACGTTTGCAACCTCGGAGGCACGAACAGATTTCGATGAATTGCAGCAAACACTTCCAGCTCTGCAGGCTTTGATGGCCATTCACTACCAATTGAGATTCATCGCTGCGAAGATGCGCCTCGCCCCAAAGCGAACGCTGTCACCGCGTGAAGTGATGTGCCTTATGTGGGCGACGAAGGGAAAGACCGCACCCGAGACAGCGGTGCTCACCGGCATCAATGCTAGAACCGTGCAGCACTATCTCGACAAGGCTCGTGAAAAATTTGACGCCCAGTCTGTGCCGCAACTCGTTGCCATTGCCAAGGATCGCGGCCTCGTCTGACGTTTATTCGTCACCCTCCAGTGGCACGTCGGGAACGTACCCGAGTGCCTCCAGGATTTCAGAGAGCTCTTCCTGCTGCGTCTCAGACTTCCTTTGGCGCGCGATGTATTCGTCTTGAAGGGTTTGAAGCACCGAACCGGTGATCGACGGATCATCGCTGGCGAGCGCCCACTCGTCATACACGGCCTGGTCGGCTGCGAGCAGCCGGCGGTGCTCGCGGATCGCGGAAACAGCCAGCACCTCTAATTCCGATTTTTGCATCGAACTGTAGCGAGAATCTCTTCCTATTCCTTCGTCTGCCCCGGATGAGCTGGCGTCCTTCATCCTTGTCTCCCCTTTCATTTTACGGCCGCAAGCACGCGGCTTCGTTCGCGTCGCATACGCCGCAATTAGACACCAGATTACCGCAGGATGGCATTGAGTTGAAACATGCGGGTTCACCCTTCCGCTCGAAGAGAAGGTTCCATAATCCGCGGCATCCTCTTGATTCGTGTAACGGAATCGCTTTTTGTAGAGAATACTCCGTGGTGAAATACTCTACAAGCCGATGCTCTCTCGAGCATGGAGATTCGAGAGGTATTTGCACGAAATCTGAAAGCCGCGCGCCGGGCCAAAGGCCTGTCGCAAGAAGAGCTTGCTTTTCGAGCAGGTATCGACCGCACCTACATCAGCTCCCTGGAGCGTAGCGTTTACAATGCGAGCATCGACGTGGTGGATCGCTTGGGAGCGATCCTGGACGTAGAAGCGTCTGATTTGCTGAAACGGTCGCCGGAGAAGAAGTGAAACCACCTTGCTAGCCTCTAAGAGCGGCAAGATCGAAAATAGTTTGGCCGATCTTTACGAAAGACGTCACCAGCATTATATATTCTCCACAAGGAGAATGATTATGGCCAGCACATCGCACGCCTACACACCCGCCGAGGCTGCGGCTGTCAGCGAGATCGCTGTGAAATCGGTTCACAATGCGATCGACAAGCGCATCATCGAGATGCATCTAGTTGGTAGCAGGGGTCGAGCACTCACCGATGAGGATCTGCTTCGGTTGAAGCTCTGGTACGGCGTCGGATCGATCTTGTCTGCCGAGCGCCGCAAGCGCTTATTCGATACGATCGACCAGAACCCCGACGCCGAAACCGTTAGGGCAGACGACTATCTCATTATCGACGTTGCGCGGGCACGAGAACAACTCGCCGCGCGGGCCGAGGCGCTTCGAGAAGCCGAACGAATAATTGAAAGCGTAAAAGGGGTCGTTGGCGGCGAGCCGGTTTTCAAGCGAACCCGTGTTCCCGTGCGAACGATTGCCGCGATGAAGACGCAAGGCGCAAGTACAGCGGAAATCGTCGAGGGCTATCCTTCGCTCACCGAGCGCATGGTGGAACTTGCCGAGATCTGGGTTGCGGCCCATCCCGCCAGAGGACGTCCGCGGAAGCTTTCGGAGCAGGGCCTGAAGGTGAAATCCGTGAAGCGCCTGAGCCTTCGGAACGAGAACGTCTCCAAACCCTCTGGCTCGACCTCGTGAAGTTTCTTATCGATGAATGCCTTCACACGTCTCTCGTGGCCGTGGCGCAAGCGCACGACCACGAATGCTTCCATGTGAACTGGCTGGGACTGAGCGGCGAAACCGACTGGGATCTGATGCCTCGGATCATCGAGCAAGATTTCACCTTCGTGACGAACAATGCCCGCGACTTCAGGAAGCTCTACGCAAGAGAAGATCTACATGCGGGCCTGGTCGTTATCGTCCCACAGGTGCTGCCTGCGCTGCAACGCCATTTGTTTGCGCTCATACTGCAGGATTTGGCCGAGGCACGGGATATTGTCAACGAAGTCATCGAAGTGACCCTCGATGGAGAGGACGCGGTTCTCACGCGCTATTCGCTTCCGGAGGCATAGTCGCCTTCCCACGAGATCATTTTCCTCCGATCCTCGACAGGTCGATCCGCATCTCCGCCGAGCCAGCGTTGCGGCTTTCCTCAGACCGCTCAGGCTGCGAATCCTCATGATCCTCACCGTTGGCGACATCCTCATTGACGGCTGGCGCGCTGGCGGCCGTCACGTGACCGCCCGGATCAGGCGCCTGAAACACGCTCACGCCCTCGAACTCTCCTGTCTTCCAGGCGTAGACCGCGTCCTCGAAAATCTGGGGGAAGACGTCGCTCTTCGGATTGCCGTACCACTTGGCAACAATCCGCAGAACCTTGGCGAACATCGCCGTACCCTTGCGGAGGTTTTCGCAAGGATCGACAACATCGGGGTTCATATGGGCCGCGTCCTTCACGCCGACGCCTGCCGGAAACTGCGTCAGGCCGACACGAACCACGGCCTGGCCGACATACTGCCGGACGATCGCCATCGCCTCGTCCGGCGATGGCGCCTTGGGGACGAGGATCAAGCGGCCACCCGATTTGACAGTGACGGCAAGTGGGTCATTCGAGCCCGCAGCGGTCACGAACTGCTCGACGATCGCGGGCTTCAGCGAATGGTCGGCGCATTGTTGAATAAGGGCAGCATCGAGCATTGCGGGCTCCTTGGAACTCATGTGTTGAAGGAAAAGATGACGGGTTTGTCGAACAGGCGCGCCCAGGCCTGCGTGCTCGCGCGCTGGATAGCCACGATGGATGTCCCCTTGGTCCACCAGCCGTTGCCGACGGCAATGACGACGTCCGGATCGTGGAACATGGAGTGGAGGACGGGCCAGACGATCAGCTGCTCGTAGCAGATCAGAGGTGCGGCCCGACTGTCGGCAACGGTCACGAAGGGACTGGTGAAGAAATGGGCGCGCGCGCCGCCGCTTGCCCCAAGCAAGGGACGCCAAGGTTGCCACATCGAGCCTGGCACCGGCATGCGCTCGCGATAAAGGAGGCGACTCTCGTCACCGGAGATCGCGATCAGAACATTGTCGTATCCGCCTGCATCGACGACAGCGGCCCCTGCGATGACGGTGACGTTAGTTCCCCGCAGAGCTCGCACCCAGAGCCGTTCGACGGTCGGCGTCCAGAAGCCAAGCGCGCTTTCGGGGAGTACGACATGGCGGATGTCACCGGATGCCCGATCCGTCACCGTGGCAATCAGATCACGGTAACGCTGCATGCTGGTGTCCCGGCCTAGCGATGCGCCCAATTCGAGATCGACGCCCTGCCAAGCTTCGGGTAGCGTCGGCTCGGTCCAGAATGCGGCGGACCACGCCCAAAAGCCTAGTAGGGCGATTGCGACAGCCGGCCACATGCGGGTTACGAGGCCCATGAGGCCGGCTGTCGCCGCAGCCAGTCCCCACCATCCCCATCCTGGAAATAGCACGCCCGCGGCCGTGATCGGATGAGCCCAGCCGGTAATGCCGAACGGCGGAATGGCCATCAGAGCCGCTGCCAGGAGATAGTGGCCCGATCGAGCACCCGTCCTCGTGGTCCAGAAGCTGGTATGCACGATGACGAAGCCGGCGGACGCACAGAACCAAAGCAACAATCCCGGCCGGAGGTCCGAGGAGTAGAAGTTCGCAACGCCCTGCGGCAATCCCCGAGAGGCCGCCAGAAAATAACCGGCCGAGACGACCGCGGCAGTCAGTCTCGTTCGCGCAAGCGCCCAGAGGACAGGAAATGCCAGGGCGAGTGGAAGAAGCAGGGCGTGACCGCTCCATCCCACCCATCCGACGATGACAGACCCTACAATCAATGCGGTTGGCTGGAGGTACTCACGGCGCATAGGTGAACACCGGTTGCGCCAGGCCGAGGATACCGGAGGCGGGCAGCGGGCCGAAATAGCGCGAGTCATACGAGCTCCTGAACGGCGAATGGAGAAAGACGCTGTCGTCAGGTACGACGCCGCCGGGATATGGCTTCATCGGCCGGCCATTGCCGTCCCGCTCTGCCGGAGCGGACGAAGGAACTGGTCGCCCATCGATCGTGACGCCGGCGCCGATTTCGACATTCTGCCCGGCAACGGCGACGACCGTCTTGATGAGCGGCGCGACGCCGCCCGGGCAGGTGCCGGAGCGGAGATAGCCACGCTCTCTCGCCTCCACCATCGCCGCCGTTTGCGGAGGGCAAATGAAGATGAGGTCGCCACGAGACACCGGGCGATCGAGCGCCACGATACGCCAGAGGCCGAGGGGTTCGCTCGGTGTCAGGTTGATGCGAAAGCCGCCGACGATTGCCGCACCAACACCGGTGCCAACGATGGACGTCGCCAAGGCCAAGAGCACGATTGCATTCGTCCTCTGAGCGCGTCGCATCCCAAACGCAAACACGGTTATCTTCATTTGAGCGAGAGCCCCTGGCTCTTCGTCTGACGCAGGGTCTCCGCTTGCTTCAGCGCCTCGGTCGTGCGCTCATGCGCGGCGAGCTGCTGCACCGTTCGCATCGAATTCCACCCCGCTTGAACCTCGGCTTTCTGTCCGGGCGTCATTCCCGAGGTCACGGTGTTGAAGGTCTGTCCATTCGGGTCCTTCGCGGCAAGCGACAGGAAGGTCCGCTCGCCGAACCGCTCCGATACAACCTTGGCGAAACCCTCCAGTTCCGCCTTCACCATTTTGTCGGCGAGCGCATATTCGAGGCCGGCAGGCAGATCGTTCCGCTCGATCGCGTCGCGAACGCGCTCCAATGTCAGTTTTGCGTTTGGCGACAGTGCAGGAATATCGATCGAGACCTTCAGACGGACGGCCCGTTCTTCGACCTCGAACTTGCGTTCCGCCTCCGCCCGCTGGCGCAGATAGCGCTCAAGATTACGGGCCAGCGCCGGCGCATTGGTCTCAGCCTTCTCACGCTCCTGCCTGTCGGCGCGGCTGGCGAACATCCCGGTTTTGCCCTTCAGCGCACCGAAGTGTTCAGGGTTCGATCCGATCGTCGCCAGCGTGGATTTCGCAATGGTCTCGTCCTTCAGCATTGCATCGACATTGACTGCCTTGAACGCGCTTTCCGGCTGGGCGTAAACGAGGTGGAAGCGGGTCGAGACCTCCTCCCATTGCTTCTTTAATCCTGGATCGGCGGCGACCTTGTCCTCCATCACCTGGTCGATCGATTTGGTGAAGGTTGTGATGCCCGAGACCATCGGCTTTGCCTCCTTGGTGCTGTTTTGGGTTGGGGACTGCGCGGCGCCGCGAACGAATCCGAGCTTGCCGGCGACGGCGGCAAGGCGGGCGCCGAGATTGGCAAGTTTTTGCTTTTGGCTGGCGACCCATTCCAGCCGGTCTCGAACCAGGGTTCGGGCGACGTTAACGAGATGCAGACCGTGGGCTTCGGCAAACCGAAGCGCCTCGCGATAGAAGGCGCTCTTCTCGTAATCGAGAGTCGTTTCCTTCGCATTCCTTCGCGACAGGATCGGGATCAACCCGCCGTTCTTCGCGAAGGATCTGCGACCGTAATAGACGGCCAGGTCCTCACGATGACGGGTCATGGCGACATAGGTGAGATGGCGGTCCAGTGAAAGGGAGGCCAGCACCTTGACCTGATCGACGGTGGCACCTTGGCTCTTGTGGATGGTCGCGGCATAGCCATGGTCGAGGTTGTTGTAGAAGCGCTGTTCGACCAGCACGTGGCGGGCATTCTCCCCATCGCCGATCCGCGCGGTGATGCGTCCTGGCGCCACGTCGACGATCCTGGCCAGCATGCCGTTCTTGATGCCCAGCGATCCCTCGTTCTTCAGGAACACGATCTGGTCGCCGACGGCGAAGTTGCGTTCGCCGTCGGCGGTCTTGAACATAGTTCCCTGGTCGAGAACCCCGCGTTCGATGAGTTTGATGCGCGCCATCTGGTTGAGCATGCGCACGTCGCGGCGCAGATGAGCCAGGATAAGAGACGTCTTCGCCGGATCGTAATCGCGGTCCCAGGCAGCGATGAGGTTGTCGACCGCGTCGGCTTTCAGGTTCGATCCTATTATCTTGCCGTTGGCGCGGTAAGCATCGACTGCGCTGCCGACCTTGCCACGCGCGAGATCAAGCGAAGCATCGCGCATCCATTGCTGGCGCTGGCGATAGATCGTTTCGAGTTCGGCATAGCCGATGCGATCGGCAATGGCGCGGAAGGCGGCACCTGCCTCGATCGGTTGAAGCTGTTCGGTATCGCCGACGAGAACGAGCTTGCAGCCGGCCTTCACCACGGCTTCGATGAACAGCGCCATCTGCCGTGATGACACCATGCCGGCCTCGTCAAGAACGAACACCGTCTTGCTATCGAGCTGATCACGGCCTTGGTGCCAACGGAGTTCCCACGACGCAAGCGTCCGAGAGACGATGCCCGCTTCCTTCTCCAGGCCCTCGGCCGCCTTGCCGGCAAGTGCTGCGCCGACGACCCGATAGCCGGCCGCTTCCCATGCCTCTCGCGCCGCCTTCATCATCGTCGTCTTGCCGGCGCCGGCACGGCCGATCACGGCAGCGATCCGCTCAGGTCCCGCTACATGTTCGATGGCTGTCTTCTGCTCGTCCGACAGACGCTCATGACGCGCAAATGTCGCGGCAAGCACTGTGTCACGAACGTCATGCGACGAACGCTGAGACAGCCAGATGGCGCGATTGGCCATCTCCGCTTCCAGCCGGATCATTTCGCGGGTCGTGTACTTGGCCGGCTCGCGGGTACCGCTGGCAAGGTCGACCCGTTCGCGCTCGATGCGGAAGGTTTCGGGGCAGAGCAGGATCCGAACCATCAGGTTTTGGAACAGCACCGCGTCGTCGACGTAGCGGTGCAGGATCTTCGCCACGTCCCGTTCGTCAAAGACGCTCTTCTCACGCATGATCAGGTCGAGGACGAGTTCGGGATTCCTGTCGATGCGCCTGACGTTTTCTCTCCGCCTGGCGTCCTGCAATTCCAGGCGTTCGAGCTCCAACGGCTTGGAGGCACCATCGAATTTCCGCTCGATCGCCTTCGTGCCGACGCCGAGATGGATGGTCGGCTCGAGATCGATCCCTTGCTTCTCGAAGGAGCGACCATCGACGCGAATGTCGAGACCGGCGAGCGCCAGATGCCGGTTCTGGCAGGCAAACCAACCATCGCGAAACGCGTTGAAATCGTCGATGCTCCCAGCCCAGAGCTCATAGACGATCTTGCCGGCGTCGTTGCGGATCGGACTGCCGTCCGGTCCTGTTACCGGGACCTTCTTGGCGCCAAAACCGTCCGCAGTCAGCGGTCGCAAGGTCGACATCAGATGAACATGCGGATTGCCGGGCGCGTCATGGTAGACCCAGTCCGCTACCATGCCTTTTGCCGTGATGTGCTGCGCAACGAAATCCCGCACCAGCGCGATGTTCTGCTCGGCGGTCAGCTCGATCGGCAGGGCGATCGTCACATCCTTGGCGAGCTGCGCGTCGGAGCGCTTCTCGAAATCTTCGACCCTGTTCCAGAAAGCCTCGGAAGCGCCGGACACCGAACGATCGGCAATCATCGAGCGCAGCCATTCCGGCGCGTCGGCGGGAATGACGAACTCCTCGTGCAGCAATCCCTGCTTGCGGGTGTAATCGATCGTGCGGGCTTCGCGCTCGAATTCCATCTTCGCGCAGTGCCGGTAGGCGGCCGACAGCACGGCGCTGCGGCCAGAGCCACGGGCGACGACGCTGACGGAGAAATGGGGGACGGCCACGGCGGAACTCTTTCCCGGTTGCGAACGAAATCAATGGGTTCGTCGGAAGCGGCAGGCCTGCCGGGGGCCTCAAGCTAGGGCG
Organism: Rhizobium sp. BT04; assembly: GCF_030053135.1. Lineage (NCBI taxonomy): Bacteria > Pseudomonadati > Pseudomonadota > Alphaproteobacteria > Hyphomicrobiales > Rhizobiaceae > Rhizobium > Rhizobium sp. BT04. The sequence goes on along the minus strand of NZ_CP125649.1, from coordinate 139,102 downwards.
TCGCTTCAGCGACGTATAATTGCGCCCTTCGGATCCGCTCCTTCGGAACGGCCGGGATCATTCACCAAAGCTCGCGCTTTGGCGATTGTAGGATTCACAGTAGTGCGTTCCGCACTCCGCTCCCTGAAGTTGGGTTCGAAAGAGACGCTTTCTCACCCAAGGGAGACAAACGGAATGAAGAAGCCATCCTCGAAAATCCGCGACGAAATCGCCAAACTCCAAGAGCAGCTCAAGGCCGCCGAGACCCGTGAAGCCGAGCGCATCGGTCGGATCGCCCTCAAGGGCGGCCTTGGCGAGATCGAGATCGACGAGTCCGAACTGCAGGCGGCCTTCGAGGACCTGGCGAAGCGGTTTCGCGGAGGAAAGGCCGCTACGACCGGAGGGAAGAAAGGAGGTAACGCCGGCGAAAGCAGCGCATCGTCCGCGCAGAACGCGGCTGGCGCGACTGCGGGCGGGACTGCTGAGGCTTGAGCGGATGGCACGCACGACCATGTCCGATGCCCGCAAGAAGGACACGCGGGAGAAAATCGAGCTTGGCGGCCTGATCGTCAAGGCCGGTCTTCGCTACGAGAAACGGGCCCTTCTGCTGGGAGCGCTGATCGATTTGCGCCAGCGGCTCAAAGCCGACGAGATAGAACGTTCACGGCTGATGGCGATCGGCGCGGAGGCCTTCGGGAAAATCGATGAATAGGATCCTGCTCTTCATTGCCCCAGCCGCACTGATGATCGTGGTCGCCGTTGGTTTGACCGGAATCGAGCACTGGCTGTCCGGTTTCGGAAAGACGGAAGCCGCACGGCAGACACTGGGCCGAGCAGGGATCGCGCTGCCGTATGTCAGTGCAGGGCTCGTCGGCATCGTCTTGACCAGCGCCGGCGCGATCAGGATCAAGACGGCTGGATGGGGCGTCGTCGCCGGCGGTGCGGCGACGATCCTAATCGCCGCAATTCGCGAAACGATGAGGTTGTCTGCGCTCACCGATAAGGTTCCGGCCGGTAAGTCCATTTTCTCCTATGTCGATCCCGCGACGCTGATCGGAGCGACGGCGGCGGCGATGGCCTCATGCTTTGCTCTGCGGGTCGCGTTTGCCGGCAATGCGGCATTCGCCAGTGCGGAGCCGAAGCGCATCCGCGGCAAGCGGGCGCTACATGGCGAGGCCGCCTGGATGACCTTGCCGGAAGCGGAAAAGCTGTTCGCTGATGCCGGCGGCGTCGTGATCGGCGAGCGATATCGTGTCGACAAGGACAGCACCACAGCGCGCGCGTTTCGCGCCGACGACCCGGAGACATGGGGCGCCGGCGGCAAGTCGCCGCTGCTCTGCTTCGACGGCTCGTTCGGTTCGTCGCATGGCATCGTTTTCGCCGGTTCCGGTGGCTTCAAGACGACGTCGGTGACGATACCGACGGCGCTTAAATGGGGCGGCTCGCTGATCGTTCTCGATCCATCGAACGAGGTGGCGCCGATGGTCGCGGCCCACCGAACGAGCGCCGATCTCGACGTGTTCGTCCTTGATCCCAAGAGGCCGGAAACAGGCTTCAATGCCCTGGATTGGATCGGCAAGTTCGGCGGGACGAAGGAAGAGGATATCGCCTCCGTCGCCTCATGGATCATGAGCGATAGCGGCGGCATGCGCGGTGTGCGCGACGATTTCTTCCGAGCCTCGGCATTGCAATTGTTGACGGCGATGATCGCCGACGTTTGCCTGTCCGGCCATACGGAGAAGGAAAGCCAGACGCTGCGCCAGGTTCGCGCCAATCTCTCCGAGCCGGAGCCGCAACTGCGCCAACGCCTGCAGGAGATCTACGACAATTCGGAGTCGGATTTCGTGAAGGAGAATGTCGCAGCCTTCGTGAACATGACGCCCGAAACCTTCTCCGGCGTCTACGCCAATGCGATCAAAGAAACCCACTGGCTGTCGTATTCGAACTATGCCGCGTTGGTCTCCGGAAAGACATTCTCGACGGGCGATCTTGCCGACGGAAAGACCGACATTTTCATCAACATCGACCTCAAGACGCTGGAGACGCATGCGGGCCTGGCGCGCGTCATCATCGGCTCGTTCCTCAACGGGATCTACAATCGCGATGGCTCGATGAAGGGTAGGGCGCTGTTCCTCCTCGATGAGGTGGCGCGGCTCGGTTACATGCGGATCTTGGAAACCGCTCGAGACGCCGGCCGAAAGTACGGCATCACGCTCATCATGATCTACCAGTCCATCGGGCAGATGCGCGAAACCTATGGCGGTCGTGATGCCGCCAGCAAATGGTTCGAGAGCGCGAGCTGGATTTCGTTTGCGGCGATCAACGATCCGGAAACAGCGGATTACATCTCGCGCCGCTGCGGCATGACGACGGTCGAGATCGACCAGGTCAGCCGCAGTTTCCAGGCGAAGGGATCCTCGCGCACGCGATCGAAACAGCTGGCGGCGCGGCCGCTGATCCAGCCTCATGAAGTTCTTCGCATGCGAGCTGACGAGCAGATCGTGTTCACCGCTGGCAACGCTCCGCTTCGATGCGGTCGCGCGATCTGGTTCCGGCGCGACGACATGAAAGCTTGCGTCGGAACCAACAGGTTTCACAGGCACGACGACACAGCTGAAACCCAGCCGATCGAGCCGGCGCGCAGTGCAACGAGCAAGGGCGATCGAGGATGATGAAGAGTATCGGAGAAATCAGCATAGCGACCGCACGAAGGGCGGGATTTCGGGAATTCTCGTCGTGCGAGAGCGGGAAATAGCGCAGCCGCAGGAGCCTCAACATAGTGGCCCGCAGGGGAGGCGGGACCGCCTGCGCCCCGCTAGCGCACACCATATTACCGACCCTACTGAAGGTCGAGGCCGAGAGTCTCCGTAAACGCAGATGAAACCGGGTCCGAGATAGGTTGAGGAAAGCAGGAGAGGAGCGGGCAAGTGGCGAATTCGAATGTGGTTCCGTTCAGGAGGCCGCGGAAATCCGGTGGCAAGGTCGATCGCCGTAGCCCGCAGGGAAAACCTCGAACGGGACAGAGCGGTCCGCGCAAATTACTGATGGCAGTCATCTCAGCCATCGTCGTTGCTGCGGCAGGCTGGCTTGCCTTCGGCGGCGCCGGCAACCTCCCCGGACTGCCGGCTGTGGCCAAGACACCGGTAACGGACTCGTCGTCGGCCGCGTTTTCAATCTGCGGCGGCGGCCGTCATGTGAATTGCGTCGTCGACGGCGATACGTTCTGGTTCCAGGGGCAGAAAATCCGCATCGCGGATATCGACACGCCGGAACTCAGCCCTCCGCGCTGTGAGGCGGAGCGGATCAAAGGCGAGGCCGCGAAAGCCCGCCTGCTTGCGCTGCTCAATGGAGGCAACTTCTCACTGGCGGCCAGCTGGCGCGACGAAGACAAGTATGGCCGCAAGCTCCGGACCGTAATACGATCAGGACACTCGCTCGGAGCCACTCTCGTCAACGAGGGCCTTGCCAGGCGCTGGGACGGTGCAAGACACGGATGGTGCGGCTGAGGACCCGCGAGAGGATCGTTGCCGGATGGCCGAAACCGCCCGGCGGGTTCGGGAGCGTAAGCGAGTAGAGCCGTGCGCCGAAGGCGTCTCGCCCAAGCCCACCACTCGCGTTTCATAACAGATCTGAATCAATCAATACCGACCGATTCATAAGTGTCGTTGGACGGGATTCCCGAGATCAGGGATTCTGACCTCATGATCGCGCAGCCCTATCACCTCTATGTCGAGCGCTCGGACGCCTTGAAGAACATGGCCCGCTACTATGCCATGTCGATCGAACCCAACCTGTTCGGAGACGTATGTCTCCTGCGCAAATGGGGCCGCATTGGAAGCAAGGGGCAGATGATGGTCCATCATTTCGGACGGGAAGAGGAAGCTGTCGAACTGTTTCTCGATCTGCTGCGTCAGAAGCGTAAACGCGGTTACCGCCCGCGCGCCTCTGTGCTGAGTTGAGAAAGGCCCGCCGAAACGGGCCTTGAACGCTCCTCATCGGCGCCGGTTCCAATCGGTCTCGAAGGACACCTCGATCTCGACGAAGAACGGGATCTTGATCGCAAGCTTCAGGCCGAGCTTGCCCTTGCGGAAGAAGTGGCTGATCACCTTGCCGAGAGTCCGGAGCCGGCGGCCGGTGGCGGCGAGGAATTGGGCGAGTTGTTGCATGGCGTTTCTCCTTTCGAAATGCGGTCATCGCGGGGTGAGAGCGCGGACCGGAAAGGAGGGATGCACCTGACAAGGCCGAAACGGACGTGGAGGACCTGGCGGCGGCTGAATTTTGCTGCGCGAGGAGCCGCGGCGCGGCGGGGAAAATTCTGTTGCCGCCAGGTTGCGTCCCGACGAACGGGCTGCAACATCCCCGATGAGAGATGACGGCAGGTCGAAAGGAAGAGGCTCAACTGGTCGTTCTCGCCATCATCGCGATGGTCTCGTCGGCATCTCAACGAAGGGCCGCTCTCGCCGCCCTCCGGATGATCGAGCCCGACGCAGGATTGATTATGATGCTGTGCACCTGATGTAGCTGACACGGGAGGCATTTACCGCGATACCGGTTTCCCGTGTGAGATCCTTGATGACCGGCGCAAGTGAGCCAAGTTCGTCGTCGGTGAGCGCGATCAGCTCCGGATAGTCGATGTCGACGCCGGTGTAGTCCGCCGTCAAAGCGATGGACCAATCGCCACCGTTGATGCGGTATTCGTGCGTGTCGAAATCGATGTCGAGCTCCTCCAGCAGGATGATGGTGAAGCGTCCGAAGATCTCGGTCTCACCTTCGAGCCGGTACGCGGCATAGTCGTCGTCGCCGGCAAGAACGCTCCGCTCCAATGCCATGATGGTCCGGATACGACCGGCAGCCGCCTCAAGCCCTTCGAGCAGTCGATCATGGAGCTTTCGCGAGACGTCGGTATCGCAGCCGAAGCGGTTTGCCAGGACGACGAGCCGGAAACCGGAAAGCTTGGTGTAGAGCGCAAGGTTCTGGTCAGATGTCATTGTGTGATCTCCTTCATCTTGATGACGGAGACCGGCCACTCTGTTGCAAAGAGGGGTCAAGGACCGCGGAACGCGGCTTGCAAGCGGGGGAACCGATTTTTTCGGGAAGCGAAGTGCAACGCAGCGGCGGAAAAATTGGGGGAGACCGCGCCGTCCTTGACGCCGGATTTGCTGGAGTAAACTGGGACGTCAGAGAGAGAAGAGACCCGCGGCCCCGGAGGGGGCGTGACCGTATCCGGCGCGAGCCGGCGGGAGTGTCGAGGGATGAAATTCCTGACAGCCGGAAAGCCGGTCGATCCGGCGGACCGGCTCATATTCCGGCAGAATGAGAGCCGCCTCAGAAAGGCGGCTCGGCCTCGATGATGCCGTCTTGTTCGGCAAGCGCCACGGCCAGATCGGCCTGGGCGAGCTGAAGCTCCGCTTCGACCTGGCGCCGCTCGGCGGCGTCGCAGGCGTTCCTCAACTCGGCGCGCAGTTCCTCGATGTGCTGTTCGATGGTCATCATCTCATCTCCTTGAGTTCGTGAAAGACGAGACGGCGGGGCGGGACGATATGACGGGGTCAAGGAGCGCGGAAGCGACCGGTGGAGCCGGCGAGTGGGGGTGCCGATTTTGTTGGAGTGGAGTGAAACGAAGCGGAGGCAAAATTGGGGGAACCGCTCGTCCTCGAGGCCGGCATTTCTTCCCGGCACGATAGCATCCACTGAGCAGACATATTCCGGTTCCGTATGGCACCGAAAAAGCCGTCGGCAGGCTCGATGCCTGCCGACGGCTTGTCTTTGTCGCCGGTTGGCCCCGCCTTGGCGGCGGGGCCTATCCTGATCTCAGTCGCGGTTGGGGCGGGACCAGATCAGCTGGTAGCCGTCCTCGCCCTCGACCTCGGTGAGCGTCGCGTAGATCGGAGCGGGGAAGCTCGGGTCGTCGAGCTTGACCGAGAGGTAGTCGCGGTCCTGCTCGGAGCGCTTCTGCCAGGCCGCACCCAGCTCGACATTGCCGGCGTAGATGCGGAAGTGCGGGCCCTTGTCGGAGGGGTTTTCGATGCGGGCGATGCGCGCCTTGACGTTGAGTGCGAGTGTGCGGATTGAGCCGTTGAAGCCGGTTTCGGAAGTGGTGAAGGTGCCGATGGTTGCCATTGTCGTGTTCCTTTTGCTGTTTCGGGCCGCGCCCATCGCGGTCTCGATGGCTGTCGCAAGGATCGGGGACGATCGGACCGCACCCGGAGGGCCGGAATGAAATGGAGGGCGGCAAGGAGAAACTTTGTTGTTCCGCGAGGAATGGGCGCACCGCGCTCAGGGGAAGAAAGTTTTGCAAGGCCGTTGCGGGAGGACGATCGAGGCGAAGCCGGTTTTCGATCAGACATGCCTCATCGAGCCCGCGAAGGACGTGCCTGGCTCAGGGCCAAAGGAATATGGCGATGGCAGCTCCGCCCCGACTGCCTGCCGGACCCTGCGACGGTGGATCCGCCGCCCTGTCCACATGTCAAAATCAGACGTCCGGGAACAGCCAAACGAGGGCGTTGCATTGGCCGTTCTTCGGGCTATCGTCGTGCTCGCGAATCGTCGCCTGGAGGATCTATGCGTCAGCAGCCAAAGCCGTTTATCGTCGAAATCAGGCCGTCCCGGAGGCTCAAGCCGATTGACCGGAAATCCTCGATCTGGGGCAAACTGGACCTCACGGCTGATCCTGATACGCTCACCGCGTTGAAGCCTGAACAGGTGCCGGCCGCTGGCGAGACCAACGACCGACGCTGACGGTCCTCAGGCAGCGAGCCGCTCGCCAGCGGCTTCGGGCTGCAGGGAGTGCAGGAAACTGGCAGCCCGCTGCGCATGTGCGGCCGCCTGGAAGATCGCCCGCCTGTCGTCGGCCAGGACCTTGAGCCAGGAGCCAAGGTACGAGGCGTGATCGGGGCGGGGTTCGAGCTCTGGAGCAATGCCGAGATCGGCGCACAGAAAGCAGCTGCCGAGTTCGGCGATCAGTTCCTCTCGCGCCCGCTCGGATTTGTCCTTTGCATAGCGGCTGAGGTCGCGGCCGAGGCGACGCGCCGGCGCCGTCCAATGCGTGACCTCGTGACTCAAGATCGCATAATAGCTTGCCGCATCCTTGAAGCTCTCAAACGGCGGCATCTGGATGATGTCGGCGGCCGGCGAGTAGAAGGCCTGGTTGCCACCGTGGCGAATCGCGGCACCCGTGTTGCGAAAGAACCGGTCGGCGTGGTCGATGCGCTCGACCGGATCGAGAACCAGAGCCGGCTCATGGCGATACTGGTCGGGAAGTCCGTCGATCTGTTCGACGTTGAAGACACTGTAGGCCTTCAGGAAAGGGATCTCCCGATCGACCTCGCCGCCATTTCCGTCGGTTTCGGACTTGGTGAACCGGCTGGCGAAGACGACCGTCGCCCCGGTCTCGCCCTTGCGGACGGCGGCACCCAGTTCGAGTGCCTGCTTGAACGTCATCCACGTGGATGACGTATATCCCCGGGCGTTTCCCTCCGACCAGAGAAGCAGCACGTTGACGCCCGAATAGGGCTGCCCGTTATGACGCAGCGGCCGGGTAATACGGCCGGCCATGTTCCCGGCTTTCCATGGCTTAATCCACGGCCGCACGCCCTTCGCCAGATCCTCAACGATTCTGTCCGTGATGCGGGTATAAAGATCGACCCGTTGTTTCTCCATATTGCTCATCTTCAGCCTCCAATTTGAGGCCGCGCCTATCGCGGCCCGTTGAGGAGGGCAGAAGGCAGGAGCCGATCAGCTGGCGGATGCACCGGAACGGCCGAAACTTAAGTGGAGGACGGCGGAGCCGTTGCATCTGCCGGTGGCTCCTGCAGACTCGACAAGCGAAACGGGCCGCGACGGGCGTGCCACCTGCCTGTTTTCCGTTTCCCTGTTGGCCGCGTCAGCGACACGAAAACAGGCCGGCTCCGTCAGGGAACCGGCCGTTCTCGCGTTTGTCGAAGGCGGGGCCGGAGCCCCGCCGGTAAGGCCTAGTCGAAGGCCGAGATCTGCACTTCGGCGGCCTTGCGGCCCAGCGAATGACCCGGCTGCTCGACCGGCCGGTCGAAAGGCTTCCAGGTCTCGCCGATCACCTGGGCATAGGCGGCGACTGCGCCCTCAGCCGCCATTCTGAGCGAATGGGCCTGTATGCCCATGTCGGCGGCGAATTCGCGCTTGCGCTGGGCGGCGCTGTCATAGCCGACGGGACCGTCGAGGTCCTCGTCGCGGGCATCGTTGGCGGCCTTTGCGGTGGCATCGCGCGCCTCGGTGACGGCGCGGCTATAGAACTGCCCGGCGCCGTGGGCAGAGCCGACGAAGGCGCCGACGATCCGCTGCAGGTGGATCTGCATGGCCTTGTCGCCCAGGCCATCACCGAGCGCATCGGCGGTGTCGATGACGAGCCGTTCGTGCAGGTCGCGAATGCCGTCGCTGTCGACGATCGCCGTGCCGAAACTCTCGGCGATCTTCAGGGCCTGGCTGGCGTCGGGGCATGTCAGCCGGACCATTTCGATGGTGGCGCCCTTGCGCAGCTGCACGACGCGGGCGGGTTGGCGAGAGGAGGGTGCGGGCGTGGCCATGATCGTTTCCTTTCGAGGTCGTCCGAACGGGCTCCGGCCCCATGCCGGCTTGCCCTTCGGTGCGGTCATCCCGAACCGGCGGAAGACGGGCGTTTCAGGGTCCGGCCTTGCCTGGACGAGCGGAGCCGGTTTGCGTGCGACGAGGGCAGCCTGCCCTCGAATGAGCACGCGAACCTGCTCCGTGAAGGACGGCGGGGTCCGGCCGCCCCGCGGCGCGACAGCGGCCTTGAAGCGCACGGCCGCCGGTTCAGACCGCAGCAAAACCGAAGGGCGATCCGGCAGGGGAGGAATCATGGAGTCCTCGAACGAAACGACAGGCGCTGCCGCCTGTCTCCACCCTTCCCGCCCGCTGACGTCAAGCGCTCGACCTATCGTCTATCCGGCTTGGGCAACCTGTAGGATTGTAGCCAGGTCGGACCGTGTGAGTTACGAAGTCCGCGCAGCAGACCGCCGTCATCATGCGGCGGCCCGCCCATCCAGGCGTTGTTGAGGATCGATTTCCAGCGCCTTCCATGCCTGGCCGCATAGGCCTGAACTGCGGCTTCCTGTTCCCGCGTCAAAGGCGGCAGGACCTCGCGCGCGAGACGAACGGCGCGCGTTTTTGGTCTGGGATCCGGCCGTGCTTCCCTCTGGGCGATCAGCCGCCTGAGTTCAGCGACACCAGCATTGAGGCAGGCTTCGCCTTCGAGGTGATGGAACTGCAGCCAGAAAGCGGTTCGCTCCGCCGGTGAAGTGCCGATGCCTGCTCTTCGCTCCAGGTCTCCGATCGTGCTCATGGCGTCCAGCCTCCACGACCCGAGTTTGCGACGACCTTGCCGTCGGAACCGGCTCGCGCCCGCAGCGACGCGAGTGCCGCATCCTGTCGGGCGAGTTTTCTCGAAAGCGCATCGATTTCCGGCTGACGCTCGGCGGTGATCGCTGCCAGGTTGGCCCGGTAGCGTTCGAGGAAGGCGCCTGGCTCCGGCGCCTTGCCACGACGATATCCGGACTGACGGCGACCAAGCTGGGGAATGATCGTCGTCATGCGTCGCAGGATCTGCCGGTCGATCAGATCGAGCTGGTGCTGCGTCTGCCGTCGCGCCGATTCCATTCTGGTAAACTGCGCGGCGCGGTGCTCGGGATTGGACATCATGCCGCCCTCCCGCGCCATGCGGCGAAGCTGGAGGAACCCTCATAGATGGCATGCCGTGTCTCATCGATGATGAATCCTAAGCGGCCGACCGCATACTCGTCGCTCCAGAAACCGGCGCTCTTCCACCCGCTCGCCGCGCGTGCCGCCGATGGTGGCGATCACCTCGGTCATACCTGGATGATGGTCCGAACGAAGTGCCGCGATGACGATCCAGTCGCCGGCATGTTCCCGTGCGAACGCCTGGGCGTCCTTCTCGTACGATTCGTCGGGTGCGAGCGACCGACCGAAAATCGTTTCCCAGGCATCCGGCCAGCTGTCGCGGATCGTCTTGTCGGCGCACTTGCGCTCATAGGTCGTGAACAGGTCCGGAAAGGTCAGCGCAACGATTGCCCAGGCGGCATCCTCTTCATACCAGCCGCCATCCGTTCTGAGCATCGAGTGGACCTTGGCATTGCGGGCGTCGGAGAGCCTGAAGCCGCCATGACCTGCCGTCGTATGGCAGACAATTCCGTCTGCGTATACGGTGGCGCCCTGCGACGGACCCCATGGCGTGCTGCAGGTCACCCGGACGGTCTGGCGGGACAGGAGCCTGAGTTCGCGGCCGTGTCCGGACTGTTCGATCATGCGGTTGCGGAAATCGGCTTCACCCTCGACAGAGCCGTGGTGCGAATAGAAATCATCGCGCTTCAGTTCGGCAAGCGGCTGGGACACGCGCCAGGCACTGGCTAGGAAATACTGACCATCCCGGGCGGGAACCATGGCGAAGACGAGATCGCCCACGCGCGCAACAGCCATGCCGTCGGCGCTTCTACCAAACTCCACCCCTGACGCTTCAGGGGCGGAGACTTCGGAGCATTGCGAAGGAAGCATACTCATGCCGCAGTCCTTCCCTCGACATGATCGGCGGCGACTTCGTCGGCCGTCACCTCCTCGAGAACGGCATGCGGATATCCATGCCGGGTGAGCCATTCCGCGGCCGCCTGCCGATTGTTCGCCAGGTGAACGAGCTCTGCATTAGCGCCGGGGCGATCGAAGACACGAACAGATCCAAGCGCGGGGCGCTCGACGACCTTGAACGTCAGGCCGCTGTCGAGCGAAATGGTCCGGTGGATACGGACGGCGATGATGCCATTTGCGCCGAGATCGCCTTCATGCAGCGTGAAACACGGTGTCAGACTGGTGGCGCCGACGTTGCGCTCGCCTTCCTTGCGGATCAGCCGACCCAGGCTATTGCGCGTTTGCCAAGCTGACAGCTTCTTCTTGTGGCGCTCGGGCGGTCTTGGAGTACCATCCGACCAGGCGACGATGGAGCCGATCGGGGCGAGGTCATAAATCAGAGACGCGGACATCGCATCCTCCTTCAAGTTTTTGCGGGTGGTGGAAACGAAACCGCCGCCGGGAGGACCGGCGGCGGAAGATCAAGGGGAGCAGGACCGGGCGGCGGCTATTCCGCCGCGATCCCGTAGGCGGTTTCCTCCTCGTCGGAGGCGGCATCACTCACCGGGTCGGTGACGAGATCGTCATGTCCCGTCGCCGTTGGATCGAACCCGTCGACACCGATGCTCTCGCCCTCAGCACCATCGCCGTCGTCGCCGACGAGATCATCGGCGTGCTTCATGAGATCTGCAATGTCCTTCGGGTCAGGCGCAAACAGCGCCGCCGGAAGGACGAAGGCAGCATCGGCCGCGAAATGATCGACGAGTGCCGCGCGGGTTTCGCGGACCCGTGCCCGCGGGACGAGATTGACCGATTTGGCTGCGGCTTCCAGCGCCTGACGCGACAGGCACAAGAGGAAATCCTCTGTCCCCATGTTCGGAAGGAAACCGTCCGCGCCGACTGCCTCACCGGCGATACGCGAGACCACGCCGCTGTTCGACATGCCGCGCCGGCATGAGAGCACATCGATGAGAACGGACCGGGCGGCGACACGCACGTTGTCCATGTCGAGCGACAACCTTCCGTCCGCGGAATAAAGGCGCGTGACATGACGCTGAAAACGCTTCGACCCGAACACGGTCTCGTTGGCGCCGGAATCGACCCGAACATTGGTACCGGCAAAGGCCATGACCAGGAGCGCCATCAGCATGTCGTCCTCGATCGGCGCGCGGGCGAGCGCCTCATGCAGCGCATCGGTACGGAAATCCCCGATCATGTCCTTGCCCTTCTGCGTGACCTCGGGCCTGGTCTTCCCGACGGCATCAGTATCGTCATCGGTCTCCCTCGTAGCGCCACCGGCGGGACCGGATCGCCCATCGGTTTTCCTGGGCTCCGGCATCCGATAGTGGACGCTCTGCACCTTGCCGTCGCGATCGAGATACATCGCGGTGCAATCGCCCTTGGCCGGCTTGCCGTAGATGCGTTCGGCCTTCTTCGGCAGGTCCGGCTGGCCCCAATTGTTGACCTCAACGATTGCGCCCTTCTTCGGAAGGTTACTCGCCATCCACTCCTGCTGGGCGCCGAGGAAAGCCTCAACATTGGTGGTGTAGCGATTGTCTTGATCGGCCGGGCCGAACAGGTCCTCCGCCCACTCGATACCGTAAGCCAGGCGAAGATCGTCGCCGAAGCTTGCATCGCGGGCATACATGCGGGTTTTCGAGAGGCCGTTGGCGATCTGCCACCAGGCTGCCGTGTCGCCCTTCTTCGGCTTGTGGGCTTTCCAGACCTCTTTCTGCTCTTCGGACGATGCGGCCGCAATCGTCCTCAGTTGCTGCTCGTTGGGCATGTCGCCCTTCGCCATCTGGTCGAGCATGGAGGGCAGCACGTTGGCGAGCAGACGGAGCTTGCGGATCTGGCGGACGGGGAGGGCAAGCGCCATGGCGATCGCCTCCTCGGTCCAGCCGAGCGCGACAAGCCGCTCGATGCCCCTCCATTGGTCGACGGGGTTCAACGGCTCGCGCGCGATGTTCTCGACCATGGAGCGCATGGCGCCGTTGTCGTTGGCCGCCTCGACCAGGATCACGTCGATTTCCTCGAGACCGGCGGCGATCGCCATGCGGGTGCGCCGGTGACCGGCTTCGATGACGTAACCGTTGCCGCGGGCTTCCGGGAAAATGACCGGCGGCTGGATCACGCCGACGGCCTTGATCGTCGCCAAAAGCAGGGCGTCGGCCTGCGGCGTCGATTTCGATTGGCGCGTGTTGTCGGGGTTGTCCTTCAGCGCACGCGGATCGACCTTCATGAGTTGCATGGGATGCTCCTTCCAGGGGATTGGACACGGCCCTCTGCCTGCCCTTCTCGCGTCTTCATTCTTTTCGAAGACACTTCCCGGACCGCGGAGCGGGCGGCCGGGTGCAACTGCGGCCGAGCATTGCTGCCGCGAAGGACGAGCGGGGCTGACAGCCCTGCGAAGGACGAGTGGCGGCGATGCGGAGGCGGCGGTTGAGCGTCAGCGGCGACCGGCGGGCTGCTCTGCGACCGGTTCAGCTCCCTCTTCCTTCTTTTCTCCCTTGCTTGCCTCTCATTTCGGCGGCTGACGCGTCGGCCTGCAAAACGCATCGGCTTGCAGGCGACTGGATGTCGATCGGGATAAGATGGGAGACAAAAAAATGGGCCAGCGGAAACCGCGGCCCATGAAGTGTGAAGGTCGATAAACCTCCAGAGGGGAACAGCTGCTGCGGCGGAACTGGGAGGAAAGCCGCCATGTGCATCAGCTGTGTGCACTATGCTCGATTTTTGACCACTTGGAAAACACATTTGTGCACTGCAGCTATGTGAGTGCTGCAGCGCTTCCAAAACCCGAGCGGACGGAATTCTGGCAAATAGCGTCGGAACTCAGGCCGCGTCCGAATCGGCCAAACCCTCCTCGCGTGCCACGGCTGCCAACGCCTGATCGACGTCCCGTAGTTGCCGGCGCTTCTCGGCGAGTTCTTCGGAAAACGCAAACAGGCCGCCCTCGCGCGAACGGTAGGAGGCGAGACGCCGCTGGGCGTCTTGCAATCGAAGGCGATAGCGTTCCCGCTCGTTTTCAAAACCATCGAGCGCGTTTTCGAGGCGGGAGACGGCGCCAAGCGGCGTCACGGTCACCGGCAGATCGATTTCGTAATCCGCTCCGGTGCGTTGGAGCAGGGTCGTGTAGCGATATCCGTCGTCTCTACCGAACCGCTCGCCGGAATAGATGAGATCGAAGCCTCCAATCGAGACGATGGCGCTGTCGCCTTCCTGCTGGAGCTGCACAAGGGTGAGAATTTCCTTCATCAAGGCGCGACCGGCGGCTTTCCGTTCGTTGAAAGCCTCGCCGACGACAGTCATGGCAAAGGCGTCGGCCGCGGTCGGAACCAGGCGCTCGATGTCATTGCCGATTTCCACAATCCGCCGCTCCGAGATCTCGACATCGCGTTCGGCGTCACGAATCTGCCGGCGCACGGCATATTGGTCGTCGTCATGTGCGGCGCGCAGCCGTTCGAGACGGGAAATGTCCGCCTCGAGCCCAGCCTTCTGCATCAGCCGTTCGTCGCCGGAGGCGATGGCCTTAGCCATGGCGAACTGATTGGCCGCCCCTTCGCCGAGATCTTCCAGCCGACGGATCGAGGTATCGCCGGAGAGTGCCGCCGCGATGAAGCGGGCCTTGCGTTCGTTGTTCTGCCACATCGAGGCGTCGAGCGAGCCCTGGGTGGCGTAGGCGAAAATATCGACCTCGTCATGCTGGTTGCCCTGGCGCACGATTCGGCCCTCGCGCTGCTCGATCTGCGAGGGCAGCCACGGAACATCGAGATGATGCAGCGCCTTGAGACGAAGCTGGGCATTGACGCCAGTCCCCATCGTGTCCGACGAGCCGATCAGGAACCGGACCCTGCCGGCGCGGACATCGGCGAACAGACGCTGCTTGGCCTCGGTCTTCTTGTAGTCCTGCATGAAGGCGATTTCGGATGCCGGAACGCCCATGCGGACGAGCTCGTCCCTGATCCAGCGGTAGGCGGAAAAACCTCTGCTCTTCTCGACATTGATGGTCCCAAGATCGGAGAAGATCATCTGCGCCGCACCTGGGAGGTCGAAGGGCTTGCCGTCGGGTCGCACAAACGCGCCTTGCGAGGTCTCCTGCCAGATCCGGAAGGCGTTCTGGACCAGCAGGTTGAGCTTGTTGTCCGGCTCGTTGTCATTGTCCGCGTCGACCAGGCGGAGATCGATGGCGGCATGGCGACCGTCAGTGATGACGGAGAGCAGGATGTCGTCGCCGGGCTGGGCCGGCCCCTCGCGCATCTCGATCGCCTTGATGCGGGCGTCGAGAATTACCTGATAATTCTTGAAGGCCTGCGTCGGCTTGGCCGTCAGGATCTGTCGGCGGCCGGTCGAGATTGCAGGCACCTTGACGTATCCGCGGAGATCCTCGGGCATCACCACGTCGGCGAAAGACCGGAACATGGCGATTAGTTCCGGGACGTTGACGAAGGAAGCAAAGCGGCTGACGGGCTTGTATTTGCCCGATGGCTGGATCTCCAGTTCCGTCGTGGTGTCACCGAAGGTCGAGGCCCAGGCGTCGAATTCGTGCAGGCCGCGCTCGGCGAGGGCCGCGTGGCCGAGCAGGCGTTGGACCGAAAACATCTCGCCGAGCGTGTTAGTGATCGGCGTACCGGACGCGAGAACCAAAGCCCGGCCGGGATTCTTGGTCTCGATGAAGCGGGACTTGACGTAGAGGTCCCAGGCGCGCTGCGAGCCGTTGGGATCGATACCTTTCAAGGTCGACATGTTGGTAGCGAAGGAAAGCTTGCGGAATTCCTGCGCCTCATCGACGATGATCTGGTCGACGCCGATTTCGGAGATCGTCAGCAGGTCGTCCTTGCGGGTGGACAGCGCCTCCAGTCGCTCCTTGAGCCCTTCCTTGAGCCGCTCCAACCGCTTGCGCGAGACTCGGTCCTCGCTGTCGACCTTGGTCAGCAGCTCCTCGTAGAGTTCGAGCTCATCCTGGATCATCTGCTGTTCGAACGCCGATGGCACGGCGATGAACCGGAATGCCGAGTGGGTGATGATGATCGCATCCCAGGTCGCCGTCGCCGCCCGCGACAGGAGACGAGCGCGCTTGTCCTTGGTGAAGTTGGTCTCGTCGGCGACAAGAATGCGAGCATTCGGGTAGAGCGCGAGAAACTCGCGCGCCGCCTGCGCCAGGCAATGGCCCGGAACCGCCAGCATCGCCTTGGCGATCAGCCCGAGCCGGCGCTGTTCCATGATCGCGGCCGCCATCGTCATCGTCTTGCCCGCACCAACGGCGTGCGCGAGATAGGTCGAGCCCGACGCGATGATCCGCCAGATGCCGCGTTTCTGGTGTCCATAAAGAACAAAGGCGCCAGAGGCGCCGGGAAGTTTCAGATGTAAACCATCGAACTTTCTTGGCGCGATGTTGTTGAAGCGATCGTTATAGACCCGCGCCAGCCGATCGGTGCGATCAGGATCTGTCCACACCCAATTCTGGAAGGCCTGCTTGATCTTCTGCAGCTTGTCGCGGGCGGCTTCGGTATCGACGATGTTCAGCACGCGCCGCTCGCCGTCCACGTCCTTGAAGACGTCAAAAATCTGCGGCACGCGACTGTTCAGCGCATCGGCAAGCAACTCGCCGGCATGGCGTCGGTCGGTGCCCCATTCGGATGTGCCGGCCGCCGTCCATCCGAGCTGTCGCGCCTCGACGGTCCATGAGCCGAGTTCCGGCATGTGATGGATCCTGATCTCGGCGCCCATCGTCTCGTGAACAAAGTCGATGATATCCGCGGCCGGAATCCAGGGAGCACCGAGCCGGGCGGTGATATCCGACGGACGAAGGTCGGCGGGCTGCACCGCCTGAAGCGCGCGGACGTTTCGCTCAAAGACGGGATCGAGCTCGGCCGCGGCTGCCGCAGCAGCAAGTTTGGTGCGCACGGCGCCGGAGAGATAAGCATCGGAGGTTTGCCATGAGCCATCGGCGGGATCGCGAAAGATTGCGTCACCCAGCGCCTCGCGAACCGCATCCATGTCGCAATGCAAAAGCTCGGCGATATGCTCGAGGTCGATGCGCCCGCGTTCGTTGAGGACGACGGCCAAGGCATCGGCCGCGGAGGTGATGACGGGCGGGGAAGGGGGCGCGATGACGCGTTCGGAGAAAATCGGCCCGGGCCTGGCAGTGTCGGTTTCGAGGTCATAATCCTCGATGGAGGCGACCAGCCAGCAGTCGGGATCGTCGCGGAAGGGCTGCAGGTTCGGCTGGCGATGGGTTTCACGAACCTCGCCCGTCGTCTCATCCTCGATGATCGAAACCGTGGTGTGGTTGATCGGACCGAAATCGCGCACGAAGTTTGACCAGGCGATGCGCAGCCGCACTTGGCAGTCCCGCCACGGCCGATCCAGTTCCTGGGCTTTCAGGACCTCACGTACGGCATCGCGGATCGGGATCAGTTTGCGAATGATCCGGACGTGTTTTTCCGAAATTCCCTCGCCACTGCGGGCCTTGCGCACATGAACCGGAACAGGCTCGCCGTCGACGACCTGCATGAGACCATGTCTGACGTCGACAAAATAGCTGCCTTCGCGCACCCTGGCATTGTCGGGGCGCAGATCGACGATCTCGGCAAGTTCATCCTCCAGATCGATGTCGATGGCGGTCGGCTCGCCGTCATAAAGGCCTTCCGGAAGAAGAGCGATGGCTGCCGTCAGCGCCGCGTCGAGCTCCTCGCCGGCGCGTGACCGGCACGTATAGGTCTCCCCGAAGGGACCGGAGGTCAGGGCATGATCGCCGAGTACAAAATCAGGATGCTGCGCGAACCACCTGTTCACGCGGATCGCCCCCTCGTCCTCCACAGCCGGCCGGACTCCCGCCAGTTCAACCCAGGAAAGGTCGCCTTCCGGCTCGCCTGCCTTGCGCTTGCGGAAGAAGAGGATGTCGACCACGACGTCCGTGCCGGCGTCGCGCCGAAAACTGCCTTCGGGCAGTCGGATTGCGGCGATCAGTTCTGCGGACTTGGCGATGTGCTTGCGTGCGGTGCTATCCGCCTTGTCCATGGTGCCGGCGCTGGTGACGAAGGCGGCCAGGGCGCCCGGCTTCAGGAGATCGATCGATCGGGCGATGAAGTAGTCATGCAGCCGAAGACCGAGCGAACGATATTGCCGGTCGGAGCGAACCGTCCGATTGGAGAAGGGCGGATTGCCGATGGCAAGATCGTAGATCGCATTGAGGTCGGTGTGCGCGAAATCACCGTTGATGATCCGCGCCTTCGGTTGCAGCAGTTTCACGATGCGAGCCGTGACGGGATCGAGCTCGATACCGGTGACGTAGCTCAGTTCGCGATACTGTTTCGGCATCAGCGCAGGAATGAGCCCGGTGCCGACACCCGGTTCCAACACACGGCCGCCGCGCCAGCCGAGGCGCTGAATGGCCATCCAGATTGCCCGAATGACGAATTCGGGCGTGAAGTGGGCATACTGGGTGCAACGGGCGAGTGACGCGTATTCCCCCTCGCTGACGGCCGATTCCAATGAGCTGCCAAGGTCGTCCCAGCCCGTGCGGAAATCGGTTTCCCCCGGTCGGCGAAACATACCATTCGCCAATTCACCGGCGCCAAAACCAGTGAAGCGGATCAGCCTCGCCTGCGCGGCCGGGGTCGCCGGCAGCTTCATCTTCTCGATTTCGTTGGCGGTGAGGATTGCCGCGACGTTGATGCGCGCGCGTTCCTTCCAGGTCACGGCGAGCTCGCGGTCCCCGTCTTCGAGATAGAAGTTGGCACGCTGCCCTTGCTTTCGCGGGACCGGCCGGTTGGTCGCCGGCAGACGTCGCGCCGGCGCCGGAGACGGCGGGGTCGGGTCAGGCTCGTCGTCGTTGGCGGCAAAAGCACCGAACGCGGTTACGCCAAGACCGAATCCTGATGACAAAGCGCTGCTGCCGAACATATCGAGGGTGAAGGGGTCGTTGCTCATCGAAAGGTCCTTGTGAACAAGCGTCATCGATCTGCCGCAAGGGGCAGTCGAGGAACGCGAAGGGGTGGAGGCGGCCGCCTGCATGGGCTGCGCGGCTATGGTAGGCCGAGCGCGATTGCTTCGCGCACGGATGCAAACGGAAACTCTCAAGCCGCGATCGGCGAGGGGAGGTGGCGCAGTTGTACCGGCAGCTTGACGGCGATCTCGTCGTCGCTGAGTTTTTCCAGCAGCTTCAAAACGGTGCCGCCTTTAGCGCCGTAGATCATCACGGTACGTTTGCCGCGCGAGGCCTCCGGCCAGCGCTCGCCCGCATAACCGCGATAGTCGTCCGCCGTGCTGCTCCAGATATGTTCGAGGCGTTCCGCGCGCGTCATGGCCCGGACCGGGCGGCTCTCACGCTCGATAATCGCAAGGCGCATGGTCTCGACGGACGATTGGACGGCAAGGTCGCAATAGCCGTGAAAATAGCGGATCGCATCGTCGATCCGGAGTGCGAAGAACACTGATGTCACCGAGCCGGTCAGGAACTCGCGCATCGCAAACATCGAGCCGCGGATCCAGAGCGGCGGCAGGATTTCGAACATATAGTCGTGCTCGGTCTCGCCGATCTCGAACCATTCGCCAGCATAGAGCGCCATTGCGTCGTCTTCCCAACGGTTGGGCCGCTGGAGATGACGGTCGAACATGCGGAACATCTGCGGCCGGCTTGCGACGCCCTGGAGGACTTTTCGGATTGCGGGAGAGGGGTTCATCTGCAGCTCCTTCGGAGGTTTCGGACCGAAGCGCGGCACTGTCCTCTCGACCTTGCCTTCCTCTTCAGTCCTTCATGACCCCTTGGCTGCCGCCGGCATCGCGACCGTCGGGGTCAAGGGTCGGCTCCGCCGGGCGAAGCTTCCCTTGATGCCGGCGGCGCGCATGCGGCACGCCTCCTCCTTCCATCCTTTCCCTCTTTTCCATTTCCCTGATCTTCAGGGTGTCGTTCCAATCCTCCTCGATCGGGCGAAGTCGCGTCCAGTCGCAGCCGGCATCGTCGGCAAGCGTCCGCAGCCGTTCGGCAAACATGTCGCCCTGTGGATTGGCGTCCGTTGCCGCAACCATCTGTACACCCGGGTTCGAGGCCAACTCCCGCAACGCCGCCTCCGTGGTCGGCGACCATCCACCGCCAGTGCTGAGATAAAGCGTGCCCTGCCGCAAACCTTCGATCGCCGCGAGGCTCATGGCATCCATCGCCGCTTCCGTGACCGCCAGACGCAATGGGCTGTCGGAACCGAAGCGGAAAAGAACCTTGGTTCCTCCGGATGCAAAACCCCGATATTGCGGACCTCGCGCTTCCCAGCCGGTCAAAATTCCCGTCTGGTCCCGGTGCGCCGCCCACATGCTGCCTTGCGGACCTTCGCGCAGGAGGTCGCCTTTGATCGCCATTCGCAGCACGTTCGCTGGCAGGCGGCGCTCGCCATTGAGGTATCGCCATGACGCGGAACCCTGCCACGGACGCCGGCGGGACTGCCAACGATCGGGAAGAGAGAGGTCGCATCTCTCCCCATCTTTTGTCGACTGCCATTCCGGCTCCTTGATCTGAAAACCGACGAGAGCCGCGACCCGCGCAGCGCCTTGGAGAAAGCCGACCCGATGGAGATGCTCGACGAGCCGGAACACATCGCCCTTCGCGTCGGACAAAGGATCGAACCATCCGCGCCCTTCATGGGTGACAATGACGATCTCGCCGCCGCGGCGGAACTTGACCGCCCGCCGTGTGCTTTCCTTCGCGTCTATTGCAAACCCGGCATGCTCAAGCACTGCCACACAACTGACCTGCTCGCGCAGCGCTTCTATCTCTCTTCTCTTCATTTTTTCTCCCGATCGCCCGGCGATCGGCCTCCATAGTCCTTCCTTGCCCGTCGGTTCTCCGACGCCTTCGGCAGGCCCCGAAGAGCAAAGACCGCAAGGGCGCGGGCGCGCAATTGTCGGATCATGCAAGCTGAAATTGGACGCGGCGAAGCTTCCCTTGCGGCCTGCCGCTCGCAAGGGGCACGCCCCGGCGGTGCCGGCTCAATGAGCCGGCCAAGGCATGTACTCATGCACGATCGCCAGATCGTCGTCGGCGTCGATCTCATCGGAAGGAATGACGCCGTATTCGCCGTCGACCTCGAAGAGGGTGACCGGTACCATCAGGTCACGGGAGAGCTGGAAGGCGTGGGACTGGGCGAGAGAGAGATCGTGCGACATTTGAGAGGCTCCTTCGGGAGCGGGCCAATTCCCGCTCGATGGCTCCTCAAAAGGCCCGGGGTCCGGGCGCGATCACCGCGACGCAAAGCGGAAGCGGCCGCAGCTTGCTAGCGGACCCTTTATGGGTTGATCGTGGAAGATCCGGGACCGAGCCAGGACGCCATCACAGAGAGCGGGATTTGGCTTGCTGCCGTCTTGAGCCGCCGTTTGCCGTACGGTTTTCGAGGTTGGTGCCAAGTCCTCGCGTTCCCCGCTGCCGATTACTCGTGTCTTCGAACCGGCGGGACGCGTTGTTGGCTGCCCGCTGATCGCGTTAAGCTGGTTGCTCAATGTTGATCGGAATGAGGCCCATTGGTCTTCGCAATGGCCTCCTTAACCGTCTTTGCTTCGAGCAAGACAAGCGCATGTTCCAGGCAAAGCTCGATTTCGGTGACGCTCTTACCCTGCAGTAGGGCGATTTCGGCGACGGTTTTGCCTCGAGCAACCCAGCGCAGGCACGTCATTTCTAACGGTGGCAGCATCAATGTCTTCATATGTTGTTATGTTATAACTGTCAAAGCCGAATAGGGCTGCGACGCTGTCGGCCAGTTAGAAACGCGACACTGGCACCGATGATCAGCCCCCGATCCGACCGGCTGGGCCGGGTTGAAAGGGCGGAGCGGGGGCGGGTGAAAGAACACCTCTTCGGCTTTAGCTTTCTCAATAGCAATTGTTCAGTCGCCGGCTGATACTCGCTTTTATCTGAATTGAGCGGGTAGGGATCAAAGCTGCACGATGCTTCCGGAAATCAAGCTGCAGGGTGACGTCGATGTCGCCGCGCTGTCACCTCTTCTTCGCGGCATGCTTCTGTCCGTTGCCTATGCTGACGGTGAGGGTGGCATAGGATTGACCGCGACCGGTGCTATGAACCGCAAATTCGTACATTGGGCCGCTGTGAACTTCCTGTGGCCCGACTTCACAGCCGAAGACCTCTACAGCATGAACAAAGTGCTGAACGAAAGCGACATGCCGCCGCTCTGGGTCGTGCGGGACATGACCCGCCATCTGAAGCTGCTTCGCCGGAAAAAGGATGTGCTGCTGCCAACCAGACGCGGCCGGGAGTTTCTGGTGAACCCGCAAGCCTTCTTCGATCTCGTGGCCACAGACTATCTCTACTCGTATGTCCATGCCACCGAGCGGGAAGCTGAGGTGCAAGCGCGCCTACGCTGGTGGCGCATGTTCCTCAATCTTCTCAATATCAAGGCGAGAGAAGGCTGTACGCCTTTGGACGTCGTGAAGATCCTCTATCCAGACACGGCACCTCTGTCCGCCACCGAAATGACCCTGGAAGCCTGGGAGCTCAAATCCGATCTCCAATATGGCGTCCTGCGGCGCCTGTGCTGGCTGGGCCTGCTTTATGAGGCACGAGAAGGGCTCACGCTTCTTCAAGACGGAGCCTTCCACAAGACGCCGCTTTGGTCCGCCTGCCTGCAATTGGAGTCAGATACGCAAAGCGATATCGGCGTGCATTGACGCCCTTTATTCCGCAGCCGGCTGCCTCAATAACGCTTTCTCCCGCCGTGCGATCACCGCCGGATCGTTCATGTAATCCGTTCTCGGCTTGCGTCCACGCTTCTGGTAGCCGTTCCCCGTGCTGCCATCGCGAATGCCGAACATATGGTCCGTCTGCCCAGTTCGCCGTGGTCCGCCCTTGCTGCGCTGCTGCTCCCGCCCAGCCTGCAGCTCGGCGACAACAGACAGCATGTCGTCCAACCGCTTGTTATCGACGACCTCGGCGCGATGCACGGAGCGTAACGTGTCAAAGGTTCGGTAGGGCAGGGCAAAGCTCTCGTGCATGATCTCGAGGCGCCCGTCCGGATAGTCGCAAACGACGACCTTCTTACCCGCCAGGGACCTGGAAAGATCTGTCGGATCAAGGATGAACAGCACCTTGTCATAGCGCAGCGTCAAAGCCTGCGACAGCGTGCGAACTTCCTTGCGGCACATGGCGCCATCGAGGTTCTCGTGGTCGGCCAACGGCCGGTGCATGTCCTTCGGATTACGCGGCTGTTTGCCAAAACGCGCGTTAATCCGCAATGAACTCAGGCGCATAGGCGTTGGCTTCCTCGATCGTGTCGATGCCGCGCAGCCGCATTTCCTTGACCAGCCGATCCTGCAGTGTCTGGTTCGCACGTTCGACGCGGCCTTTGGCCTGCGGGGTATTGGCACAGATGATGTCGATGTTCAGCTCATAAAGCGCGCGGCCGAATTGTGTCAGGCCGCTCGTCCGGTCCTTCTCCGACGCATGGGTCGAACGAAAGACGCCGTGCTTGTCACTGTAGAAGGCCAGCGGTTTGCCCCATTGCTGCAGATAGGCCTTGGTCGCGTGCAGATAGTCGAAGGTGTTCTCCGAGCCGGCAAACCGTAGATGCAGCAGCTTGCCGGTGGCGTCGTCGATATAGACGAGCAGGGCGCATTTGGGCCCACGGTTCTCGAACCACCAGTGATGCGAGCCATCGATCTGTACCAGTTCGCCAAAGCAATCACGTCGGCCGCGTGGCTGGAAAACCCGCTTCTTGCGTTCCCGACGCGAGACCCAGATGCCGGCCTCGGTCATCCATTGCCGCAGGGTCTCCTTGGCGACCGAGATCCGGTGCAGCTCGATCAGCTTCTCACGCGCCAGCGTCGGACCGAAATCCAGATAGCGTTCACGGATCAGATTCAGCGCCGCATTGCGAAACTCCTCGCTATGGCGCCGGTTGCTCGGTCGCGATCGCTTCTTGGAAACAAGCCCGGCCGGACCATCCCGGTCATAGGCCTGCAGCAGCCGATGGACCTGACTTCGACTGAGGTCGAGCCGTTCGGCGGCCTGCACAACGCTCAGGCGTTCGTCACGGATCTTCTGGATGAGTTCGAGGCGATGCAATTCTTTCTGCGACATAGTGATCATAAAGGACATGACGACTCCGACCGCTCATGGTCTCGACCAGGCTGAAGGTCGTCATCCTTGCTCCCGACATTGGCATTGACCAGTCGTCGAGAGGCGAGATTGTCGCATCTCTAACTGGCCCAACTGTCGCATTACTAGATAGCCTCTACAATAACATATCGCATAATCTAATTTATGGAACCGAAAAAATCTGACGGCAAGTACCTGCAAACCGGAGTGAAGGGCAGGGAGCCTTGCACGAAGCATCGGCGTGACGCCCCGACCCTAGGCCCCGGACCATCTGGATTGACCCCCGAAAGCTGGACATCGACCTTCGGGGGTCAGTTCACATCATCGGGCCTTTTGCTGGACTTATCTGTCCCGGCGGGTGGGACCCGACCACAGCAGGGCGAGGTGAGCCCCGTGGCCGCTTCCCCTCGCGCTCCCCTCCCACCCCAAAGGTTCGAGAGTTGGTATCCGCGAGATGCCGATACCGTGTTCGCCGGAAGTGAGGGGTAACTTCTACCATGTATGGATTTTTTGACGACAGACTCAGGTCCTGTGGCGATTTCCCGCCGCTTGGCAATTTCGTCATTGCTGGCGCGCATCTGCACGAGCGTGCCAAATGCGGCTATGACGGCAGGCTTCGCCAGCTTAATCGATCAGCGAAGCCGATTGATAATTGTCGTTGGGCTGCGGCCTCCATATCATGATCGCACAGCCTAGTGCCGTGTCGGATTCTTCACACATATGTCCAATACCTGACGTAGTTCTATGCTTTGAAAGTCAGATAGGGCCTCCGGCGTTGACGCCGAAGATGGCCCCTGGGAATTCGGGTGACAACGTTGCGAGAGTTGTGATCGCGTTGCTGGCAACCTGGCTTTTTAGCTTTTTAGAATTGATGGTTAGGCTAAAAGTTCTCTTGGAAGCCAGCTTTGTGGCTGCCTCTTCATGGCGTTGAATAGGATGTCTCGACCAAAGTGGGATTTCCGGCTACCTTGATGATCAGGCACTCGCGCTGTGAGGATTAGTTTTAACTGCGCCACCGACCTGTTCGGGCGATTTCTTGGTGTAAGCAGGCCCTGAGGGGTATATCGGTCACGTGTGTCCCCTTTGCCTTAGCGCCGGCCATCTGACCGCTTCGCCTGATGTACACATGGCACGCAGGAACACAGAAAGCTTTCGCGAACACCGCAACACTTGCCTTGCGGCGCGCATGGATTCCTTTCGAAGGAAATAGAGTACGGATCGTGTCCCAGTACGTGGTGTAGGTGGCGGGAGGTAGCAAAGCCGAGTGCCCGCGCGCTTCTCGTTGCGCTGTAGCGGGTGATCGGCTTTGCGGGCGGCCATCAGTGTTTTCCGCTAGGGTCGGGTGTTTAAGACCAACCTGACGGAAAGACCACCAATGACCAATGACCAATGACCAATGACATGATGACGTGCGCTCCCTCGTTGAGAAGAGCGCGGATGCAGATTATTGCGTGAGATGATTGGCTTTGCCGCCGAGCGGCGGATGGAGCTGGAAGTAGGCTCGGCCACGGGTGCAGAGGTCGAGCTTCGCATCCCGAAGCTGCGCAAAGGCAGCTACTTTCCGAGCTTCCTTGAACCGCGCCGCATGGGGCATGTGCCCAGATGATTTCGCCAGCCGCCATAGCTTCCTTGATCAGGGGGATGGCCGAGCCGCCGCAGAGCCGTTGAAACAGAGGCCCCCGAAGGAGCCCCTGCATCTCGTTGCAGGTCTTGCGCGATTGGAATTTTTGGCGGCCGCAGGGGAGCTATCGAAGATTCGGCCAATCCGATGCTCGAGGATTACTCGGCAGCCTCTTGAAAGGTCGACATGAGCCTATTCGAAAGAGAGACGAAATTCCATTGTTGAGCAGGCGAACCGTTAAACTGGAATAGCCAGATCCGATTGCCGGTACTCGTTCCACGAGCGTCGTTGTCAATGCACAGCCGGTTGTCGCCGTTGCTAAGGATGAAGCCTGGTTTCTTGAGCAACTCCCATCGCTGCTTCTCGTCGGTGGGGTTGTAAACCTTGAGCGAGAGCTGAGCTTGTGGATCAAGGCGATCGGATCCAATCGCCAGATTGCCAGCGCTCGAGTTCAACGTGATGGCGCCACTATCTGAGTTCAGATCCCAGAGAGCGTGGCGATAAACCGTCGAGTCTTTTTTGCGGAGTACAACCTTAGCGCCCTCCTTCTGGTCGTCAACCCCGAGCACGAAGTCTGGATTCTGTTTAAACTCGATTACGTACTGTCCCATTTCTTGCCTCCTGTTGATTTGTTGGCTTCGTGAAGGCAGGTCTCCGCCCGACGGTGTGACACAATCGGGTGTGTGAGCCTTCACCGTGGTCTGAGCAAGGTATGTGCCAAATCGTACTATGATCGTGTCCCGGGAGGTGGTGTAGGTCGCGGCTGATGGCCGTGCTTTCCCGACATGGGTCGGAAGGGGATATCAGCGTGCCACAGCGGGCAGGCTGATTTGGGGATCATCGCTCATTTGGGCCATGGTCTCAAGCGTCATATACCTGGCGCGTTGAACGGCCCATTCATCATTCTGTTCGAGCAGCAATGCACCGACGAGACGGACGATGGCTTCGTCGTTCGGAAAGATGCCGACGACCTCGGTGCGTCGCTTGATTTCGCCGTTGAGACGCTCAATTGGATTCATCGAGTGCAGCTTTGCCCGGTGCTCTTTCGGGAAGGCCATGTAGGCGAGCACGTCCTCTTCAGCGTCGTCCATGATGGTGGCAAGCTTCGGCACTTTCGGTCTGATTTGATCGGCGACACTGCGCCATTGAGCGCTTGCTGCCTCCGGGGTCTCCTGGGCAAAGGCCGTCGCGATGAAGGCGGATAATCGCAGACCAAAGGCTGCTGCGGCTGATGGGATCTGCTCCTACGACGCCTGGCCCGGGCCGTCGGCATGCGATGCTGTAACGCGGCGTTGGCAGCCGCCGCTTCAGCCCTCCGCGGTCGGCTGAATGCCAATCTGAAAACCCTCGAGTTTTCTTTGCCGCCGCACGGTGGCAGAGGAGGGGGCGTGTCAAAGCCCGGATGCCTTGGTAAGGTTGACCCGGAAGCGGTCGCGCCGGCGCTGGTACTTGCGGCCATCTCGGCGGATGCGTGACCGAGTTGCTTCTGCACTTAGCGCTCCTCGACCTCGGCCGAGGAGGCCAGGCCTGCGCGCAGCGAGTGGCCGGAGAACTTTTCCGCACGCTCGGTTTCGGTAAGGTCGGGTCGCACGCCGGCAGCCAGTGCCGCCTTCTTGACGAGGCGCGCCACTTCCTGATCCAGCAGCCGTTCGGGGCCAACATCCTTGCCTTGACCGGTCACCCGCCGGAACAGGGGGCCGTGCGCGATCCTCGCAAGGTTGAGCCAGGTCTGCAGCGTCACGATCGGGCAGGTGGCGTCCGACGAGCCGCGGCCGATTTCCACTTCGCCAGCCGCGCTTTCCCCGCACCGTGACGACCATGCCCTTGTCAAGAATCTCGACCCAGCCGCGGCTTTCCTTCGTTTGGTCGCGGCCGACGTCGAGCCCGACGATCTCGGAACGCCGCAGCCCGCCGGCAAAACCGATCAGCAGCATCGCCCGGTCGCGCAGTCCCCAGAAGGTGCCGCGGGGCAACGTCTCCAGCATGGCGATCAGGTGTTCGGGCAGCGCCGCTTCCTTCTGGCGGGGTTGCGTGGCGTGGGTGTTGCGGATCGCGGCGAGCACAGTAGCGACATGGCGGTCCTTTCGGTCGAGCGTTGTGCCACGCCGGGCATAATTCCAGGTCAGCGCCGAAAGTCGCCGCTCGATCGTTTGACCGAATTCGACTTGCGACCGGCGATTGTCGCGCGAGGCGGTGATCCCGTCACTCCCGGCGGCACAAGCGGTGATGTAGAGGCCGACCGTCTGTGGGTCGGGCGGAAGCACCCAACCCTTGCCGGCGGCACCACACGGAACGAGATGGCGGCCGACCACTGCGGCGCGGAAATGTCACCGGCGGCCGCCGTGCTGAGGGGCGGAGAAGAGCCCGCCTCGACGTGAATTTCGCTGTTTTGCTCGGTGATTTGCGTCATTTCTCTAATGAACGACAATGGAAGTTTATCGTTCATATCACCGTGCCGGCAAGGTGTGCGGTTTGATCCTTTATTGGTGGCAAAAACCGCGCTCATGTTTATGCTCTTCCGCACGGATTCGCTCATTGCCGCCGCTCCAACGACGTCGCCATGGCCTCACCGTCTACCAGGTTGGGGATTGGCACGCGGCCGCGACGTCAGCGAATCCGATGCTGCCTTTGCCGCAGCTATCGCTTTGAAATCGCTCGATGATCTAATCCGTGCAGACCCGCCATGGCTGGGCTGTTGGCGCGATCGCCTCGCCCTCAAATCGGCCGCCGTCGCCGCCAGGATGCACGGCCGCAACGGGGAGGAAAACAACCATCGCCTTGAACTCGAACAGTGCCGCCGCCCCCTCCCCTTGTTGGCGCTGCCGAAGTTCGGATGGTCTCGGCGAACCGCGATCGTGTTTGGTGCGGCCAGCCGCCCGCGACCGACACCAATTCGTACGGTCGATCCCACAGCTCCTCGATGAGATCGTCGATCAACAGGTCAATGCTACAGTCTTTGCCGACCACCCGCGCCAGGGTCTCTCGCCTGATCGGCTCGGCCGAGGCAAAAATCACACCGCCTCGACCCGCAGCATCTATTCCCGCCAGCGCAGCTCCGGCGGCAGGTCCTCGAGCTCGCGATCGTACAGGACTTCTTGCTGTCGCCCTTTCGCCTGTCGCCGACTGGTCTTGGCTGCGCTCGATCCCGCCATCGTCACAGCCCAAAAATCCGGAAGGAGGACCGGCCGGACAGTGCGCGCACCGCCTCAAAACTTTCGAGCCGCTCGAACAGGCGGTTTGCCGCCCAGCGTGACAGAGCGCTGCCCGGAGCGGACGCCGGTACCGCGTCTTCGGTCAGCAATCGGCGAATGACCGGATCGGCGCCCTTGGTCCGGACCTTCGGCGCTACCGCCAATAGCCGCGCCTTGCCGCCGGCCCCTGGATCATCTCCCGCGGCGGTCAGCAAGACCGCGTCGCGAATGTTAAAACACGGCAGGAGTGAGGGCCACCGAGCTACCTGGGCGCGATCATGCAACGGTATATCAGCAACTCCGATTGCAAACCTCTCGTCATTTGAGCGATAAGACCGTCTGGTCTGTTTCGACTTGAACCACGGCTTAGCGGGGGGCGGCTATGAACGCTGGGGAACGCACGGCAGGGCTTGCGAAGCCAGCATGGATGCGGCGCGCGTGGAGTTTCGCCGCCTTCTGGAAGATCCGAAGTTCCAGGCGACGGAGCGCAGCCGCACGATCCCGTCGTATCTGGTGCAAAGACGGTTTGAAGGGCACCACGATCCCGTCAAGGCCTACGACATTGCGATTGACGTGCTGGCGAGACCCCATAGCTTCGATCCCGCCGACCCCATTGTTCGCATCGAAGTCGGTCGGGTGCGGACTTTCCTGAAGCAATACTATGTCCGGCGATCATCGGATCATGCTGAGCGTGCCGAAAGGGCGCTATCGGCTGGCGTTCGGGGAGGAGGACATTGGTCCGACCGAAGAGCTGGAAGACGAGGCGACGGGCTGAGAGCAGGAGTTGCAGTCTTCAGAGCAAGGGGCAAGGAAAATCATTCTCCCGTATCCGCGCTTCGCGGCTGTCGCAATCCTCTGTTTGACATCCGTTACGGGGCGGGCGGCGCGGTTGAGTACGCGGCCGGTCGTGATCGAAAAGCCTCTGCTTGCGGTGACCATGTCGGCGTCCGAGAAGCGGCTCGAGGGCGAGGCGAGCGTTACCAGGGACTTTCTGCTTTCGGCGCTGACGGGGTTCGATACGCTGACGGTTGCCACGTCGACCGGGCAGCCCATGACCACCGACGGCCGGAGAAATCTCTATTCGGCGGAACTCAAATATTATGCCGATCAGCGGTGCGGACGATCTGGTGGCAAGTCACCGACGACGCCGACGGACATGTCGTCAAGAACGGCGTGGAATCGACGCCGACGATCGATCGGCGGTATCCGCGAGGGAGGTGCTTGTCCAGTCGCTTTCACTGAAGCTTGCCGGAGAGCTCGGTGGGATCGGGCAATTCGAGATCGAACGAGCGCCGGGCCGAGCCGCAGGCAACGTCTGCGTCCTGAAGGCCGGCATCCCCTCGATCTCCCAGGGCGAGACGAGCATCCGTGCCGCGCAGCGCTGCCTGCGGCGCACCGTCGACTGGGATCGACCTGGTGCGGAAGTGCTGGCGACGCTCGCACGGACGCAGCTCGCCCTCGATCCATCGGATACGGATGGGCCGCTCGGCCTCGCTAACCAGGCGGTCGCGATGGCCCCCCTCTCTGCACGGGCGAACACCGCCCTCATGGTGGCGCAGTTTCTGAGCGGGCGCCCCGAGGCTGCGATCGAAGCTGGCAGGCGCGCTCAGGCGCTCAATCCCGGCAGTCCGAAGGTAGCGGCCAAGCTTGCCACCGTCATGTTCGCCGCCGGCCTGGTCGAGGAAGGTGTCGCTCTGGCGGGAGAAGCTCGGGCGCCGTCGAACCGCCGCCGCGGGAAGCAACGATGGTTCTTGCGCTCAACGCATATCGCAAGAATGGTCGACGGCCTCCCTCCTTGCAGAACAGGTGAATTGCGGAGACCTTCTCGTCAGGGCGTTGCGGGCCGCGTCCCTCGCTCAGCTTGGATCTCCGCAGGCCCCCGCGGGCCTCGCCGATCTCAGGCGCTTCCACCCCGGATTCGAGCAGACGTTCAGCCGGAAGATCCGGGAGAGACGCTTCAAGACCGACGTCGCCGACGCCCTTGAAGCGGGCTTGCGGAAAGCGGGCGCCGGATCACTCCCGAGTTGGCGAACGCCAGTCCGTAGCTGGATCGCGTCGCGCTCAGCCGCAGTCTGCTCCTCCCTATCCATACTGTCGACAGTCCAAGCGAACTCATGCCCCCGCCCGCGTCACTCCTCAGCCCGTCAATGTTTTGATGCAGCGAAAGCCGACATGGCTGGTCGAGGTGCCTTCCGGCTCGGCATGTCGGGCGGCCGGGCGGTAACGCCGGCAATAGTTCGGCGCGCAAAGATGCGAACCGCCCTTCAGGACCCGGCGGCGGATGCGAATTTCCGGTTGCCGAGGATCGTAGCTCGCCTCCGGATCGCCGCCGCGCGGGTTGCTCGGGATGCAGCAGGAATGTCGTGCGAGCTCGGGGTGACTCGTCGACCAGTAGTCTGTCGTCCACTCCCATACGTCGCCGATCATGTCATAGAGGCCGTGGCCGTTTGCCGGGAACGACGCGACGGCGCTGGTGCGTTCGGCACCCTTAAGCTTCGACGATCTCACGGAAATCCCCTGCCAGATGCTTGCCATCGGCATGGCCTCGGGCTCCAACTCGTTACCCCAGGCATATTCTGCGTCGTCCAATCCACCACGAGCCGCCAGCAGGACCACACTGGCAGCATTAAGTCTCGTACACAACAAGACGCGCTCCGAACCATAAGAGAACGAGTACGACTTCGTACAGCGGGTTCTGAACGATAACGATGATAAAGCCGGCAGACATCATAAATAGCCCGGCCAACGTTAGCGGCACCCCAAGAAACAATGCGGGCCGTGTCGCCGCCAGGTAAAGGGCTTCTCCCAGACGGTTACTAATCAACCACCTCCAGTCAGCGTCTTGCCGAGGAAACTCGCTCCAAACATGATGACAACGCCGCCGACAACGCCGGCGATAAGACCCAGTGAAGCGCGACCGAACATCCAGGAGAGTCCGATCGCCACGATTCCAAGAACGGCGAGTGACTGGCCGAACGGACCAAGGATAAACGTGCAAATGTTGCTAACCATTGTGGCCGGGTCGGTGCCGCCACCTGCGGATTGGGCCGCAGCTGGCCCAAAGGAGAACATGCTCCAACCCATCGCGCCGCCCACGCTAGGAGCATAGCCAGATACCAGGCGCATCACCGCGTTCGACAGGGAGAGGCGATTCAGATGTACGCGGTATCTCTCAAAGCATCGCATCATTGCGAATCTCCTTTGTTTAGATCGAACAAGAGTTGGTCTCCGGATTTACGCTCGTCCTGGTCCGGCGACGGTGGCGGACCGGATGGATCGCGCCGCCCTTCGGAGAACGACGCGTATATGAACTCCAAACATCCCATTCTTCGGATGCCGACTTTTCCCGGTCATGCTTCGGCTGCTCGGTTGACGGGGGAACTAGCTGTTGAGCGGCCATTTCAACTTTTCGCACGTAGCGTTCGCAAAGCCGTGCGTGGAAGAATCTGTGTTGTAGGCGGAGATTGGCCGACGAAGCGCCAATTGCTCCTCGTCAGCCGTCTCGCCGCCAGCACACGGCGGCGCGTCGTTGAACGGGCGCGTGGAGGCCAACAAGACGATCGACAGCGGCCCCGTTGCCTTCAACATTCCTATCTCCGCGTGCTCATAGCTAACACAGCCCCTTCGGTCGGAAGAGATGCCGTCATCTGATGTTCACGATTATCGGGAGGCTCGGTTACACTAGAGTTTTCGATTTCTACATTTCAATCTCATTTGAAGCGAAAATTGAACAGCACCGGTGCGTAGCGCAATCTAGTTGAGACTCGTATTGCCTCACCCAAGAGTGTTCCCGGAGAATAATGTCGTTGCCTCACTCGGATGTTCTCGAATGCCTCACGGGTTGTTCCGATCGTATCCCCGCACCTGGTGCAGGTGACGGAGGTAGCGAAGCCGCTCGCGAGCGCGCCTCTCAATAGCGCTGTAGCGAGCGGGCGGCTTCGCGGGCGGTCATCATGTTTTCCGGTGGGGTCGGTTGTCGAAGGCCAACCTGGCGGTAAGAGCGCGGATGACGATCCTGCATTGTTCGGTAATGATCTCACTGCCCGACCTCTATACTTTCCGTCTGCCGCGCCGCATCGGCGAATGGCCCGAACACCAGCGCATTGGCCTGTGTACTGCGCCAGATTTTCATTCGGCGCTGCACGGTCCGAATGAGCGGGGTATTTGGGGTCGGAACAAGATTTGTTCCTGGCGACACGCTAAGCTCGAACGGATCGTGAACTTTCGTCACGAACCCGCATAACAGCAGCGCGCGGCAGCAATTGGATTGAGCTGGCCGTTGCCGGGCGAACTCACTGACGATGCGCTCGAGAACAAGCTCTTCGCTCGCAACGGCATCAAACAGGGCACGAGACGCCGTGTCGAACCCAATTGGGCCGATCTTGCCGTCGAACTCAAGAAGCCCGGCGTGACTCTGCTCATCCTGTGGGAGGAGTATCGTGGGTCGCATCCCGACGGTTACGGCTACAGCCGCTTTTGTGAGCTCTTTAGAAGCTTCGAGCAACGGCTTTCGCCGACGATGCGCCAGGAACACGCCGCCCACGCGGCATTGACAATCAGTTCACGGGCCCAATAATGCGCCGTGGCGCAAGCTTCCACACCAACAAGGCATGGTCTTGCAGTCGTGAAGAATTTGATCATCTCTGACCTGCCACTGAGAATTTCCTCCAGAATGGATTAGAGTCCGGCCCATTAAAGGACGGACGAATGAAGAAGCAGAGATTTACCGAAGAGCAGATTACTGCGGTGCTGAAGGAGCAGGAGGCTGGTGCGAAGGCAGCCGACCTCTGCCGCAAGCACGGGATTTCAGAAGCGACGTTTTACAACTGGAAGGCCAAATACGGCGGTATGGAAGTCTCCGAGGCGAAACGGCTAAAGGCGCTTGAAGACGAGAACGCGAGACTGAAGAAGCTGCTGGCCGAGCAGTTGCTGGATGCGGCCGCGCTCCGCGAGCTTCTTGCAAAAAAATGGTAGGGCCTGCCGCCAAGCGCGAAGCCGTCACGCATCTGAAGGCCGTGATGGGTCTTTCGGAGCGGCGGGCCTGCCAGATCATATCCGCCGACCGCAAGACGATCCGCTACCAGGCGAACCGACCGCCGGAGACGGAGTTGCGAGCAAAGCTGCGTGACCTTGCCAACGAGCGTCGGCGTTTCGGCTACCGGCGGCTGTTCGTGCTGCTTCGGCGGGAGGGAGAGCTGTCCGGGGTAAACCGCATCTACCGGCTCTATCGCGAGGAGGGTCTTTCCGTTCGCAAGCGTAAAGCCAGACGCCGTGCTGTCGGCACGCGTGCACCGATCCTGGTCGAAGCGAAGGCCAATGCCCGCTGGTCGCTGGACTTCGTGCACGACCAGTTTGCCTGCGGCAGACGATTCCGCGTGCTCAACATTGTCGATGACGTGACGCGCGAATGCCTGGCAGCAATCCCGGACACCTCGATCTCCGGCCGCCGCGTCGCACGGGAGCTGACGACGCTGATCGAACGACGTGGCAAGCCCGGAATGATCGTCTCCGACAACGTCCTATAATCGGAATGAAACGCCGTTTTGGCAGCAGGTCGTTATCGCGTCGGTCTCCCGATGCGTTTGAATTATGATGTAGGCCCGGCCAATCGTCAACGAACGGTCTCTCCCATAACAAACACAGAGTACGCATGATCGCGGCTCTCACCGTCCTTAAGACGAGATCCTTTTTGCCGTCGAGCGGAAGGCCTGAACATTATCTACGAGGTCGCTGAGCAGCTCAACGCCTCCACGGCACTGTCAGAGAAGGGTCCTTCCGCTGTGGATCGTCCCTTCAAAGAAGGGGCGATAAGGTTCACCGCTTTTGATAACCGCATGTACGGTGCGGGCCATCTTGGCGGCGATTGCTGTTGACGCCTTGCGACGTAAATGGGTGTTGTGACGGTCCTTGGTGATGTATCGCTCGAACTTGTCGCGGAAGCTGTTGGCGCGCTGCAATATCGCGACTTGAGCTGCCATCCATAAGGTCCGCCTCAGCCGTGCATTTCCATATTTGGAGAGTTTGGTCTGGCCTCGAAACATTCCTGACTGGATTGTCGCAAGATCCATGCCGCAGAACTTCAGGAACTGGCGATGGTGTTGAAACCGGCGCAGGTCCCCAGCTTCTGCCATGATTGTCAGAGCATTGATTGGGCCAATGCCGGGGATTGTGCATAAGAGCTGGTAATCTGCGTTGTCCTTCAGCATCGCAACCGCACGCGCCTCGATCTCATTACGTTGGGCGATTAGGCTTCTGCCCTCGGCCAGGATCATACGAAACATGCAGATAGCGTCAGAGTCCGGTGCAACTGGAAGGCCTATCGAACGGGCGGACGTTGCGTAAATATCTGCCAACAAACGCTCTTTGCCAACTTTGCGACCAACCACCTCCCAGGCAGCTTTGATGAAAGCGTCCTTGTTCATGGCTGCGATGAAGTGCGGAGACGGAAACAGTTCAAGGAAAGCAAAGAACCAGTCG
The DNA here is from genome assembly GCF_030053135.1 of Rhizobium sp. BT04. Classification (NCBI taxonomy): domain Bacteria; kingdom Pseudomonadati; phylum Pseudomonadota; class Alphaproteobacteria; order Hyphomicrobiales; family Rhizobiaceae; genus Rhizobium; species Rhizobium sp. BT04. The sequence continues at coordinate 104,109 of NZ_CP125649.1, read as the reverse complement.
CTGCGCGAACTGCGGTGGAAGCGATCCGCTTCAGGGAAATACAACGGCAGGTAATGCGTCAGAATCCGATGCCACAGTTCGGTCTTCGACCTTGAGATCATATCGTGGGTCTTCGACAACTCCTGAATGTCGTTGGTGCCGCGCATCAACGGGTCATGGTAGAACTGCTCGGCACCAATGGTCATCATATGGAGGATAACCTGGGCATCCTTTGGATCATTTTTATCCCAGGAATTATGCAGTGCCTCCCTGGTCCGAGCCAGTGCGATGGACGAGATCAATTTGATCTCGAAGCCCGCTAAGCCGAGCCGATATGCCAATGCGCGATGATAGTTTCCCGTTGCCTCAAAGGCGACACGGACAGGACGCTGATAGCTACGCAGCAGGCCGATGAGGCGATCGAACTCATCGAGATTGTTGAGCACGCTCACTCGACGTCGACGCTTTTTGTCCGGTGCTTCGATCAGCACCTCGTGGCGTTCTTTGGAAACATCGATAGCTGCCAGAACGGGGGTAAATGCGGCAATGTCACAATCGGTCATAGCCTGTCTCCTTTAAGTGTGGCTTCGCAAAACCACTGTGAGACCTGAGGCCTGGCTATGACCACCTGCTTCGCCTGATGGGGGCTACGCAGCTGGTCAAAGCCTCATTCAACGCAGACTTCCGAAGGTGTTACGGCACCGAACTCACCTCGAATGCTATCCTTGCTTGGTCGAAGGATCACAAGGTCGACTGGCACTACATCGCGCCGGGGAAGCCGATGCAGAACGGCTATGTCGAGAGCTTCAACGGCCGGATGCGCGACGAACTGCTCAACGAAAGCCTGTTCTTCGGTCTCGATCATGCCCGAAGCGCCATTGCCGAATGGGCGGACGACTACAATCCTGTTTCATAACACCCATCTTTCTATGTCATTGAAAGAAATAGATTTTCCTGATCTGGAGGCGATCCCGCGGGGTGGCGAGGGTTCTTCCGTACACGATCGAGAATCTGACGTGCTTGCGGGGTCGCGAGTTTGGAACGGCTGAAGATCCATGGGCCATCGGGTAGCGGATGAGCCCCCTTAATATCGCCAGCCTCGGCCGCCAGACGCAGCGTCTTTGGCGATATCCCGAGTAACTTCGCCGCACCGCCCAGATTAAGCCATGGCTCAACCCCGTCGATCTGCGGACGGAAGACCGGAATCTTGCGATATGACCTCAGCGCGGTGACCCGCTCCCGTGTCCAGCGATTGCCATTGCCGGTCGTCAGTCCGTTGCGATTGAGGACACCGGCAATCACATCATCATTGGCGATCAAGACGAGCTGTTTCACAGCGTCGACAATGTCGTCAGGGGTCGCATTTCTTTGGCTACGGTGTCGCTTCGGCAGGCGCAGTTCGGTGTGGACGCCTCCAACCCAATGAATGACGAGGACGATCTCAGAGGTTCCATCATCGAGATCGGCGACCACTTCATTGATGAGCGTGCGCACGATGCGCTTCTTCAGCCTTGCATCGGTTGTCGGCGCCGTCCAGACGGCGCGAAGGTTTCCCGCAAGTGCGGTTACCTGTGATGCGGACATGGGGAACGGATGCGGCGTAACTGTCCGATGTTTGGCAATCTTGGCCTCGATCTCACCGACGCCAGTCAGCGCCTTGTTCCAGCGTGCTTCCAGCTCCGACGTCACCAGCCTATTCTCTGGATCGGCCGCGTCATATTGCCGGAATGCCCGGTCGGCTACATAGCGTGCTGCCTCGAGGTCGCGCATCAGGGCATCCTGAACCTGATCGCGTTGGTTGGCCATATTGCGTTCCGCCTCGACGGCGGCGGCAATGGCTCCTGGCTCGACCACGCCGAGAAGTGCCTCTTCGATCGCGTCATCGACCCGCAGACCGCCGAAGGCGATGCAACGTGGTTCGCCGTTGTCGAGCAACCCTCGCCAACAGGAATAGCGCGGGATGTTATGGTTGGCTCCTGTGTAACGAACCGTCAGCTTCCGGCCGCACCTTTTGCAGCGGAACAGGCCGGCAAGCAGAGCGTCGCCATGCTTCGGCGCTCCATGATGGCGACTGGCCGGTACATTGTCGCTGACCATCTTGCGGATCTCCTCCGCCCGTTCCCAACTGATGTAACCTTCGTGCGCATCCGGGATCAGCGCCAGCCATTCATCACGCGCCTTGCGGCGAATTCCAGATCGGCCATCGTATCCTGGTACGGAACGACTCTTACCATAAGCATAAGCGCCGCCGTAGATCGGGTTCGCAATCATCCGGTGGATGGTGGCATAATTTGGCCTGCGCCAGATGACGTCACCGTTGGCGCACCTGACGGGCAGGTCCAATCCCTGCTCAAGGAACCATAGCAAGGCCTGCCGGGCACTCCCGAGTTCGGTGACCTTGTCGAAGACGAGTGCGATGGCTTCCTGGATGCGCCGATTGGGATCCTTCTCGATCCTGTCACCGGCCTTTACGAAGCCGGCCGGAACAGTGACGACGAGTTCACCGCGGCGAGCCTTCTCATAGCGGGCGGAAAGGGAACGCTGACGCAAGAGATCGAGTTCATACTCGTTGAGGCTGCCCTTCAAACCCAAGAGCAGGCGGTCGTTGCCCTGGCGGGGCGCATAAACTGCTTCCTGGTCGACCAGGACGGTATCGACAACGCGGCACATCTCGATGAGTTGCTGCCAATCGCGGCTGTTCCGGGCGAAGCGCGATACCTCACGCGCGGCCACGGCGCCTACCTTGCCAAGGCAGACTTCCGCCACCATCCGATCAAATCCAGCGCGGGTCACGCCGCCGGCGGCCGAACGACCAAGGTCGTCATCCACCGTCTCTATATGTGACCATCCAAGCGCTGCCAGACGGTCGCGCATGGCGTACTGGAGGGCGCTGCTCTCTCGATTGTGCAGAACCTGGTGAGCCGAGGACTGCCGAACATAGAGGATGGCCTTCCGCTCCAGATGATGCGGCGCGATCTTCTCATGCATCATGACCGGCCTCCTTCTGTTGGCAGGCATGTCCGCACTTTGCGTGATCGACGAACAGCCGCACGATGAGCACCGTCAACGCTTGGCGGGTCTCCTCCGGCAACTCCGGCCATTGCGGCGTCCCTGCCGTCTTCCCCCGCTGCGGGGCCGAGAACAGATCGAACTGGCATGTCATGGACTGGCGAGGCATGAACATCTCTCCGACTCGTTTCGTGAAAGACCAATGCTGCGCCCATTACCGAAGATTGCGATGAGGCATCAGCGTCCTTCAGCAATCTTGCCAAAGAATGCAGGCTTGCGAGATCGACGTGCGGGACCGCCAGGCTGCGCCAACAACCACTCACTGATCGGTCGAACATCCACGACGGGACCTCAAGAAGTCGACCAGAAGAAGAACCAGAAAGGCTGCAGCGGAAAATATGCGTCCCTTTAGACACCGCCTCATGCACGTGAACAAGCCGTCCGGACCAGGGATGCCACGGATACAGAAGCTCGCGAACCTCGGTCCCGTGGGTGTTCTGTCGTCGTGTTGTACAATAAATTTCCGGCCGCACTCATCGCTCGGATATCAGACCCCGGCAGACTATGCCGGGACCATCGCCGCAACCGGCTCCAACGCTGCGCAAGATGAAAGCTTCGCGTTTCCGCCGGTTGCTCACACCGCGCCACTTGGCATATTCAAAACCGCCGAGGCTCCAATCGCAGTCGGATGAAAATTCAGTGGCAGGTCATCTCGCTTCGTCGGAGCGTCGCGGCCTTAATCACTAGGCTCAGGACTCGTTAAATCACATCCAGAAGATGACGGCTGCAGCGATGCATATGCTTGAGAAATAGGTGTGTGCGCAGCGGTCGTATCGGGTGCATGCCGCGGATGAGATCCTCGAGTGCGCTCTACGATATCCCCTGCGATGAGTGATTTGCTCGGCAAATAGCCAGTTTTTGTGCGCGCGATGGCACTGAAGAACAGGATCGCATTGTTCATCGACGAGGAACTGGCGGATTCCACCATCCCACGTCCGGATGTCGGCGAGGAGACTTTGAAGGTCGTCGATTCCATTTTCGGTCAGACCCTTCGTGCCATCGGGCCAGACAAGGGCGGCGAGCGCATCGCAAATATCCTGACCATCATTGAGACTGCCAAACTCCATGGCCACAATCCACCGGAGATCTATTTGACAGACGTCCTGACCAGGATACAGGATCACCCCAAGGACCACCTCCAGGAATTACTGCCGTGGCTTTGGACGCCGGCGATGCGAGGCTGCGTGATGGCACGTTCAAGGTTCATCTAAACGCTGAAAGAAGTCGCCAGCATGATCGGCGAGAACCTCGATTGGCGGTCGCCTCCTCGAAGATGATCGACCGTGTCATGGTAGGTGAAGCGCGTCCCATAGTCTTCAGCCGGTTGGCTTCCGATACGTCCATGCCGCCGAATTTGGTCTTCCATTTATAGATGCTGGCATTACTGACGCCGTGCTTGCGGCAAAGCTCCGAGACCGGCGTGCCAGCCTCGTGCTCCCTCAGAACGGTGATGATCTGTTCGTCTGTGAAACGTTGCGCTTCATTCCCTGGTCAAGGTCAGATTGTCGACGGACAAGACCTCAATGGGGGAAATGATTGTAGCGCATGGCCATGGACTTAAAGCCAATCGGCAATTCAGGATAGACGGCCTTCGCCGGACGGATACGTACTATGGGCGTATTCGAGATGATAGCCGGTCGATCCGGCGCATCAACGACAGGTCGCCATCGAATATTGCATTACCGGGGCCAAGGTTATCGACGCCAGATGGGGTCTTTTAGCTTCGGATGTAACGCAATCACACCCCAGCAACTCGCCCTCCATGGTATAGTTCATATCAGGACAGTGAACGACATCGGCGAATTCAAAAGCAGAATCGGACGCCGCTCAGGAGGCCTGGTTTTCTTAGAGCTGCTGGCGTCCCAGGGTTAAAGTATCGCTGTTAGAACAAGTTTTGCTTCAACGCGACAATGCGTCATCAAAGACGCGATTTAGTGTGAACGCTGGCGATGAAGCTTGCGCTTCGGAAAGTGAGAAGGACCACGCACTATGGCCAATCGCACGAGAGAAATTATGGCGGTCAAGTATCTAACGGATGTCATGCGAAGCCGAACTCCAGCCTATGTTCCAGACGGCAGCATTAGAAATGAATTAGAGTGGCCGCGACCAGTCCCCGGCCGCTCCTTGAAGGACGCACTTGAAATTCGAATAGACCGGCTTCTAAGTCGAACTATTCCCGATACGCCTGCATATAATAAACAACGGCTCTATGCATTGAATGCAATACATCGAGCTAATATTGGTGAGCTTACCGCGAACCCGGATCCTAACGAACTCCATCGCGTCATTGATAAAATCTATGCAAGGCGCCCGCAGTTCCCGATAGCTCTTTCTCCTAATGTAGCTGCTGCACTTTATGAGAAACTGCAGCAATACGCCAAAACCAAAGAAGGCGACCCGCGAGAATTCCCACACATTGAAATTCTGGGTCACAGACGCGATGAACTGCAGCTTCATCAATTCGATGAAAACTTTTCAAGCGGTACGCCCCGAAATCCAGCTTTACAGAAGGCCACTCTGAAGGAGCTCAATACTTTGTTGGACAAGATCGTGCCGGACGGCGCTTTTTTCAATGGTCTGCGCCAGGCGGTAGTAGATGAGGTTTGGGAAAGTGGCGAAATCTTGTCACGCTGGGCTAAGCGGGAGGCGGAAATTGTGGAAACGAGGGCCACCACTGGCGAAATAGGCTTCATCCCGAACTCCTTTCACTATGGCAAAGTGACGGTGATCAGAGCCATTGAAGAGAAAATCGTTCCTCGGAGATCGGAGTTACTACCGCAACAAAGGTTAACTCCAGAAACTGCTGTAGACATCGCAAGGTTGATACAACGGCATTGCGACCTAACCTGGCAGCGTGGTGGTAATCGTTTTTTCCTGCCCAAGCAACTGCCAAAAGGGATTAGGGACTCAATACGTCGAGCGCCTCCTCAACGAGGGCGTAACAGAGTCGCCAAGGAAATGGCAACGCGTGTTCTTGATGCCATGGACGCGGTCGTTGGCCCTCGTCGCGGAAACTTCGCGAGCCGCGCGTGGTTCCTCAAAGCGGCGTCGGAACACCGGGAATACTGGCTGGAGCGGAACAGTACGGCAGCAGATTCCCCGACCCTTTTCTCGTTGCTCCGCAGCTATTCGCGCGTCTTGAAATCAAGGACTTTGGAGATGGAAAGGCTTGTGCGAACCATAGAGGGTTACCACCGAGCCTGGCAAGGTCGTCTGCGCGAACTGCCAGAGAATGATCATCTAAAGAGATCAACAGTACCCGTACGGTCGAGCAAAATCGATTTAGAACATTCCCAAGTCATGCTTGAACTTGCCAAGGCAGCCAATATGCCTGGTCAACAGAAACTAAAACTGCCGCATCGCAATGAGTCAAAGGTGGTGGCGCCGGCTGAAAATCTGGCACGATCTATATCACCAAAAATAAAAGCGCCGCACCCCTTACAAGGGACTTCCGGCTCTTCCAGCCATAACGTCAATGGAGATATTGAAATAGGCAAATCGCCTAATGGGAGTAAGCGGCCACGCGAACTGGAGGAACGTGAGAGGGCCAACTCGATCAGCCTCTGAGAGATAGGTAACTTTTCGTGGCAACTGGCCACCTGTCAAGGGTCGACCACGTTGTTTTTTAAATGATCCTCTCGCTCGTTGCGGGAGCGCTCGCGGACAATTTTGATTGTCGATACCGGATCAATACATGGAGAGGTAATCGCGGCGCGATCCCCTTCCGGCATGCCCCTGGAGGATGACTACCTGCATTGCCGGGACCAAGGGTGTCGACGCCAGATGGGGTCTGCTTGCCGCTTAGTGCTTGCGCGGCATAACAGGATCTGCCGTTCGGCAACACGGAGTAGCAAGCTGGACGGCAGGTAGTGAGGGTGATGAGATGATGGGAACCGGACGAACCGGGGATTGGATTAATCCGAGATTCTCAAGACGCTCCGAGCGCGTTAATTTGATTGAAACCCGATCCGGGGATCCGGGGACTTCATCACGGGCCGCGGCCTTATGCGCCGCTGCGCGAAGGCGGGCGCATGGCTTGCACGCACCAGAGCGGCATCAGAGATTTTCTCTCTTGCAACAAACGGCCGCTCGAACGCGCGAATCGTGAGTTTAATAATCTAACCCGGGGCTGCGAGTCCGCTTACGCTCGTTTAATTCGCGTCGATTGCCTTCCGATCCATTGATCTCATCATGCGCCGCCTTCGATCCCAGCGCGGCGGCCGGTTCTTGCAACGAAGTGCCTTTTGACTTGCGAAAGCTAATGGTAGCGGGGTCAAAAGCTAGCCTCTCCGCGTCATCTACACCATCTTCCATACGACCAGTTGCAGCTTTGGTATGGCTCCCTTCTCCAGTCACATACGCTCTCCACGCCGACCGGTCGTCATCGAACGCCCCCGAAGAGTGGCTGTCCTCGTTCGATCGCTGTGACCTTTCAGGAGAGACATTTTCGTCCCGAAACAATTCGTTGCTACCAGGCGAGGCCGTTCGGCTGCTTAAGCCCTCTGTCCCTGATGCGGGCGAGGGTGCAGATTGCGCCTCGAAGAACGGGTCATGATCGACATCCGCTCGCCTCGCCTCGGCCTCACCATCAAGGCGTACCAGCGTTGGATCTCGCTTTTCCCTTTCCAACTGATGGGAAAGCAAGCCGATACTGGGCTCGATATCATGGATCAACGCGACGTCGTCCCTCGACCGATCTTGGAATAAATGGTCTATCGTGTACAGGCGCTCTCTAATATCCTCATACAAATGGCTCACCTCATCAACCAGCTCTATTGCCTGCTCAGACGTGAACGGGATGGTGGGTCGCACCTGTCTGGGCAGGCCCCTTTCCCGCGCTCGAAGGAACCGAAAAAGCTCCTCGGATTTGTCAATAGCATTTAAGCTCTCAGCGATTGTTTCACCGGTAGCAGTCCAGCCGAGCCCTTGCTGGTAGGGAGCGAAGTCGGTAAACTTCCCAACTCGTTCAATCAGCAAGCGCCGCCGATTGAGTGTTGGGCGGCCTGGGTCAATATGCTCATCAATCATAAGGCCCACAGCGTGGAAGCGAGTCTGAATCTCCGGACAAAAGACCGCCGGCTCACGCCTATGGATTCCTTCAGCGATGCACTCCCCGATATAGCCTACCGCCCGTTCGCGTGCTATTGTAGCTTCAGCCATATCCCACAACTCATTAGTGCGGTTGGCCCAGCGTTTCTTTAACCTTGATAGGTTCGCCAGTGCAACGAAGGTATCCAAGCTGTCTTTCATGGAAAACTCGTTGTTCATTTTCAACTCGTCTCTTTGTTTGCTGAGTCGACGGGGAGTAGTGTTAAACGGCCTGCAATCTTAAAGGCGTCGCGGTCTGCTGCTATGCTACGCAAAGCGCTGGTTGAATCGGCCCCCGTTTGAGCCGCCCCTAAAATGTTTGAAGGAAGCGTCTTCGGCCAAACCTCATGTTTGGCGGTGAGTTGGAAAGACCGTGTGGGTTTGCGTTTTCGACCGGAGTTTTCGCTTTCAAGCGTTTCGCAATCTCGGTCGGCCGCGCGCGCTCTGTGCTAGAGGACGCTTGGTCTCGCAATCCATCGTCGTGTAACTCCGGTGTTTCCAAGTCGTACGTCTAACACCCAGAACCGACTAGCTGAACCAAAATCGTGTTGCATTTGTCGCTCGTTAGCTATGCAAGCCAATCCTTCTTGCGAAGATGACGCGCGGCGATGCGGTTGAGAAGGTCGGCAAGCCGCGCCCGCGGAGTGGCTGTCGCACGGATTGATTAAAGCAGCCTAACCTGCGGCCTTCACCGACCTTACGTGAAGCAGGTTTTGTTATACGCTCAAGAGCGGACCGCTTCATTGGCGACTTGTGGGGATACCGTCCGCAAAAGTCGTCACGATCTTCAAATGCAGAAATGTGCAAACTACTTCGCAGTCACCCAGCACATCGTTGCGCTAAAACGCTCATTTGGTTATCGTTGAGCAAATTAAGCCGGGGCAATTCGAATCCGTGCAACAGTTCCAGCATTTGCGATGGAGAACTTCAAGGACCAGAAAAGGTAAAAGCCGCGCCGAACCCAAGCTCGGGCGGTTTGATGACGACTTTTCATATCTTCTAATAGCAAACCTCCCAGCTCGATCCAGTCTAAAACGCCCGTGGGATCGTGTCCATGGAAGTGGTGTAGGTCGCGGCTGATGGCCGTGCTTTCCGACATTGGGTCGGAGGGATATCAGCGAGCCACAGCGGGCAGACTGATTTGCGGATCATCGCTCATTTGCGCCATGGTCTCAAGGGTCATGTATCTGGCGCGTTGGACGGCCCATTCATCATTCTGTTCGAGCAGCAATGCGCCGACGAGACGGACGATAGCATCATCGTTCGGAAAGATACCGACGACCTCGGTACGTCGCTTGATTTCGCCGTTGAGACGCTCGATTGGATTCGTCGAATGCAACTTTGCCCGATGCTCTTTCGGAAAAGTCATGTAGGCAAGCACGTCCTCTTCCGCATCGTCCATGATGGTGGCGAGCTCCGGCACTTTTGGTCTGATCTGATCGGCGACGCTGCGCCATTGAGCGCTTGCTGCCTCCGGCGTCTCCTGGGCAAAGGCCGTTGCAATGAAAGCGGAGACCACCCGCCTACCGCTCTTTCCAGCATGCGCGAGCACGTTCCTCATGAAATGAATCCGGGGGCTGAGGCCCGCGGTCGGGATGCCGACAGCCGCTCCACGCTGCGTCAGAAGAAGTCTATGGCCATCGTCGCCAGCCTCTTCGATCTTTGGGAAAAGGAATGGGCAAGGTCTAGCGATCCATGATGCCCAGGGATGTTCCGCCTGCAGTCCTATTTCTACAATGGCGAGCGACAGGGTTATGGGGCCGGATCAACCATCATCTTGTGATGGAGGCGCGTGACTTGGAATGTCGGGAGGCCTCGCCGTCTGCGGGCGTGATCGACAGTCAAAGCGTGAAAATCACGGAACGTGGGAGAATTTCGGGCTATGACGCGGGCAAGAAGATCAAGGGACGCAAGCGTCATATCGTCGTCGACACGCTCGGACTGATGGTCGGCCTCATGGTTCACAGCGCCGATATTCAGGATCGCGACGGCGCGCCTGCCGTCCTCAAAACCATCAGGCGCTGGCCGTGGCTGAGACATATCTTCGCCGATGGTGTTTATGCCGGACCGAAGCTGAAGGGCGCACTGCAAAAGATCGCTGCGTTCACGCTCAAGATCGTCAAGCGGACCGATAAGGCCAAGGGGCCTCGAGGTTCTGCCGCGTCGCTGGGTCGTGGAGCGCACCTTCGCATGGCTTGGCAGATGCCGACGATTGGCGAAGGATTGGGAAAAGTCCGTCGCATCAGCCGAGGCCTGGATCACTATCGCCCACATTCGGCTCCTGACACGACGCTTGGCAAGGTGCGGATATTGTTGAAACCGAGAGGAAGTCAATCTCCTGTGGTTGAAGAGGTGCCAGCTCGACGCGTGAACGGACCGCAGCAGCTACATTACAACTGTAACGCGCATGCGTTGACGCTCATCCCAAGCATTGTGGTATATAACCACATCCTCCACAGAAATGCCTCTGCTTTGAGAAATAGTGGCGCGGGGAGTTTCACATGCGTCTTAGTCGCCAAGCCAGCATCCGGCCAACTCTGGTCAAGCCGTCACATCCCAACTTTTGATCGATGCGTCGTTAATGTTACAGTTCCAATTTTAACTTTTAAGGAGCAGTGAGATGCGAATTGGGATTAAGCAACTTCCACGCTTTTCGCCACTACGGATCGTTGAAAGGCCGGGGCCGGCCACCAAGACACCGACTGCGCGCGATGTAGCGGTTAACTCACCCACTGTGCGTCCTTCCCCGCGCGCCGCAATCTCAGGTGGCGCGGATCCTGCGAAACCAAAGAAGGAGCTTGCAGAACAAGGAGCAAGTACAAGGTATAGCAGATCCCAAGGGCAAAACCTGCGTGGGTTGAAGTACGCCTTGTTAATAGCTGCTGGGGGCTACGCCTACGATAAGATCGTCAATGACTTTCCCCTCTCCACCACATCGCTGCATGACGGTAAAAAAGGATTCACCTCCAGTGAGCGGCTCAGGAGGGCTCAAGGCAGGGCACGAGAAGCTCACACGCGGTATCATGCGGCCACCGCTGAAACTCAGCGTCTAAACAAGCCGCCGATAAATCGAATTCGTACCTGCGGCGATAGACAATTTGTCACCATGATTGACTACCGGGCAGCGACGCGTGTTCACATTGCGCGGCGGGTGGACTCTGCTGATGCCCGCCGGTCGCTCGCCCTGAATCTGAATTGCATGAGGGGCCTTCTCGTGAAGGACGACTGCGTGGCAAGGTATATGCCGCCTCAGGTTCCGAAAAACTTCGACCTAACAAAAAGCCCAATCTATGACGAGAAGAATAAGTATGCGCTGACGGGAGTTTTCAACGAGCAGACCGGCGCGTATGGATACACGTCAAGATCGATTACTCATCCATTCATCAACAACGGCGTCCGGCACTTCAGGAACACTTTCCGAAGCGAGAAGGGCTTGTCGTTCAAGAACTGCGTCGAGATGCTCGAGCCGCTCCTGGCCGGTAAGACCTGCGGTCTTAGCGAAGAGGCGCAGTTTGCGGCCGGTCAGACGATCCTAAACTTCAGAAAGGTATATGCTGCTGAGGCGCACTGGGGACATGCCGAAAACGTTCTGATGAAGACGCTAATCGAGCATGGTTTGCTCTCCAAAGAGGAAACGGAAAAGCTCGATGCGACCTTAATGTTTGAGGATCCCAAGAAGAATAAGCTCAAGCGCAATTCCAGTTTGGTGGGGCCGTGGCTGCACAAGCTAGACATCTGGCTCCAGGAACTGCGATCCGGCTATGATCCCGAGCTTGTTGAGGATCTGAACCACCCGGAAATAGCAGGCATGAAGAACCTGCCGATCGCTCATGTAAAGCTGAATGAGCAAGGAGACGGATTCGAAGATTGTTCTGGACTTGGTGACTCATTTACATGCGCAAACGCCGTCGCCTGCATGAACCACGCGCGTCTGATGAGTGGTCAGGCACGGTTGTCAAAGAAAGAGGTCATTGTGATCGTAGCCTGCCTTAACGCCGTATACGACGACACGAGTTCGATTCGGCATACACTCCACGAGGTGGCGCGTGGCTGTTTTGTGGGCGCTGGATATACGGTTGAGGATGCAGACGCTTTCTATCGTGAAGTCTGCCGAAAAGCGGCGGAAGAGTACTATGGCGGCAGGAATATATCGGGCCGTTTGCAAGGCAATTCGCCTCATTCAAAGCCTGCGGAAGGAAGTCTTCTTAGGAAAGAACCGGATCTGAGAGAACCGCGTAACTCCGAAATGCGGCTGTCTGCAGCGCGTTCGCGTGACCGAAGTCATGGATTTGGCTTGTGAAAACAAACGCCGTGCCCGATTGTTCTGCTGTCAGCGAGGCATCGTAATCTATGACGGGCACCTTGTGGCCGCGTGCTGATGAACGCGGCCACAGGTTGAGCCGGTCATTCCGACGTCGCCATTATAAGCCCCTGAAACAGCTTCGGGATGTCGATCCCAGTCAACGGCTTTTCGCCAGTGGACGAAACGGCCGGATGCGGAGGTGTGATCAGGTTCGGCGTCACGATGAAGGGGTGCGTGGACATGAACAGGTTTTCGAAGGGAAACACACCTTCCCCGGTCGGCCGACGTGCACGAGCAAGTTTTATGATGACCTGTGACCTGACCTGATGTGATGGACGGCCTCCGCTCTCGGCATCGCAATGTGCCAAGATGTGGGTGTCGAACTGACATCAGGAGATGCATCCATGGAGAAGGTTACCATAATTGGCCTGGATATCGCTAAGCAGTATTTCAGGTTCACGGGATCAATGAGGCAGGCGCGATCGTGTGCCGTCGCAGGCTTCGCCGTGACGATGTCGTTACATTCTTCAAGGTATTGCCGCCGTGCCTGATCGGAATCGAGGCTTGCGCGACCGGACACCACTGGGCTCGGGTTCTCATGGCACTGGGTCACGAGGCTAGGTTGATGCCGGCGTCTTACGTTAAGCCCTACGTGAAGCGTCATAAGAATGATGCGACCGACGCCGAAGCGATCTGCGAGGCGGTAACGCGGCCAACTATGCGCTTCGTTCCGGTGAAGAGCGACGAGCAACAGAGTGTGCTGATGCTGCATCGGGTCCGCGAGCTTTTGAGCGGCAGCGGACGATGTTTGTGAACGCCTTGCGCGGCCACTTGGCCGAGTTCGGCATCGTGACGCGTCAGGGCATCCCCGATGACAGATGACGGCAGGTCGAAAGGAAGAGGCTCAGCGGGCCGTTCTCGCCATCATTGCGATGGTCTCGCAGGCATTTCAACGAAGGGCCGCTGTCGCCGCCCTCCGGATGGTCGAGCCCGCCGCAGGATTGATTACGATCCTGAGCACCTGATGTTGCTGACACGGGAGGCGCTTACCGCGATACCGGTTTCGCATGTGATATCCTTGATGACCGGCGCAAGTGAGCCGAGTTCGTCATCGGTGAGCGCAATCAGCTCCGGATAGTCGATGTCGACGCCGGTATAGTCCGCCGTCAAAGCGCTGGACCAATCGCCGCCGTTGATGCGGTATTCATGCGTGTCGAAATCGATGTCGAGCTCCTCCAGCAGGATGATGGTGAAGCGCCCGAGGATCTCGATCTCACCTTCCAGCCGGTACGCGGCATGGTCGTCGTCGCCGGCAAGAATGCTCCGCTCCAATGCCATGATGGTCCGGATACGACCAGCAGCCGCCTCCAGTCCTTCCAGCAGTCGCTTATGGAGCTTTCGCGAAACGTCGGTATCGCAGCCGAAGCGGTTCGCCAGGACGACGAGCCGGAAACCGGAAAGCTTGGTGTAGAGCGCAAGGTTCTGGTCAGATGTCATTGTGTGATCTCCTTCATCTTGATGACAGAGATCGGCCACTCGTGGCAAAGAGGGGTCAAGGACCGCGGGACGTGGCGCGCAAGCGGGGGAACCGATTTTTTCGGGAAGCGAAGGCGGCGGAAAAATTGGGGGAGACCGCGCCGTCCTTGACGCCGGATTTGCTGGAGTAAACTGGGACGTCAGAGAGAGAAGAGACCCGCGGACCCGGAGGGGACGCGACCGTATCCGGTGTGAGCCGGAGGGGAGCGTTGAGGGGTGAAATCCCTGACAACCGGGAGGCCGGTCGATCCGGCCGACAGGCTCATATTCCAGCAGAATGAGAGCCGCCTCAGAAAGGCGGCTCGGCGTCGATGATGCCGTCCTGTTCGGCAAGCGCCGCGGCCAGATCGGCCTGGGCGAGTTGAAGCTCCGCTTCGACCTGGCGCCGCTCGACGGCGTCGCAGGCGTTCCTCAACTCGGCGCGCAGCTCCTCGATGTGCTGTTCGATGGTCATCGTCTCATCTCCTTGAGTTCGTGAAAGACGAGACGGCGGGGCGGGAAGAGATGGCAGGGTCAAGGAGCGCGGAAGCGACCGGCGGAGCCGGCGAGTGGGAGAGCCGATTTTGTTGGAGTGGAGGGAACCGGAGCGGAGGCAAAATTGGGGGCAACCGCTCGTCCTCGAGGCCGGCATTTCTTCCCGGCACGATAGCGTCATCTGAGCAGACAAATTCCGGTTCCGTATCGCACCGAAAAAGCCGGCGGAACGCTCGATGCCTGCCGCCGGCTTATCTTTGACGCCGGTTGGCCCCGCCTCGGCGGCGGGGCCTATCCTGATCTCAGTCGCGGTTGGGGCGGGACCAGATCAGCTGGTAGCCGTCCTCGCCCTCGACCTCGGTGAGCGTCGCGTAGATCGGAGCGGGGAAGCTCGGATCGTCGAGCTTGACCGAGAGGTAGTCGCGGTCCTGCTCGGAGCGCTTCTGCCAGGCCGCACCCAGCTCGACGTTGCCGGCGTAGATGCGGAAGTGCGGGCCCTTGTCGGAGGGGTTTTCGACGCGGGCGATGCGGGCCTTGACGTTGAGGGCGAGCGTGCGGATCGAGCCATTGAAGCCGGTTTCGGAGGTGGTGAAGGTGCCGATGGTTGCCATTGTCGTATTCCTTTGTTGTTTCGGGCCGCGCCCATCGCGGCCTCGATGGCTGTCGCAAAGATCGGGGACGATCGGACCGCACCCCCGGGGTCCCCGTTGCGCCCGCGCAATGGGGTGGCTCGTAGGGCCGCAATGAAATGGAGGGCGGCCAGGAGAAACTTTGTTGTTCCGCGAGGAATGGGCGCACCGCGCTCAGGGGAAGAAGGTTTTGGAAGGCCGTTGCGGGAAGACGATCGAGGCGAAGCCGGTTTTTCGATCAGACATGCCTCATCGAGCCCGCGAAGGACGTGGCCTGGCTCAGTGGCGGAAGGAATATGACGATGGCAGCCGCGCCCCGACTGCCTGCCGGACCCTTGCGACCGCGGGCCTGCCGCCTTGCCACATGTCAAAATCAAACGTCCGGAAACAGCCGAACAAGGGCGCTGCGTTGCCCGTTCTTCGCGCTATTGTCGTGCTCGCGAATCCTCGCCTGGAGGATCTATGCGTCCGCAGCCAAAGCCGTTTACCGTCGAAATCAGGCCGTCCCGGAAGCTCAAACCGATCGACCGGAAAACCTGGATCTGGGGCAAACTGGACCTCACGGCTGATCCTGACACGCTCTCCGCGTCCAAGCCTGAACAGGTGCCGGCCGCTGGCGAGACCAACGACCGACACTGATGGCCCTCAGGCAGCGAGCCGCTCGCCAGCGGTTTCGGGCTGCAGGGAGTGCAGGAAACTTACGGCCCGCTGCGCATGTGCCGCCGCCTGGAAAATAGCCCGTCTGTCGTCGCTCAGGACCTTGAGCCAGGAGTCGAGGTACGAGGCGTGATCGGGCCGGGGTTCGAGCTCGGGAACAATGCCGAGGTCGGCGCACAGAAAGCAGCTGCCGAGTTCGGCGATCAGTTCCTCTCGCGCCCGCTCGGATTTGTCCTTGGCATAGCGGCTGAGGTCGCGGCCGAGGCGATGCGCCGGCGCCGTGAAATGTGTGACCTCGTGACTCAAGATCGCATAGTAACTTGCCGCATTCTTGAAGCTCTCAAACGGCGGCATCTGGATGATGTCGGCGGCCGGCGCGTAAAAGGCCTGCCCGATCTTTCAAATGGTTTGAGATGGGAGGCGACTGTCGTAGCTCCTTCTATGTCGCTTTAGCCGAGCGGCGGCGCGGGGATTTAGCCTTTTACAGCAAGGAAGTGCCGGAAGGCGTCGTATTCTTGCAGATTAAACGAGATATTTCAGACCTCGATTCCGGCTCGTGATACGGTACTTTGTCCATTAAACAGGCACAGGATACCAGAGATATGCATAGCGAAGAATCGACGCGCCGCATTGCTGGAATCGGGACCGGCAGGCCGGTTCGATTGCCGGAGGCGATCTTCGGCGAAGTGGCAAAACGTCTAATTACCGAAGACTTCGTGGAATCTGCCAATAATATGACTCGGCTTAAATTGGCCGGGCATTCGGCAAAAGATGCAGTCGAAAAGTCTGAGGCTGGAACGTTTCACACGCGGATAAATCGGCTAGGCAACACAAGTAAAGCCCTGTTCGAGGCGGCAATACCCTCCGAAGGGTTCTCAGCTAATCCCGACCTTAGACAAGGGGCTGCGACAGCCACTTTGCGAGCTTTTGCCATTGCGCCAACTCTTCCGTTTCAAACCAGGACCAGGAAAACTGCCTTGGTGGATCGAATCCTCGATCTGCCAAATGCCGGCAAGCAGCTCGCAGCAATCAGTGCTATCACGAAGCATTTACAAGTCCTCGCTCCGGAAGATAGGGATCGGCTCATCGACAGAGCTATTTTCCATTTCGAGCGCGAAGGTGCCCAGGGGAGCGTCCGAAACTATGCCGCCCGAATACTCGCTACTAACCATGGCACGCTGAGTTCAGAGTTGCGAACACGCGTCTTAAACGCGAGAAACAGCAATCCCGAGTTGGCGGCTGCCTATGCGACCGCAGAGGAGGTCGCGCGCTTTCTAGAAACCCAGCCGGCTCCCACCGTATTCAGGTCCGATCGTTCAGTGGATGAAAATATTGAAATCATTCAGCGAGAAACCGTGTCCTGCTTGGGCAACGTCGCTCTATCGAGCAAGCAGCGTATGGAGAAAATAGAGTCGATTGCCAATGCAACCACGGAAGCCGGCGAAATGTCGCGCGCGGAACTGATGAGTGCCACCAGACCGAGGCGGCAATACGACGAGGGAAGATAGCGTCGCTGATGAGCTGACGCCGGAAGTTTGCTCCGGTGCCGAGAGGCAGCAGACAACATGTAATTTCAAATGTAGTCAAAGTTCGATTTAGCCTACCGGGTCGAGATGATAGCTTGTGAACATCCAATGCATATCGGAGGCTGATTGATGGATAGAGAAAAGCAACAGCAGGCCACCGAGGTTCAAAGCTCTCCAAGTGCCGGGAGCCGTGTCGAACAGCAGACTTATTTCCCTCCTGAATTATTCACCGAAATTGCGAAGCACATGCCTTCCGACAATCCGGTGGAAACGGCAAAAATCTCGCGAACATCATGCTTGTAAGTCACGGGGTTAAGGATGCGGTTCAGGCAAGCCCGGTCGGGTCATTTCACGAGCGGGTAAAACGGTTGGGCAATTCCACCCGGGCCGTGCATGGGGCGCTCATACCCGATGATGGTTTGCCGGAATACCTCGGCCCAGGCACCGGTGTCCACTCGGTTGCGCCTCCCGTCCCTCGATTTCCCGCGCCGCCATCACCAGAAGCTGGTTGATGCGCTGCCACAGTCCGATCGCGCGCCAAGCATAAAAATAGCCGCGCACTATCGAAACCGGCGGAAAATCGCCCGGCAGTATGCGCCATTGGCAGCCGCTCGAGGCGATATAGAGGATCGCCTCCGCGACCGAGCGCATATTCGTCGCCCGACGCCGCCCGCCACGACGCGCTGGCGGGATCAGCGGTTTGATCAACGCCCATTCCCGGTCCTTCAAATCACTTGGAAAACGAAGCACGTCTCGGTTATGCTCACGGCGAGCGATAGCAGTCCAGCTCATCGAAACCCCATTTGATGATCGTGTCCCAGCAGATGGTGTAGGTGGCGGGAGGTAGCAAAGCCGAGTGCCCGCGCGCTTCTCGTTGCGCTGTAGCGGGTGATCGGCTTTGCGGGAGGCCATGGGTGTTTTCCGCTAGGGTCGGGTTGTTCAAGACCAACCTGACGGAAAGACCACCGATGACCAATGACATGATGAACGTGCGCTCACTTGTTGAGAAGAGCGCGGATGCAGATTTGTTGCGTGAGATGATCGGCTTTGCTGCCGAGCGGCTGATGGAGCTGGAAGTAGGCTCGGCTACGGGTGCAGAGTTCGGCGAGAAGAACCCCATGCGGCTAGCACAACGCAATGGCCACCGTGACCGCGAGTGGGAAACGCGAGCTGGAACGGTCGAGCTTCGCATCCCGAAGCTGCGCAAAGGCAGCTACTTTCCGAGCTTCCTTGAACCGCGCCGCATGGCGGAAAAGGCTCTGACGGCCGTTATCCAGGAAGCGTATATCCAGGGAATCTCGACCCGTTCGCTTGGATTTCTGATCTTCGTGTTCATCCATGCTGCCGACATACAGGATCGCGACGGCGCACCCCATGTCCTCAAGGCGATCCGCCGCCGTTTTCCGTGGCTGCGCCACATCTTCGCCGATGGTGGCTACGCCGGAGCCAAGTTGAGGCGAGCAATGAGCGGCCATGGTGACTGGACGATCGAAATCGTCAAGCGTTCGGATCACGCCAAGGGCTTCGTCGTCCTGCCCAAGAGATGGGTGGTGGAAAGGACTTTCGCCTGGCTTGGACGCTGCCGCCGTCTCGCCAAGGATTGGGAGAAATCGATCGAAAGCGCAACCGCATGGGCGCAAATCACTTCAATCAGAATGCTCATAAGGCGCATGGCAAGATATTGGATATACGAATGAACTTTTGAATCGGGCTCTGAGAGAACCGCGTAACTCCGATATGCGACTGTCTGCAGCGCGTTCGCGTGACCGAAGTCATGGATTTGGCTTGTGAAAACAAACGCCGTGCCCGATTGTTCTGCTGTCAGCGAGGCATCGTAAACTAGACGGGCACCTTGTGGCCGCGTGCTCATGAATGCGACCACAGGTTGAGCCGGTCATTCCGACGTCGCCATTATAAGCCCCTGAAACAGCTTCGAGATGTCGATCCGAGATACCGGCTTTTCGCCAGTGGACGAACGGCCGGATGCGGAGGTGTGATCAGGTTCGGCGTCACGCACACCCGCGCCGGTTCGATGAGTTCATCGCCGCATTCAACCCCACGCCCTTTGATTTTGCCGGCGAGAACAATCGCAGCCCCGGCACGGCAATCGCGCAGTTCGCCAATGACATCATCGCGGGTGAATATACGGCCGCCGCCTACGCAGGCGTTTCCGTTTCGCGATATCGCGGCCGCAGCCTCCGCCCACTCAAACAGGAAATCCTCAGGGCCGTCGCCCGGCTGCGCCGCAATCCCGACTGGTCCCTCGCGGTCCTCGTGCCGGCGAACGTCTTGGCGGTTAGCGTCTTGAACGAAACGTCATGCAGGCCGAGTGCGCCCTGTTCGTCGAAACTGTCAGCCATATCGCCGCCGAAGACCTTAGCTTGCCGCTTTGAGCAAGCCGCGCCCCCGGCTGAAGCCGCTATCGTATATCCGTGCCCCTTTAATGTTCAGCGGCCATATCGCTGTAGCGGATAAAAAAGTCACATCCGTAGGTAAAGTCCAACAGCAACTGTTGAAAAAATGATCTTTTTACCGGAACGGCCCGACCTCAGAAGCGGATGGGGACCCTGACGATCGAGTGTCGTCGACTCTGGCCGGTTCCTGATCCGAGCGGCTGTCTGCGGTATCTGCTTTCCTGTTCAGGCTCATGCTTCCGTCTCCTTTTGCAATTTTTACCCCGCGTGAAATTTGAATGTGCTAATTGATTTGCTGTGAAGAAGGTCGGTTTCGGCTCTAATCCAACGGGATGGATACATGAGGCGCGCTCTGCATTTGAAGCAGATATTGTGTTCGCAACCTGCTCGAAGTTTGGACAACCCGTTGTTTGTCAAACACCGCCGAGGTGGTACTCTCTGGCCGCCGTCTCGGCCGCATCTAAACGATAATCTGCGATCCTAGTTCAACCACCCGGTTGGCGGGGAGGTGGAAATAGTCTGATGGTAGAGAGGCCCCATTCGCGAGGAGGATGAAGAACCGGTCCTGCCAGTAGGGCATGCCTGAATTGGTGTCCGGTATTACCTTCTGGCGGCCGAGATAGAAGGAGGTCGACATGATGTCGAACTTCAGTCCGGCCTTGCGTAACACTGCCAGGGCCTGCGAGACGTTCTGCGCTTCCATGTAGCCGAAGAGCAGTTCGACGCGGAAGAAGCGCTCGGAAATCTGCTCGATCCTGAAGCGGTCCTGGTTCAGGACGCGCGGCTTGTTGGCCGTGCGGATCGTCAGGATGACGTTGCGATCATGAAGCACATGGTTGTGCTTAAGATTGTGGAGAAGCGCGGCAGGCGCCGATTCCGGATCGCTGGTCAGGAAGATCGCGGTGCCCGGAACCTGGGCCGGCGAATGGTCGCTCTTACGCTCGATCGCGCTGACGAAGGAGGGGAGCGGAATATCGGTGTGGCGGGTCTTTTCCATCAGGATCGCGGTGCCGCGGCGCCAGGTCCACATGATGACGGTAAAGGCGGTGGCGATCAGGATCGGGATATAGCCGCCGTCGTGGATCTTCAAAAGATTGGCGCCGAGGAAGATCAATTCGAGCACGACCAGCGGCGCAAGCGCGACCACCGCAAGCGGAAGCGACCAGTTCCAGCGGGCCCGAACGAATTCGAAGGCCATGATCGAGGTGACGACCATGGCGCCGGTGACGGAGATACCATAGGCGGTCGCCAGCGCATCGGAGGTCTTGAAGCTCAGGACCAGGAAGATGACACCGATGAACAGCACGGCATTGACCGACGGCACGAAGATTTGCCCGGTATTGGTTTCCGAGGTGAAGAGGATTTCCATGCGCGGCAGGAAGCCGAGGTTGATGCCCTGGCGTACCATCGAGAAGGCGCCGGTGATGACCGCCTGGCTGGCGATGATCGTCGCGGCGGTCGCCAGAATGACGACCGGCAGCAGCGCCCATTTCGGGTACATCAGATAGAAGGGATCCGACATCGTCTCCGGCTTGCCGAGAACCAGAGCCCCCTGCCCGAGATAGTTCAGCGTCAGCGCCGGGAAGACCAGCAGGAACCAGGCCCACTGGATCGGGCGGCGGCCGAAATGGCCGAGATCGGCGTAAAGCGCCTCGGCGCCCGTCACCGTCAGAAAGACGGCGCCGAGCACGACGACGCCGTAAAAGCCCTCATGCAGCAGGAAGCTGACGGCATAATAGGGATTGAAGGCGGCGAGGATGCCATAGTCATCGGAGATGTGGGAAATGCCGGCGGCGGCCATGACCAGGAACCAGACGGCGGTGATCGGGCCGAAGAACCTGGCGACGGCGCCGGTGCCGCGCGATTGCACGACGAAGAGCAGCGCCAGGATCACCACCGAGATCGGCACGATATATTCCGAGAAGCTTGGCGTGACGAGCTTCAGGCCTTCGACGGCCGAGAGCACCGATAGCGCCGGCGTGATCATCGCATCGCCGAGGAAGAGGGCGGCGCCCATCAGGCCGAGCAGCATCAGGATGGCGGTATGGCCGTTGGCGGTTTTCATCAACAGGGCAAGCAGCGACAGCGTGCCGCCCTCTCCCTCGTTGTCGGCGCGCAGCAGAAACAGCACATATTTGATGGTGACGATGATCGTCAGCGCCCAGATCATCAGCGAGATCAGGCTGATCACCTCGAAGCGGGTGAGGCCGTCATGGGCCACGGGCTTCAGCGCCTCGCGAAAAGCGTAGAGCGGGCTCGTGCCGATATCGCCGTAGACGACACCGACGGAACCGAGCGCGAGATAGAACAGTTTGCTTGGCGTCATGTGGCCTTCGTGCGGATGGCTCTCTTCGGACATGAAGTTTCAACAAGCTCCTCAGAGCCAGCCTCTTTTTTCCCGCATCGCTTGGAGTGCCTAACAAAATTAGACGTTCGCAGCGGGTATAGATCATTGATCTGTCGAAGGACTCCTCGCTGACACAAGCCTTCTTTGAGAGCTTATCTCATGAACTCGACCGATCTGGAAAATTGAATCGAGCTTCATCTGTAGTGCTCAAGAGGTTCCAGGTCGCCGTGCAGATAAGCGCTGCGATCTGGCTCTTCATAGTCCTGAAGCGTGTTTCGCCCGCGGCTGGCACTGTTGCTTTTGCGAAGGCTGATCACTGACGCTGCACACGATACGCAGTGCCAATTTGTCGGGCACGTCCGCGCGTCTGCTGAGGCGCGACATTTTGATTTCGTTTGTAACAAGCGACTGTGCGTCGATTGAAATCGGTAGCGCGTTTAACATACAGATGGATGAAAGGCCTCATCGTATCCATCCGGCGAAGGCCGTCTGTCTTGATTTGCTGATTGGCTTTAAGTCCATGCCTTATGTTATGCGCTACAATCATTTCCCCCATTGAGGTTCTGTCCGTCGACGATCTTGGTCGCCGTCGAGATTGGTCGGATGAAGAGAAGGTGCGGATTGTCGAAGAAAGTCTGCACGGATACCGGCAGGGTTCGGCGACAGCACGGCGTTATGGATTGTCGCGGTCATTGTTGACGACCTGGCGGCGGGAGTGCCGAAGCGGGCTTCTGAGCGTTTCCGCATCAACGAGCTTCGTGCCGCTTTCGATTTTGCCGCCGCCTGCAGCATCTTCCGAGATGATGGCTCCACTCCAGGCGGACGGCGATAAGTTGATCGAGATCGGCCTGCCGAACGGCCGACGACTGATGATCCCAGCCTCGCTTGATCCGACCATTCTTGCCCGCCTGTTGCCCGTCGTGGATGGGTCATGATCGCGTTTCCCGCTGGTGTGAAGGTCTGGATCGCGGGTGGCGTGACGGACATGCGTTGCGGCATGAACAGCCTGGCGCTGAAGGTCCAGCAAGGCCTTGACCGTGGGACCCTGATGGCGGTGAGGTCTTCTGCTTTCGGGGTCGCAAGGGTAATCTGATCAAGGTCCTGTGGCATGACGGGATCGGCATGTCGCTTTACCTGAAGCGGTTGGAAGCTGGAAAGTTCATCTGGCCGGTCAGCCAGAATGGCTCCGCTGTGCCGGTATCGGCGGCGCAGTTGGGATATCTCCTGGAAGGGATCGACTGGCGCAACCCGCGCTGGACGCAGCGGCCTTCGAAGGCAGGCTAATCGTCTCCATTACTCTGTTTTTATTCGGCTTTCGGCATGCGGCATGATAGCTTTCGGCTATGGATGATGCTGCTTCGGAGATAGCCAGATTGCGCGCCGCGCTAGCGGCATCAGAAGCGCGTGCTGCCTCCGCCGAGGCCGACCTCGCGCAGGTGCGCGCCGTCGTGACGACCTCCGAGGCGATGATCCGGCACCTCAAGCTCGAGATCGCCAAAATGCGCCGCGAGCAGTATGGCCAGAGTTCGGAACGGCGCACCCGGCTGATCGACCAGATGGAATTGCAGCTCGAAGAACTCGAGGCCGACGCCACCGAGGACGAGATCGCCGCGGAACGCGTGGCAGCGAAGATCACAAATGTCTCGGCTTTCGAACGCCGCCGGCCGGCCCGCAAGCCGTTTCCCGAGCACTTGCCACGTGAGCGCCTGGTCATCGAAGCTCCCTCGACCTGCACCTGCTGCGGCTCGCCCCGCATCGTGAAGATGGGCGAAGACATCACCGAGACGCTGGAGATCATTCCGCGCCAGTGGAAGGTGATCCAGACGGTGCGCGAGAAGTTCACCTGCCGGGACTGCGAGAAGATCAGCCAGCCACCGGCCCCTTTCCATGCGACACCGCGGGGATGGGCAGGACCGCACCTGCTGGCGACGATCCTGTTCGAGAAGTTCGGCCAACATCAGCCATTGAACCGCCAGGCTGAGCGCTACGCCAGGGAAGGCGTCGCTCTCAGTCTCTCCACACTGGCCGATCAGGTCGGAGCCTGCACGACGGCCCTGCAGCCGATCCATGACCTGATCCGTGCCCATGTTCTGGCCGCCGAGCGGCTGCATGGTGACGACACCACCGTGCCGCTTCTGGCCAGGGGAGCAACAAAGCAGGCGAGGCTCTGGACTTACGTCCGCGATGACCGCCCTTTCGCGGGCGGCGCGCCTCCCGCCGCACTCTTCCACTTCTCTCCCGATCGCGAGAAGCCCCCCCCCAACACGCATCTCGCCGGATGGCACGGCACCCTGCAAGCCGATGCCTATGGTGGCTACAACGACCTCTACCGTGCGGACCGCGGCCCTACGCCGGTCAAGAGCGTGCTCTGCTGGAGCCATGCGCGGCGCAAATTCTTCGAACTCGCTGACATCGCCGGCAACGTGCGCAAGGGCAAACCTGCCCACGAGATATCGCCTGTCGCACTTGAGGCCGTCGCCCGCATTGACGCGCTCTTCGAGATCGAGCGCGGCATGAACGGCATGTCCGTCGAGGAACGTCTCGCGGCGCGGCAGCAGCATGCTCGCCCGCTCGTCGAGGAATTGCATGAATGGCTCATGGCCCAGCGTTCCCAGATGTCCAAGCACAATCCCGTCGCCAAGGCGATCAACTACATGTTCGAGAAGGAGGGTCGCTGGGACGCCTTCACCCGCTTCCTCGACGACGGCAGGCTTTGCCTTTCGAACAATGCCGCCGAACGCGCCCTGCGCGGTATTGCTCTGGGAAGAAAGGCCTGGCTATTCGCCGGCTCCCAGCGTGGAGGCGAGCGTGCCGCTTTCATGTATTCCCTGATCGTCTCGGCAAAGATGAACGATATCGATCCGCAGGCCTGGCTGGCGGACGTGCTCGCCCGCATGCCCAGCCTTCCAGTATCAAGGCTGCCGGAACTATTGCCGTGGAACTGGTCCGCCGTAAGCGCCCGGCAGGTGGCGGCCTGATGGCGCGCCCGACGCATGTCTACACCATCGAATATGTCGCCACGCTGATCGGTGAGAACCTCGAGTTGCTTGAAGAAATCGCCAGCAATTCCGACAACATCGACTACGGCGAGATGATCCATGTCTACGACGGCCCCGACGAGGGCATCACAACCTTTACCGACCGCGGGCATCTAGAGCCTGCAGGAGTTCCTTGCCGACGTGCGCTCCTGGGAAGGCGGCGTTCGCCAATTTCTTCTCGACGAGCAACGTGATCCGGAAAAGATCGAACGCATCATGGCAGACGAGCCGTAATCATAAGCCCCGCGGCCTTGGCCGGATGGTTACGAACTATCTCCCTCACCAGGATGAGTACGGAGCGGATTCGGAGAGCCGATCGTTCATCTTATTGCGAACCTTGCTGACCTTGCCCCGTCGAAATAATCCATTTTGAAGTAAGCTCTGGCCCATTGAGAGGACCAGAGAATGAAGCGCAACCGTTTCACAGACGAACAGATCATCGGGATTCTGAAGGAGCACGAGGCTGGCACGCCGGTCTTGGAGCTTTGCCGCAAACACGGTGTCAGCGATGCCAGCATCTATAAATGGAAAGCGAAGTTCGGCGGCATGGAAGTGTCGGAAGCCAAACGGCTGAAGACGCTGGAGGACGAAAACACAAAGCTGAAGCGGCTTCTGGCAGATGCCATGCTCGACAATGCCGCTTTGAAAGACCTTTTGGGAAAGAAGTGGTGACGCCCGCAGCAAAGCGGCGAGCTGTCGCGCATCTGGTTGATCAACATCAGATGAGCGAACGGCGGGCGTGTAAAGCCATCGGCTATTGTCGGATGACGATCCGTTACGAAACCAGGCGCGGTGACGACCATGACCTTCGCGATCGGATGAAGGCGCTGGCCCATGAACGCCGCCGCTTTGGCTATCGACGTCTTCATGTGCTGCTCAGACGTGAGGGACATCTTGTGAACCACAAGCGGCTCTTCCGGCTCTATCGAGAGGAAAAGCTGGCCGTGCGCAAGCGCGGCGGCCGCAAGCGAGCGATAGGCACACGAGCGCCGATGCTGATCCCGATGGCAGCCCCCGATGGCAGCCAATGATCGCTGGTCGTTGGACTTCGTGTCGGATCAGTTCACCGATGGGCGCAGGTTCCGAGTGCTGACCGTGGTCGATGATTGCACCAGGGAGTGCCTGGCGCTCGTCGCCGATACGTCCCTTTCCGGCCTGCGGGTTGCTCGTGAGTTGGACCGGATCATCGAGGGGCGAGGCAAACCGAAGATGATCGTCAGCGACAATGGCAGTGAGTTCACCAGCAACGCGATCCTGCAATGGACGGATCGGACCAAGGTGGAATGGCACTACATCGCGCCCGGCAAGCCGATCCAGAACGCCTTCATCGAAAGCTTCAATGGGCGGCTGCGAGACGAGTTCCTGAATGAAACGCTCTTCTCGTCACTGGCGTATGCTCGGTCAGCGCTTTCAAACTGGTGCAGCGATTACAATCCTGTTTCATAACACCCATCTTTCTATGTCATTGAAAGAAATAGATTTTCCTGATCTGGAGGCGATCCCGCGGGGTGGCGAGGGTTCTTCCGTACACGATCGAGAATCTGACGTGCTTGCGGGGTCGCGAGTTTGGAACGGCTGAAGATCCATGGGCCATCGGGTAGCGGATGAGCCCCCTTAATATCGCCAGCCTCGGCCGCCAGACGCAGCGTCTTTGGCGATATCCCGAGTAACTTCGCCGCACCGCCCAGATTAAGCCATGGCTCAACCCCGTCGATCTGCGGACGGAAGACCGGAATCTTGCGATATGACCTCAGCGCGGTGACCCGCTCCCGTGTCCAGCGATTGCCATTGCCGGTCGTCAGTCCGTTGCGATTGAGGACACCGGCAATCACATCATCATTGGCGATCAAGACGAGCTGTTTCACAGCGTCGACAATGTCGTCAGGGGTCGCATTTCTTTGGCTACGGTGTCGCTTCGGCAGGCGCAGTTCGGTGTGGACGCCTCCAACCCAATGAATGACGAGGACGATCTCAGAGGTTCCATCATCGAGATCGGCGACCACTTCATTGATGAGCGTGCGCACGATGCGCTTCTTCAGCCTTGCATCGGTTGTCGGCGCCGTCCAGACGGCGCGAAGGTTTCCCGCAAGTGCGGTTACCTGTGATGCGGACATGGGGAACGGATGCGGCGTAACTGTCCGATGTTTGGCAATCTTGGCCTCGATCTCACCGACGCCAGTCAGCGCCTTGTTCCAGCGTGCTTCCAGCTCCGACGTCACCAGCCTATTCTCTGGATCGGCCGCGTCATATTGCCGGAATGCCCGGTCGGCTACATAGCGTGCTGCCTCGAGGTCGCGCATCAGGGCATCCTGAACCTGATCGCGTTGGTTGGCCATATTGCGTTCCGCCTCGACGGCGGCGGCAATGGCTCCTGGCTCGACCACGCCGAGAAGTGCCTCTTCGATCGCGTCATCGACCCGCAGACCGCCGAAGGCGATGCAACGTGGTTCGCCGTTGTCGAGCAACCCTCGCCAACAGGAATAGCGCGGGATGTTATGGTTGGCTCCTGTGTAACGAACCGTCAGCTTCCGGCCGCACCTTTTGCAGCGGAACAGGCCGGCAAGCAGAGCGTCGCCATGCTTCGGCGCTCCATGATGGCGACTGGCCGGTACATTGTCGCTGACCATCTTGCGGATCTCCTCCGCCCGTTCCCAACTGATGTAACCTTCGTGCGCATCCGGGATCAGCGCCAGCCATTCATCACGCGCCTTGCGGCGAATTCCAGATCGGCCATCGTATCCTGGTACGGAACGACTCTTACCATAAGCATAAGCGCCGCCGTAGATCGGGTTCGCAATCATCCGGTGGATGGTGGCATAATTTGGCCTGCGCCAGATGACGTCACCGTTGGCGCACCTGACGGGCAGGTCCAATCCCTGCTCAAGGAACCATAGCAAGGCCTGCCGGGCACTCCCGAGTTCGGTGACCTTGTCGAAGACGAGTGCGATGGCTTCCTGGATGCGCCGATTGGGATCCTTCTCGATCCTGTCACCGGCCTTTACGAAGCCGGCCGGAACAGTGACGACGAGTTCACCGCGGCGAGCCTTCTCATAGCGGGCGGAAAGGGAACGCTGACGCAAGAGATCGAGTTCATACTCGTTGAGGCTGCCCTTCAAACCCAAGAGCAGGCGGTCGTTGCCCTGGCGGGGCGCATAAACTGCTTCCTGGTCGACCAGGACGGTATCGACAACGCGGCACATCTCGATGAGTTGCTGCCAATCGCGGCTGTTCCGGGCGAAGCGCGATACCTCACGCGCGGCCACGGCGCCTACCTTGCCAAGGCAGACTTCCGCCACCATCCGATCAAATCCAGCGCGGGTCACGCCGCCGGCGGCCGAACGACCAAGGTCGTCATCCACCGTCTCTATATGTGACCATCCAAGCGCTGCCAGACGGTCGCGCATGGCGTACTGGAGGGCGCTGCTCTCTCGATTGTGCAGAACCTGGTGAGCCGAGGACTGCCGAACATAGAGGATGGCCTTCCGCTCCAGATGATGCGGCGCGATCTTCTCATGCATCATGACCGGCCTCCTTCTGTTGGCAGGCATGTCCGCACTTTGCGTGATCGACGAACAGCCGCACGATGAGCACCGTCAACGCTTGGCGGGTCTCCTCCGGCAACTCCGGCCATTGCGGCGTCCCTGCCGTCTTCCCCCGCTGCGGGGCCGAGAACAGATCGAACTGGCATGTCATGGACTGGCGAGGCATGAACATCTCTCCGACTCGTTTCGTGAAAGACCAATGCTGCGCCCATTACCGAAGATTGCGATGAGGCATCAGCGTCCTTCAGCAATCTTGCCAAAGAATGCAGGCTTGCGAGATCGACGTGCGGGACCGCCAGGCTGCGCCAACAACCACTCACTGATCGGTCGAACATCCACGACGGGACCTCAAGAAGTCGACCAGAAGAAGAACCAGAAAGGCTGCAGCGGAAAATATGCGTCCCTTTAGACACCGCCTCATGCACGTGAACAAGCCGTCCGGACCAGGGATGCCACGGATACAGAAGCTCGCGAACCTCGGTCCCGTGGGTGTTCTGTCGTCGTGTTGTACAACGATCATCGACCGCATTCCGGCCTCGGCTGGCTGACACCGGCCGAGTTCGCCCAGACCATCAACCCGCGACGTGATGCGGTGCTGCGCAGCCGGAATGGCTCCGCACCGCAACCCGCCGCTACCGCCGCAAATACAGCAACCAAAAACCGTCGGAGCGAACTCAAAACTGGATAAAACGTGAGCGTACGGTGAGCTGTTTTTGCTGATCGGCCAAATCAGGCGATGTTCTGGCATTAGAACCAGCATTAGTGCTGACATTAATACCAGAACGAAGAGGTTTCATGGCTCGCATAGAGATCATGTCCGGTACCGAGCGCAGACGGCGTTGGTCGGACGAGGCGAAGCTGAGGATACTTGCGGAAGCTGATGAGCCCGGTGCTCGCATTGGCGATGTGGCGCGCCGGCACGACATTCATCCGGGCCAGATCCGCTTGTGGCGGCAATCATTCAACTATGCCGATCGGCCGACGGTGTTCCTCCCGGTGGAAATCACGGAGGAGGTTGGCGTAAGCCAGCCGTCTACCGCAGCAACAAGGCCGACGATCGTTGAGATCTTGCTTCGAAACGGTCGGAGCTTGAAGGTTGCGGTTGACGTTGAGTTGAAGCTGCTTGGCCCGCTCGTCGCTTGCGTGGAGGCGGTATGATCGGCCCATCGGGGAATGTGAGGGTCTATCTGGCCTGCGGAGTGACCGATATGCGGCGTGGCATTGATGGTCTGTCCGCGCTGGTCGAGACGGTCGTGAGGGAGGCACCGGGCTCGGGCGCAATCTTCGGCTTTCGCGGAAAACGCGCGGACCGGATCAAGCTTCTTTGGTGGGATGGCCAGGGGTTCTGTCTGTTCTACAAGATTTTGGAGCGCGGATACTTTCCCTGGCCGACGGCGAAAGAGGGTGTAGCGCACCTGACGCAGGCGCAGCTTTCGATGCTCGTTGAGGGGATCGATTGGCGACGCCCGGCGTGGACTTCCGCTCCCGGCCGAACGGGATAAAAGCTATATTTTGCAGGGGCATGGGAAGCTTAACGCTGGTGCGTCAGAGGCAAATCGGCTAGTTTCGCGGATATGGAAACAGCGCCGCTGGACAGTCAGGACGAGCTCAATACTTTGCGCGCACTCGTCGCGGAACAGGCGGCAAAACTTGAGAGCCAGGAAGCCGAGGTCATCAAGCGAGACTCCATAATCGGGCTTCTTCGCGCGCAACTGGAGCTTCTCCGACATCGGCAACATGGCGCGTCTTCGGAAAAGATCGACAGGAAGATCGAGCAATTCGAGCTGATGTTGGAGGAGATCGAGGCCTCCCGGGCCGAGGCTGAACAGCGCTCCGGGAAACCGCCTCTGCCGGAGTTGGACGACGCATCCGAGAAGCCGAAGCGCAAGCCTCTACCCGATGATCTCACCACCGAAGAACTGGTCTATGCAGCTCCCTGCAATTGCCCGACCTGCGGTGGCACTTCGTTCCTGAAGGCGGCCGACAGAGTGGTCCAGGTGCTGGAGCACGTGCCGGCGTCGGTCAAGATTGTCCGGCATGTCGAGAAGCGCATGATCTGCAGGGAATGCGATACGACAGTGGCTGGCGAGATGCCGACCTTGCCGATCGAGCGCGGCAAACCCGGGCCGGGGCTGCTCGCCCACATCATGATCGCCAAATTCGACGATCACATTCCCCTCTACCGCCTGTCAGAGATGTACGACCGGTTGGGGATAGACATCTTCCGATCCGTAATGGCCGACTGGGTCGGCCGGGTATCTGCATTGCTGACACCACTTGTCCTGTTAATCAGGGCCCATATCGCCGCACTCGACCGAATACATACGGACGATACCCCGGTCGATGTTCTCGACCCCGGGCGGGGCAAGACAAAAACCGGCAGGGTCTGGGTCTACATCTTTGACGGCAGTGGCTATCAATCCGCCACTCCCGCAGCCATTGCCTATTACTACAGCCCCGACCGCAGGGGCGCACATCCGGCTGATCACCTGGCAAGCTTCAGCGGCGTCATGCATGCCGACGGCTACGGGGGTTACAAGAAGCTCTATGGCAACCAGATCATTGAAGCCGCCTGCATGGCGCATGTGCGCCGCAAGTTCCATGATGTGATAAAGCTCAAGCCGTCTCCGATCGCTGAGGAAGCGCTGTCACGCATCGGCGCTCTCTACGATATCGAGAACCGTATCCGAGGCATGTCGGCTGACGAGCGGCGCACCCTGCGCCAACACCATGCCCGGCCTGTTCTGGACGAACTCAAGGCCTGGATCGAGGCGACACTCTCGACTTTGCCTCAGAAGCAGAGGCTGGCCGAGGCGATGCGATATGCCCTGTCGCGATGGGCAGCCTTGAGCGTCTACATCGACGATGGCCGTGTCGAAATCGGCAACAACATCGCTGAACGAGCCATGCGTCCGCTTGGAATTGGAAGGAAGAACTGGCTGTTTGCCGGCTCGGACAAGGGCGGCGAGCGCATCGCCAACATCCTCACCATCATCGAGACGGTCAAACTGCAAGGCCATAATCCAGAGGTCTATCTGACGGATGTCCTGACCCGGATCCAGGATCACCCCGAAGACCGAATTGAAGACCTCCTGCCTTGGAACTGGACGCCGGCAAAAGCTCGATGCGAGGCCGCCTGATGGCGCGCTCGAGGTTCATCTACACACTCAGCCAAGTCGCCGGCATGATCGGCGAAAACCTCGAACTGATCGAAGAAGTGACCGCAAACTCGGACAACATCTCCGAAGGCGAACTGGTTTACGTCGGCGATGGCAGTGAAGACGGCACGAAGGGTCTGACCGAGAATGGCATCGAAGAACTTCAAAGCCTACTCGCCGACATCAGGACGTGGGACGGCGGTATCCGCGAGTTCCTCATCGACACACAGTGCGATCCTGAAATAATCGACCGCATCATGGCCGATGAGATGAAACGCGGCCTATAGATTCCATCTCTCGACACCCGAAAATGCGTTCGCCGGACGCTTACAATGCGTTCGCCGGACGCTTACGATAAAACTTGGGGGCAAGGTCATTGCAGGCGTCGATGAACCAATCGCGGAAGCTTCGCGAGCCAAGTTGTCGAGCGGAACGTCCTATTACGCTTACAAGAATGGTGAGAGCGACCCATTCAGTTTTGAGGCATGCTATTTCGAAACGGGATCGACTTTTTGGCCTCAAGCATCAAGTGACCGACGCCACCTGTTCGAGCAGCATCGGTCCGTCATGGCATCGATTTTAGGTTGTTGTCTGCCTATCGCCCAAAATCTGATCGCTCTCTGTGTTCTCGCTCGAAACCCCTACTCTGATGGGTATCTATAGTGCGTTTCACTAAGTCCGCTAAATGCATCTGAATTTCGGCTGCTTTCGACATGCGGCCGTAATCACTTCCCTGGTAACCAGTCACTAACTCTTGGATGGACTTTTCGATTCCGGTTATTATAGGGTCTAAATTTGATACGCTGCAACCGG
The DNA here is from genome assembly GCF_030053135.1 of Rhizobium sp. BT04. Classification (NCBI taxonomy): domain Bacteria; kingdom Pseudomonadati; phylum Pseudomonadota; class Alphaproteobacteria; order Hyphomicrobiales; family Rhizobiaceae; genus Rhizobium; species Rhizobium sp. BT04. Next base: position 71,536 of record NZ_CP125649.1, on the reverse strand, counting down.
TCCTTGAAGCACTTATTTTGTCTTCCCATTTTGTACGGAGCTCACTTCTACGTTCTGCTCGTTTCTGACAGATGTTAATTGCTGCATCTAGAACATGATGCTGTCCGTTGGATTCCAGAATGGTTTGTACCATCCGTCTTTGGAGCGGAGTCATTCTAACGTCGGCTTCGACAAGCGCTATCCCGCCCGCCACCATGAGCACGTCACTCATGTCTTCAAGTTCATCCGAGAAATATTCGAATGATTTCTGAAGGATAGCGTTGCTCTCGATCTGATCGAAAATCTTAAGATTCCCGGCCAGTCGTCCAATCGCCCAAGCTTGTTCCAAGCCGTGTTCCATGTTCATAACATGCGCCACGAGTTCACGTTTCCTAAATGCCGGTTGAAGATGTAAAGTCGCCTCAACGGCTTCAATGCGAACATGCGCGTACGCCCTGTGACCTGGATTATCGTCGGGATAATCGAAGCCACTCTCCGGAATCGCGGTGCGATAGATGATGTCGATTGCTTTGCTCAACCGGCTCAAACTGCGGTACAAAGCCCCGGTACTTTCATCGTTTTCCACGATGTTGCGCAATCTCTTACTGGTGCGTCGTAACGCATTTAGAGATTTCATCGTTTCTGGAGCTTCGTTGCTGACTAAGCAACCAAGAATCTTGCCGGCGGTGTCGGAATCTAACCGATCGAAAGCGTTCAAACTACTTGTAGCTTGACGGGTCGCATTCGTCCTATCCATAGCACGTTACCTAATTTCAACGCAGTACAATCATGATACCAGGCGCTTCCCGCGAAGTATTGTTTAATTGGGTTACGGATGCAATGTATGCCTCTGCCGAGGGCCCTCTGCCCTGATTTGGTGATTGGGGCGTTGGTGCGTGGATCGTTAATTGCATTGGCGTAGGTGGTCGGCAATCGCAATAACCGGTCTTTGCAACGATGCCTTTCAAACACAACGCCTCCCGACGCCATCGCATCAGCAAGATGAAGTTGGAGCTGACGAACTGGGCGGAATACGAGGCAGGTCTTCGTCGGCGCGGTAGCCTGACGCTTTGGATCTCGCCGGAGGCATTGTCGTCCTGGTGGGCGCCGAAGCGGACGACACGCGGTGGCCAGCCACGCTATTCCGATCTGGCGATCGAGACTGCTTTGACGCTGGGATTGGTTTTCGGCCTGCGTCTCCGACAGACGGAGGGCTTTGTTTCGTCGGTGCTGAAGCTGATCGGCCTGGATCTCGCTGTTCCCGATCACACGACGCTGAGCCGGAGGGCAAGCAAACCGAGAGCGCCAAAGAAACGGCAGGAGTTTCGTCTCCCGGACAAGGGACCCTCCACGTCCTCATCGACAGTACAGGCTTGCAGATCTACGGTGCAGGCCAATGGCTGGAAGAAAAGCAAGCAACAAAATCCCGTCGGGGATGGCGCAAGCTGCACTTGGCGCTGGATGCCGACAGCGGCGACATCATCGCACACGCCATGACGGACCAGGATGCCGGCGACGCCTCGCAGGTGGAGCCGCTGCTCGACTAGATCGACATGCCGATCGATCAGTTCACGGCCGATGGCGCCTATGACGGAAACCCGACCTATGAGGCCGTCGCCGGACACAGTCCTGACGCGGCGGTCGTCATTCCACCACGCGCCAATGCGATAGAACGGCCGGACGCCGGTCCCTCCCGCCAAAGAGACCGCCACATTGCGGCGATTAACGCCGATGGCCGGTTGAAGTGGCAAGTCGCTACGGGATATGGCAAGCGATCGCTGGTCGAGACCGCGATCGGTCGGTACAAATCGATCATCGGCCGCCGGCTAAGGGCACGCTCATTCGGCGCCCAGCAGACGGAGGTCGCCATCGGCTGCGCCGTCCTCAATCGAATGCTGGAATGTGCACGCCCGAATTCTGTCCGGTACAGACAAGCTACCGAGTAGCAAAGGCATCAAAGACAGACGTCCTCTTACACGGCGATCGCTGCACCAACGCCGTTCTGTCGACGACCTGGTCAAGGCCATGGGTATGAGCGGCATCTCCAAAAGCCAGGTGAGCCGCCTGTGCGAAGAGATCGACGTCAAAGTGAAGGCGTTCCTCGACAGGCCGATTGAAGGTGAGTGGCCATACGTCTGGGTGGACGCGACCTATCTCAAGGTCCGGCGTGGCGGCCGCATCGTCTCAGTCGCCGTCATTATCGCGGTCGGCGTCAACAGCGACGGTCGGCGCGAGGTCCTGGGTATGGAAGTTGGCACCTCGGAGGCCGAACCGATCTGGACGGAATTCCTCCGCAGGCTGACACGCCGCGGTCTACGCGGGGTGAAGTTGGTTGTCTCCGATGCACATGAGGGCATCAAGGCTGCCGTTTCCAAGGTTCTCAATGCCACTTGGCAAAGGTGCCGCGTTCACTTTATGAGGAATGTGCTGGCGCATGCTGGAAAGAGCGGCAGGCGGGTCGTATCCGCCTTCATCGCGACGGCCTTTGCCCAGGAGACGCCGGAGGCAGCAAGCGCTCAATGGCGCAGTGTCGCCGACCAGATCAGACCGAAAGTGCCGAAGCTCGCGACCATCATGGACGACGCTGAAGACGATGTCCTCGCCTACATGACCTTCCCGAAAGAGCACCGGGCAAAGCTGCACTCGACGAATCCAATTGAACGCCTCAACGGCGAAATCAAACGCCGCACTGAGGTCGTTGGCATCTTTCCGAACGACGATGCCATCGTCCGTCTCGTCGGTGCATTGCTGCTCGAACAGAATGACGAATGGGCCGTCCAGCGTGCCAGGTATCTGATGCTTGAGACCATGGCCCAAATGAGCGATGATCCCCAAATCAGCCTGCCCCGCTGTGGCACGCTGATATCCCCTTCCGACCCATGTCGGGAAAGCACGGCAATCAGCCGTCAGCTACACCACTCCCGTGGACACGATCTTTTTATCCAGATATCTAAGAGCCCGATTCAAAAGTTCATTCGTATATCCAATACCTTGCGATGCGCCTTATGAGCATTCTGATTGAAGCGATTTGCGCCCATGCGGTTGCGCTTTCGATCGATTTCTCCCAATCCTTGGCGAGACGGCGGCAGCGTCCAAGCCAGGCGAAAGTCCTTTCCACCACCCATCTCTTGGGCAGGACGACGAAGCCCTTGGCGTGATCCGAACGCTTGACGATTTCGATCGTCCAGTCACCATGGCCGCTCATTGCTCGCCTCAACTTGGCTCCGGCGTAGCCACCATCGGCGAAGATGTGGCGCAGCCACGGAAAACGGCGGCGGATCGCCTTGAGGACATGGGGTGCGCCGTCGCGATCCTGTATGTCGGCAGCATGGATGAACACGAAGATCAGAAATCCAAGCGTATCGGTGACAATCTGACGCTTGCGGCCCTTAATCTTCTTGCCTGCATCATAGCCGGATATTCCGCCGCTTTGCGTGGCCTTGACGCTTTGGCTGTCGATAATCCCTGCCGTCGGTTGCGCCTCCCGTCCCTCGATTTCCCGCGCCGCCATCACCAGAAGCTGGTTGATGCTCTGCCACAGTCCGATCGCGCGCCAAGCATAAAAATAACCGCGCACTGTCGAAACCGGCGGAAAATCGCCCGGCAGTATGCGCCATTGGCAGCCGCTCGAGGCGATATAGAGGATCGCCTCCGCGACCGAGCGCATATTCGTCGTCCGACGCCGCCCGCCACGACGCGCTGGCGGGATCAGCGGTTTGATCAACGCCCATTCCCGGTCCTTCAAATCACTTGGAAAACGAAGCACGTCTCGGTTATGCTCACGGCGAGCGATAGCAGTCCAGCTCATCGAAACCCCATTTGATTTAGCACCAATAGGGAATCACAACTGCCTGTTATCGCTCAACTTCTTTTAAATCGGGCTCTAATCCTAGGGATAAACGGACATACGGACAAACGAACTCTACGTCGCTATATATCCCGTCACCTGCCACCGAACTTTCATCCGGCAGCGATTAGAGCCTCGGCGGTCTTGAACCGCTCCCAAACGTTGGACCACCGGATGCTAGAGTTTTCCGGCTTCATTCAGGGAGGCGGGCTGGTTGCGCCTCCCGAATTCACCAACGAGATCGGCACCTTGTTGCCGATCGCACCATGAGGTCTTTCCTCATTGTACAACACGACGACAGAACACCCACGGGACCGAGGTTCGCGAGCTTCTGTATCCGTGGCATCCCTGGTCCGGACGGCTTGTTCACGTGCATGAGGCGGTGTCTAAAGGGACGCATATTTTCCGCTGCAGCCTTTCTGGTTCTTCTTCTGGTCGACTTCTTGAGGTCCCGTCGTGGATGTTCGACCGATCAGTGAGTGGTTGTTGGCGCAGCCTGGCGGTCCCGCACGTCGATCTCGCAAGCCTGCATTCTTTGGCAAGATTGCTGAAGGACGCTGATGCCTCATCGCAATCTTCGGTAATGGGCGCAGCATTGGTCTTTCACGAAACGAGTCGGAGAGATGTTCATGCCTCGCCAGTCCATGACATGCCAGTTCGATCTGTTCTCGGCCCCGCAGCGGGGGAAGACGGCAGGGACGCCGCAATGGCCGGAGTTGCCGGAGGAGACCCGCCAAGCGTTGACGGTGCTCATCGTGCGGCTGTTCGTCGATCACGCAAAGTGCGGACATGCCTGCCAACAGAAGGAGGCCGGTCATGATGCATGAGAAGATCGCGCCGCATCATCTGGAGCGGAAGGCCATCCTCTATGTTCGGCAGTCCTCGGCTCACCAGGTTCTGCACAATCGAGAGAGCAGCGCCCTCCAGTACGCCATGCGCGACCGTCTGGCAGCGCTTGGATGGTCACATATAGAGACGGTGGATGACGACCTTGGTCGTTCGGCCGCCGGCGGCGTGACCCGCGCTGGATTTGATCGGATGGTGGCGGAAGTCTGCCTTGGCAAGGTAGGCGCCGTGGCCGCGCGTGAGGTATCGCGCTTCGCCCGGAACAGCCGCGATTGGCAGCAACTCATCGAGATGTGCCGCGTTGTCGATACCGTCCTGGTCGACCAGGAAGCAGTTTATGCGCCCCGCCAGGGCAACGACCGCCTGCTCTTGGGTTTGAAGGGCAGCCTCAACGAGTATGAACTCGATCTCTTGCGTCAGCGTTCCCTTTCCGCCCGCTATGAGAAGGCTCGCCGCGGTGAACTCGTCGTCACTGTTCCGGCCGGCTTCGTAAAGGCCGGTGACAGGATCGAGAAGGATCCCAATCGGCGCATCCAGGAAGCCATCGCACTCGTCTTCGACAAGGTCACCGAACTCGGGAGTGCCCGGCAGGCCTTGCTATGGTTCCTTGAGCAGGGATTGGACCTGCCCGTCAGGTGCGCCAACGGTGACGTCATCTGGCGCAGGCCAAATTATGCCACCATCCACCGGATGATTGCGAACCCGATCTACGGCGGCGCTTATGCTTATGGTAAGAGTCGTTCCGTACCAGGATACGATGGCCGATCTGGAATTCGCCGCAAGGCGCGTGATGAATGGCTGGCGCTGATCCCGGATGCGCACGAAGGTTACATCAGTTGGGAACGGGCGGAGGAGATCCGCAAGATGGTCAGCGACAATGTACCGGCCAGTCGCCATCATGGAGCGCCGAAGCATGGCGACGCTCTGCTTGCCGGCCTGTTCCGCTGCAAAAGGTGCGGCCGGAAGCTGACGGTTCGTTACACAGGAGCCAACCATAACATCCCGCGCTATTCCTGTTGGCGAGGGTTGCTCGACAACGGCGAACCACGTTGCATCGCCTTCGGCGGTCTGCGGGTCGATGACGCGATCGAAGAGGCACTTCTCGGCGTGGTCGAGCCAGGAGCCATTGCCGCCGCCGTCGAGGCGGAACGCAATATGGCCAACCAACGCGATCAGGTTCAGGATGCCCTGATGCGCGACCTCGAGGCAGCACGCTATGTAGCCGACCGGGCATTCCGGCAATATGACGCGGCCGATCCAGAGAATAGGCTGGTGACGTCGGAGCTGGAAGCACGCTGGAACAAGGCGCTGACTGGCGTCGGTGAGATCGAGGCCAAGATTGCCAAACATCGGACAGTTACGCCGCATCCGTTCCCCATGTCCGCATCACAGGTAACCGCACTTGCGGGAAACCTTCGCGCCGTCTGGACGGCGCCGACAACCGATGCAAGGCTGAAGAAGCGCATCGTGCGCACGCTCATCAATGAAGTGGTCGCCGATCTCGATGATGGAACCTCTGAGATCGTCCTCGTCATTCATTGGGTTGGAGGCGTCCACACCGAACTGCGCCTGCCGAAGCGACACCGTAGCCAAAGAAATGCGACCCCTGACGACATTGTCGACGCTGTGAAACAGCTCGTCTTGATCGCCAATGATGATGTGATTGCCGGTGTCCTCAATCGCAACGGACTGACGACCGGCAATGGCAATCGCTGGACACGGGAGCGGGTCACCGCGCTGAGGTCATATCGCAAGATTCCGGTCTTCCGTCCGCAGATCGACGGGGTTGAGCCATGGCTTAATCTGGGCGGTGCGGCGAAGTTACTCGGGATATCGCCAAAGACGCTGCGTCTGGCGGCCGAGGCTGGCGATATTAAGGGGGCTCATCCGCTACCCGATGGCCCATGGATCTTCAGCCGTTCCAAACTCGCGACCCCGCAAGCACGTCAGATTCTCGATCGTGTACGGAAGAACCCTCGCCACCCCGCGGGATCGCCTCCAGATCAGGAAAATCTATTTCTTTCAATGACATAGAAAGATGGGTGTTATGAAACAGGATTGTAGTATCTACGCCAATCCTCCATCTTTTCGCGGGCATCCGCAAGGGTCAGGAACCAATGCTGGTTCAGGCATTCTGCACGGAAGCGGCCATTGAACGCTTCGATGAAAGCATTATCAGTCGGCTTGCCGGGGCGTGAGAAGTCCAACGTCACGCCCTTGGAATAGGCCCACAGGTCCAAGTCGCGCGACACGAACTCGGTCCCTTGGTCGACACGGATCGTTTTCGGATAGCCGGCTTTTTGGCACACCCGTTCAAGGGTTTGCACGATGTCTTCGCCTCTATAGCTATGACGTGGATCAAGCACCGGCACGTAGCGCGAGAAGGTGTCGACCACCGTCAGCACGCGCAGTTTCTTACCCGTTGCGAGTTGGTCGTGAACGAAGTCCATCGCCCAGACGTCGTTGGGTCCGACGGCCATGTGCCGATCCTCGCGAAGCTGGGCTTTTACCCTCCGCTTCGGTGTCTTGTTCCGCAACTGTAGCCCCAAGTCCCTGTAAATGCGGTAGGTTCGCTTGATGTTGGTGCCCCAACCCTCGCGTTCCAAAAGCACATGCACGCGGCGATAGCCGTACCGCACACGGATCTCGCAGATCTCGCGAATACGACGTTCCAGACCGGCCTGATCAGCACGGCGAGAGGTATAGTGGTGAGTTGATCGATCGAAGTTCAACGCTCCACAAGCACGTCGGATCGAGATCGCCCAATCACAGTACATGCCTTTCACCATCTCCCGCTTCCGAGCAGGCCTTAGAGCTTTCGGCGGATGACATCCTGCAACATCTCGCGGTCCAGCGTCAGATCCGCGACGATCTTCTTCAGGCGCGAATTCTCGTCCTCGAGCTGTTTCAGCCTCTTCATCTCCGGTGGCAGCATGCCCGCGTATTTTTTCTTCCAGTTGAAATAAGTCGCCTGGCTGATCCCCGCCTTCCTGCAGATTTCAGCAACCGACACGCCTTCATCACCTTGCTTCAGAATGAACGCCTTCTGAGCGTCCGAAAACTGCGACGCTTTCATCGTCTTCTGGTCCCTTTCCCAGCCAGGAAAATGCACCGGAAAACTCTAACCAAAACTGGTCCAGTTTGAAGGGTTCAGATCACCCGCCAAGATCGTCTTTTATAACCAATTAGACATATCAGGATCAAACACGCATTCGTTAAACAGGGCAGGGTTACGCGGCCCTTTGGTGCGACGGCAAATGGAACGTCCACTTATTGCCAGCGAAGATAAGCCGCCAGTTTTGAAATATGCGCCTTCCACTGTGCTATCGTCATGGCTTACGAGACTTACTGACAGCGCCGTGCGCATAAATCCATCGTTTTATTGAGCATCACGTGACTCAAAGACTTTCGGAATACTGGCTTGAAAATTGCCCCTATAATTAATTGCACAAAAATCAGTGAATAAAGGCACCAATTGGGGAGTGGTTATCTGCTCTGTCGTCAGCGCTTACCTCACACAGGACGAAACCCGCCTATCGCGTCCAAACGCTTGTGGGGCACAATCACGTGGCGCAAGACTTTTTGCCTTATCTTATTGTCGTCACTTGAAAATGACAGCGCAGTTTTGTTCACGGGACACCTGTAAGACCGGTCATCATTGAGTTAGTGATTGTGCTGTAGTTGTCGCGTCAAGATAATGATTAAAAGTAAAACAATTTGCGATCCCGCTGGCGCAACCGGGCTCGTTGTCAAAACTCTTGATTTGTTTAAACCAGATAAAGAACGTCTTCAGTTGATCGAGATTTTCAATATGGGGGTAATTGGGCACAGCTTTCGATATCATGATTCGTTTGCCGACTGCATCAAGCAATGGCTTATCCCTCGCTGGTTCATATCCCAGAGCAATCCGCTCAGCAATAGAATAGGCATCCTTTACGTTTTCCTTGAAGTTGTCAGCCACCCCCACCCCTTGTCGGCCAACTCGACGATATCAATGGATTTGATCTTCTGCATTGCCACGAGCGCATCTTTATTCTCGCTTGCCAGTTTTTCCTCCAAAGGTTCCCAATCGACCGCGAACTTGATCTGTACAAAATATTCAATCACTATTGCAAACGGCAGAAAATTTAAAGTACAGGCCTACCTTTTCGGAGTTCAAGCAGACAAAAAAAGCCATCTGCTGCCCCAACATCTCGCGAATTATAGGATACGGTGCTTCGGGAAATTGGCTAGACATTGCAAGAAATTTCGGCCTTTTTGGCAAATATGTTGGTCAGTGATAAGAATTTATAGACCGGGTGACGAGCCATTTTCGTGAGAATGACGTCAGGGCAGGGCTCAAATGCCCAGTGAGGTCCGGTTTGCAGGAGCAAAGTAATCCCTAGCATATTTTCGTCGAAGCCGACTGTATTGACGGCCTAACCCTTCTCAAATCAAAAGCGTGTATTCGCGGGATGGTAGTCTACGCGGCTTATCAAAGAATACAATATATGGATTATGGTACTTTGGTTGAACACGTTTTTGTAATTCCACTTGATTTAAATAGCTGTGTTTGATTTTTTATTACAGTATCCCTCCGTCGGCAGCTGCAAACACGCAACCTTTAACCGCTCAAATTGAAATAGCGTTGCCGAAATTATTTTATCAAAATCTACGTAATATTTGGCTTTCTAAGGGTAACGGATTTCGCGTAGTCGAAAATTTCGGCATCAGGGTGCAGTTCACGGGGAGCACGGAATGGTAATTCACACTTAAGATAGTCGCACAATCTTGTTGATTTACATTAAAAACGATAACAAAGGCCGCTTTATTTATACATAAGAGCGAGCAGATACATCACAACCACGTACAATCCGATTTAGCGTTCTTTCATTTATAATGCATTAGAGCCTTAGGGCTCGGTTGAACGCCATCATCACACTACGGGGAGCGGCAATAACCGCATAATGTAGAGCATAACAACACTTATAACTTCCGCGAAAACACAAACGTAGATTGTGTTTCGGTACTTCTGGATTAATTTGCACCCCATTTCGCGACGATTTCATCCCCAGAGAGACCCTCCATATCCAGTTTAGCTAGGGTCAGTCCGGTTTCTTCGAAGTCCTCTCCGGCTAAAGCCCGTGCTTGAGCCAAAACCCAGTCCGCGATCTCGGCGTTGATACCGAACTTTTCTGCAAGGCCTCTGTAAAAGGGGAGCATCCGGCAGTCTTCAGTAAGGTAACGGTGCTGCATGTCGGAGGGAACTCCAAGCGTGGCATTGTGAGAGGGAGAATTGCGCGCAAACGCGAGATAGTTTGGCTCGTTCCTTCCATACCAACGATTGACCAGACCGATGTCGCTAATCCCTGCAAAATTGAACTTCGCAATAACGGACATGCGGAGTTCATCAAGTTTCTCCATCTTCTCACAGACGGAGGGGGTCATACCGTCCCTATAAAAGCGAAAGCTCTCACCAGCCAGGATGCGCTGGGCGTTCTCTATCACGGTCACCGGATGAGTGATGAAATTGGTGTTGTGCATGGCGACATCCAGTATGTTTGCACGCCATTCAAGCCTACTTGGAAAGAGAGCTTCGACTTGACTTCGATACTCCGTCTCACTGTCAGCATCGAAAGCGGCAATCTCAATCACCTTTTTAAAGGCCTTAATGAAAGCCTTACCTTCATCGATACGGCAGCCATAAGGTGAGTTGGACGCCTCAAACGTGGCAGCAGTGCTTAGCTTAACCCCAACCAGGCTCGCCAAAAGTCCGGGAACCCATATAAGGATCTTGCTTGCGAGGTCATGTTCAGCCAGCCTGACCTTCAGCTCTTCCTTAACGCCGGCCTTAGCGGGAATGGTAACAATGATTGCTTCTGCCTCGGATACGGCATGGCCAAGGTCTGGGAGAATGGTGGGGTAGAAATGCCCAACAACAGCCCCCTTTGCTTCTAGCCCTTCATTGGCAATCTTGATGCTGTTGCCGGGATGACTGGGGTGAGTCCAAATTGAAACCCGATGATTTCGGCTGGATAAGTCCGCGGCGAACGCGTTTCCAAGATTACCGGCGCCGATAATAAGGACTTTCATATTTAGAGAAATTTGATTGTAGGATTGAGATGTGAATTTCCCCTTGCCAAACTCCGTATTTATAATCGATGAAAGGGATTTTTGACGTAAGCACTTACGCATTATGCGCTAGCAAAAGTCTTGGAGTGGCCCATCAATCACAATGGCGCACAACCATACGATCTAGAAGCCGTGGACTCTTGGGATTCCCAAAAGTGAGCAAATCAGATTCAAGACTGTCTTTTGGAGGCAGTCATGGGTCTTTTAGATCGCCTTTTGGAAACAAAATGCGCCATTTATACAACAAATAATATAGCTACATTATTTCAGATTAAATAAGCCATACACTAGAGATAAAGAAAATTACGAAGCTAGTTAGCGAAACTAATTCATACCAATAATTTGACTCAGGCAGACGATGTATACTGTATTGATCTTTACATGGATCTCGCCTTTTCAGCACAACGAGTTATACATATGAACGTATAAATAAATAATATTCGTCCCATGACAGTAGTGCTTTAGCTAAATAAGTCATTAAGATACGTATTGGTCCAGTAGTTGATATCGTGTTCCAACAGCCAGGTCATCATATTCCTCCAACGATCTTTACGCTCAGTAAGCGGCATTTCTAAGGCGTCTGCAATTGCCTGAGCCATACTTTGAATATTTCGGGGATCTACAATAATACCCGCAGAAAGCTCTTGCGCGGCGCCAGCAAACCCAGAAATAATTAAAACGCCAGGGTTGGCCGCGTCTTGCGCTGCAATATATTCCTTCGCCACGAGGTTCATGCCATCCCTGATCGGCGTTACGAATCCAACCCTCGCCAACCTAAAAAGAGCGCCAAGCTCATCTCTAGACGAACCAGAATTGATATAGCGAAGAGGCGTCCAGTCCGCCGTCCCGATTGCGCCATTTGCCTTGCCGACCGCTTCCGCGACCGCCGCTTGCAATTGTTGATATTCCAGAACGTCGGAGCGGGATATGGGAGCGATCTGGAGATAAGTCACTTTCCTGAGATACGAGGGGTTACCTTTAAGGAACGTTTCGTAAGCCCTCACACGCTCCAGGATGCCCTTCGTGTAGTCAAGGCGATCAACTGATATAATCAGCGTCTGCCCCTGCAAGCTTTCCACCATTTGACGCATCGACGGCTGCTTCGCCGCAGCCGCAGCGGACTTCGCGAAATTCAGGGTTTCAATGGAAACAGCGTACGCACCCAGTTTGATCCGCCGCCCAAACAAGAGAACAACGTCATTCTCTAGTTTTCCACCCTCATTGCAGCAATTCACAGCCTCATAAAAATTTGTCAAATCATTGCGTGTTTGAAAGCCTATCACATCATAGCTGGACATTGCTTTAAGCAAAAGCTTGTGTACAGGCACGTCATGAAGCACTTCGAACTTCGGCCACGGGACATGTAAAAAAAAACCGACACGCCCTATGGAACCTAGCTTCCTTAGTTCTTCAGCCAGTGGAATCAGGTGGTAATCATGCACCCATACTGCATCATCCGGACGCCACAAAGGAAAAAGTATTTCCGCAAAGGTGGCGTTCACCCGCCGGTAGGCCACCTCGTAATCTTCGCTAAGAACCGCACGATCCTTAAACGAGTGAAAAAGAGGCCAAAGGGTCTGATTGGAAAAGCCGTTGTAGTAGTCCCGGACGTCGGCGGTGGTGAGGTCAACTTCGACGTACGTTACATTTCCCTCTCGAGTCATTTTCGTTGATGTAGCCTCGGCGTCAGTATTTCCGGACCAGCCCATCCAGATGCCTCCCCTCAACTTCAAAGCAGCATTCACGGCGACGGCCAACCCGCCTGAATTGTTACCAGGAGACGCATCACGGCGAATTCTGTTGGAAACTACGATCAGACGACCCTGCGTGTCGATTGGGTCGACCGGGCATCCTAGAAACTCATGCTCCGTCAGCGCACAGCATTCTGAACAATTTACCGTAGATGAACCAAGTGTGTTTTGCGGCCTCACACACTTCATAATTCAAATGTATTTATTGAAATCCTACTATTAAAATGCTCGCCACAATTTCGCATTATACGTAATCTTATTTATACATACAAACAAAGAAAGGCTACAAAGCTATATATCCAGCCAAGCCTTGCCAAGCCAAACCTTGCCAAGCCAAGCCAAGCCTTGCGCGTGACGCATTGTGCCTCTTCAATCGATTTGGTGGCTCTAGTTTGATTGCGACTGCGGGGCATTCTAACCGGGCTGTTTGCGCCACGGGGCGCTCTTCCTTATTGGGCCTCCACATCCACGCATCATAAGTGTTCAGGGTCAATCCCTTGAGCTTTCGCGGCGGCTCTTCGCGGGGCGATATCAATGACCTCTTGTCTTTTGCGAAAAGCCATCAAGCGTCGCCATCTCAAAGCGTGGCCAATAAGAATAACCTAACGCTGTCGCTTTCTGTCGTTCTCCAACGGTAAGCCATGTTTGGGTCTCGCGAAGGGCCCTAGTTTTTTATTCTTTAGCGCTTCGCGCATGCAAAGGCCATTATTCTGTTCGCCCGGCTAAAAACCCACTTTGCAACGGCTGGAAGGACTTAATCCGTCCCCTATTTATATCCCTCCTCGTCATTCTAGCCATCACAACTCCTTGTCCTTCCATCACACAACGTAGACTTGCAGCATCTGCCTCCTCACGATGTCGTCGTCGTCGTGGACCCCCTTACAACTCACAAATGCGTCTGCTCGTTTTCTGACTTCTGCGCTCTATAACGCCAAGACGAACTACTCAATTGCAAAGGGTATACCCGCGATTGACCTCGGATACATCTATATGAGCAAAGCGGAGGTTGAGGAATGTGTGAGCACTAGACGGTTGAGTGGAAGCCCGTCTCTGTCGGACAAGTCTCCGGCCAACCCGCCCCCCGGGCCATCATGGTACATCGCTGTTGATCGGAACGCACCTCTGACGGGCTCGATCGACGTGGTCGGATATGGGCCAGCCGTAGGCCGGCGGTAAACGCATGATCGAAGTTGCCGTACGTTGGCCTGGGTCTATTGTTGTGTTCGTTCAGTCAGTTTTTGACTGTTGTTATTTTTTCCTTGATTTGTAAGCGTTTGCTATCGTGTTTATGTCTCGGCCTTGTGGCGAGGTCCGTCTACGTGTTTCGTTTTATGAATAAGCCAGGTCAGGCTAATGAAAAGAATTTATATTTGTATGAATTGCGTCGCAATTTTTTATGCACTGAGCACTTTTGATATTCGAACTCAAACTTTATCATCTAATAATTCCGTATTGCAAACCAGACAATTCCAGGCAGCGAACTCATAAATTGCTTGGCGTTTTTCGCGTGTCGTGATTCAAGGCTTCCGAATGAGGGAGCCTCTATGACGCGTCGCCGCTACGAACTCACCGACCACGAATGGTCGATCCTGTGCCACTGTGTGACTTCTTATTGCTATTCGTAGAAGTTGTCATATTTAACGTTATTTCGCAAGTTTAGCGCGATGTCTTTATTTTCAATGTTTAATATAAGCCAGGCACGTTGATATCTTTCTTTATTGATAATGAAATTTTCCAATGTTTACAAACGGAATAGGCGGCAAGCCCACTTAGTTACCAGGTTGTTGCCATTGTGCTGTCGCTTTCTGTTACTGGATTCACCACCGAAGGACAGTTGGAAAGGGTACGGCCGCCGTATCTCACGATGGAAGCGGCCGGTGGCGAGGTGGAGGGCGCATCACTGTCTAGCAAGAACTTAAAACCTTGTTACATAGACTGAAAGCGACATCTCCGATGTAAAACATGAGCCGGAAGTGGACCTTCCAGACTCACACGATGTTTTACATCAGGATATATCCTGCCAATGCCTGAGAGCCCGATTTAAAAGAAGTTGAGCGATAACAGGCAGTTGTGATTCCCTATTGGTGCTAAATCAAATGGGGTTTCGATGAGCTGGACTGCTATCGCTCGCCGTGAGCATAACCGAGACGTGCTTCGTTTTCCAAGTGATTTGAAGGACCGGGAATGGGCGTTGATCAAACCGCTGATCCCGCCAGCGCGTCGTGGCGGGCGGCGTCGGACGACGAATATGCGCTCGGTCGCGGAGGCGATCCTCTATATCGCCTCGAGCGGCTGCCAATGGCGCATACTGCCGGGCGATTTTCCGCCGGTTTCGACAGTGCGCGGTTATTTTTATGCTTGGCGCGCGATCGGACTGTGGCAGAGCATCAACCAGCTTCTGGTGATGGCGGCGCGGGAAATCGAGGGACGGGAGGCGCAACCGACGGCAGGGATTATCGACAGCCAAAGCGTCAAGGCCACGCAAAGCGGCGGAATATCCGGCTATGATGCAGGCAAGAAGATTAAGGGCCGCAAGCGTCAGATTGTCACCGATACGCTTGGATTTCTGATCTTCGTGTTCATCCATGCTGCCGACATACAGGATCGCGACGGCGCACCCCATGTCCTCAAGGCGATCCGCCGCCGTTTTCCGTGGCTGCGCCACATCTTCGCCGATGGTGGCTACGCCGGAGCCAAGTTGAGGCGAGCAATGAGCGGCCATGGTGACTGGACGATCGAAATCGTCAAGCGTTCGGATCACGCCAAGGGCTTCGTCGTCCTGCCCAAGAGATGGGTGGTGGAAAGGACTTTCGCCTGGCTTGGACGCTGCCGCCGTCTCGCCAAGGATTGGGAGAAATCGATCGAAAGCGCAACCGCATGGGCGCAAATCGCTTCAATCAGAATGCTCATAAGGCGCATCGCAAGGTATTGGATATACGAATGAACTTTTGAATCGGGCTCTTAGTGAAACCTATTTAGAATCTGGTGCCTTTTCACCTTTGGAAAGGTTGCGTGGCTCTTCGGAACGCAAAACAATAAAGGATTTTTTATACGCGGAAAGCTAGGTAGCTCAGAGGCTCAGAGAGAGCCAAGAATTGTTCAGGATAGTGAATTGAAAACGACGTACTCGTCAAAGAACGCCTTTTCACTGAACGGAATGCTTGGTCCGTTTGATACACCTTTCACCTCACATTGTATCCAAGCGCCAAGTTGCCTCTTCGAAATCTGGTCGGGCATACAAAGAGACGGAAGGCTGGCGACAGCTTTGACGTAATTGCGGTCCTTGATGTGGCGCTTCCAATGGGCGACAACGACGAGGTCGACGAGTGATCAAGTCTGGCATACTTGGCCTGGCGCTGTACTATTGCATTTGTGTTTGCAACACTCGTCATAAGTTGCGAGTTTTATGACAGAAACAAGGCCAACAAGAACTATGGCTCTGTAAACGTGCTTCGTTGCAGTTCTATTTTACCCGGGCCCTTCTACACGAAAGCAGTCCGATTGGAATAGGCTAGACCTTCTGGCGACAGCTTGGCAAAGCCGGGAGCTTTCAGTTCGCGTCCGACCGTGGTTTCGTCGATGAGAAATCAAGGCGACATGCCCGCCAGGTGTCAAGCGAAGCGAGGAATTGACCCCCTCCATTGATTGGTCGTTTCGCTTGTTTCAAGCGACGGTGATCACCATCCGAGGAGACAGCTATCGGCTTCGCGAAAAGCGCGCCGGGACACCAGTTGGAAGAACAGGTGCGCTGCATTCGCCTCGAAGGGAAGATAGCCGAGCTCGTCAATGATCAGCAATTTCGGACGAGCCAGGATCGCCAACTGCTTGTCGAGCGAGCCGTCGATGTGGGCCTTGGCCAACATCGCCACCAGCGTCGCGGCTGTGACGAACTGCACGTTGTAGTTCTGGCGGATCGCCTCGCGGCCAAGGCTGACAGCAAGGTGGGTTTTACCGGTACCAGGAGGCCCAAGGAATAGCACCGTATCGCCGTGAGCGATCCAGCGACAGGTCGCCAGTTCCCTGATTTGCCCATGATCAAGCGACGGCTGCGCCTCGAACTCAAAGCCGTCGAGTTCGCACACGAACGGGAACTGTGCGACTTTACTCGACATGGAGATGCGCCGCTCATCGCGCCGGGCGATCTCTCGCGATACCAGGAATGTCAGAGCTTCGCGCAAGTTCATCTTCGAGCGGGCCGCCTCGTCAAGCAGAGTGTCGAGCTGATCGCGGATCGCCGTCAAGTTTCAGTCGATCGAGTGTTGCGATGAGTAGGTCGTGATCCACGTTCGCCATCACCATCCTCCTCCAACAACCGCCTCGTATTCCGCGAGTGGCCGCAGCAAGGTGGCCGGAGGCATTTCCAAGGGAGCTGTACGCACGGATCCCTCGGCACCGGTCACGCCGACAAAATGGGACCGGTCCACGATCCGTTGCCGCCGGCCCTGGCACAGGACATGATCGGCCACGACCTGGCCTGTCAGTACCGGAGCATACTCCCCAATAGTGCCGTTTGAATCTTCCCAGGAGCTGCGGCGCTGGTCTTCCGGGGCGCGCCCCGGAAGACCAGCGGCGCGTCATCGCCGATACTCCTTCCGATGGTCGGAAGGGGGATATTGGTGATCAAGCTGAGGGAGACGATCATGATCTTGGATCTGCATCAGCAGGGCCTGACAGTGTCAGCTATTTCCAGAGAAACCGGCATCCATCGCAAGACGGTGCGCAAATACATAGAGCGGGGCCTTGAGGTCCCGGCTTATGGACCGAGAAAGCCTCGCGCGACGGTTATCGATCCGTTTGCTTCATACCTGCGGGAGCGGGTGAAGACCTATCCCGGCCTCACTGGTAGTCGGTTGCTCCGAGAACTCCGGGATCGAGGTTATGCCGGCGGTTACACCGCCGTCACGTATTTTCTTCGTGACGTGCGACCTCCGGCAAATCCAGGTTTCGAGGTTCGCTTCGAGACGCCGCCAGGCGAACAGGCCCAAGTCGATTTCGCCCAGTTCCACGTCGTTTTCACTGACGAGCCAATGACGCAAGGATCGTTTGGTTGTTCTCGATGGTGTTGGGTCACAGCCGCCTCATCTGGGCACGCTTCGTCATGCATCAGAATCTGCCGACCGTCCTACGTTGCCACATCGCCGCTTTCGAGGCGATTGGTGGTGCGCCGCGGGAGGTGCTCTACGACCGGATGAAGACTGCCGTTATCGGCGAAGGTCAGACGGAGGGCATCATCTACAACCGTGCTCTCATCGACCTGGCCCGCCATTATGGATTTCATCCTAAGGCGTGCAAGGCCTACCGAGCCAAGACAAAAGGCAAGGTCGAGCGGCCGTTTCGGTATATCCGCGAAGACTTCTTCCTCGCTCGTTCGTTCCGCAATCTCGACGACATGAACGCCCAGCTCCGGCACTGGCTCGACACCGTCGCCAATCCAAGGAAGCACGCGACGACCCAGCGTGTCGTCAACGAGGCCTTCGCCGAGGAGCGGCCGTATCTGCGGCCGCTACCTCTGGCACCGTTCAAATCCGTTCTGAAGCTGGAGCGCCGCGTATCGCGGGAAGGCATGGTCAGCGTCGGCGGCAATACCTACAGCGTTCCGGATGCCACACGCAGTCGCATGGTTGAGGTCCACTCTCTCGCCGACGAAGTCCGCATCTTCGAGAACGGCACACTGATCGCCACTCATCCTGTGCTGGAGGGCCGCAAACAGCGCCGAGTCCATCCCGATCATCGACGATCGATGACGCCGCAACATAGGCCAAGGACACGAGACGAATCCCTTGTCGTCAAGCCTGCCGGCGACACCGTGCTGCAGCGGTCGCTCGCCTTCTATGACGCCGTCGGCAAAGTCCTGGCACGGGAGAGCCGCCCATGAGCGCGACCCTCGATGCCATTCCATCCATGATCGACCGTATTCGCCATGATCTCGTCGGTCTGAAGATGCCGCGCGCACTGGAAGCACTCGACCATGTCGTGCGCCGCCTCGAGCACGGTGAGCTATCTGCCCTCGAGGCTATCGATATCCTGCTGTCCGAGGAACTGACCCTGCGCGAGAACAGCCGCATCAAGACCGCTTTAAGAATGGGCAGGTTAGCGACGATCAAAACCCTTGCCGGTTTCGACTTCACCTTCCAACCTTCCCTCGACCGAGATCGCATCTTCACCCTGGCCCAGCTTGGCTTCGTCGATCGACACGAGGCCGTGCATTTCCTCGGCCCACCTGGAACCGGTAAGAGTCATCTTGCCACGGCGCTCGGCGTCGAAGCCGTCAAAGCTGGAAAGAGCGTCTACTTCACGAACCTTGCCGACCTCATCGGTTCGCTGGCCCGTTCCGAACGGGAGGGTCGGCTTCAGGAGCGCATTCGCTTCTTCTGCAGGCCAAGCCTGCTGATCGTCGATGAGATCGGCTACCTGCCCGTCGTCCAGGGCGGCGGCAATCTATTCTTCCAACTCGTGAACGCCCGATATGAGCGAGGTGCGATGATCCTGACATCAAACCGCGGCTTCGCTGAATGGGGCGATGTCTTCGGCGATCCAGTTGTCGCAACGGCGCTGCTCGACAGACTGTTGCATCATGCCGTCGTCGTTCAGATCGAAGGATCGAGTTACCGATTGCGCCAGCATGCCGAACTGATGCCGGAGCATGTTCGCTCCAAAGCCCTCATCGCACCACCGGCATTCGCCCCACCTCAAAAGCCGCGCGGGCGGCCGCCGAAAAATCCTCAATTCTCCCTGGCATCCACGTCGGCATAAGTGGGGAATTTTACTTCGGCACTTCTGGGGAAAATTACGCGGCATTGACATGGCCCGTGGAGTTGCCCCCAAAAGACCGGACATGCTCAGGTTTGAGATCGCGAGCTGATGAACTCGCGCGGCGATTGATATCCTAAAGCACTGTGTGGATGAAGATTGTTGTAATGCTCGAACCAGAATGGCAGTTGAGCGATGACGGTTTCAGCATCCGGGGTTGGATTGACCGAGACGTAGTCGCGCTTGAAGGTTTTGACGAACGCCTCCGCCATTCCGTTCGACTGTGGGCTTCGCACCGGTGTCGTGCACGGCTCCATGCCGATGTCGCGTAGCAAGGATGCGGTGTCCTTCGCGATGAAGCAGGAGCCGTTGTCGGTGAGCCATTCGATGGGCTCGGATAGCACGTTGATGCGGCCGAAACGGTTCTCGACAGCGGTGATCACGAGGTCCTGCACGTCTTCGCTCTTGATGCCCTGCGTGGTGGCGACATGGGCGATTGCCTCGCGGTCGCAGCAGTCGAGGGCGAAGGCGACGCGGACCTTCTCTTTGTTGTCACAGCCGATCTCGAAGCCGTCGGAGCACCATCTGACGTTCGAACGCTCGACGGCGACTTGGCCGTCGTGAAGGCGATCATCGACCGCTCCGGTATGACGCACCAGCAGCAGATTGTGCAGCTTCATCACCCGGTAGACGCGCTTGGCATTGGGCCACGAACGCCCATCTTTCCGGGCATTCCGACGCAGGATGGCATGGACACGCCGATAGCCGTAGGTGGGCATGTCGGCGATGATGGCCTTGATGTGCTCCACCAGTTCTCGATCCGGGAGTGGCGGGCGTCCTCTGGCTCTGGAAGGGGAGCTTGCGGCACGCGCGGCGATATTCGAGCGGGCGACACCTAGAGTTTCGCAGACGGTCTTCATTCCAAAATCCCCCTCGGAAGAGAGAGCGAGCGCAACAGATGTTTTTTTGGGCCACCGGCGATTTCGAGAGCTTCCTTCAGGATTTCGCTCTCCATCGTCTTCTTGCCCAACAGGCGTTGCAACTCCTTCACCTGGGCCTGAAGTGCTCGGTATTCGGAAGCCGGAACGACCTCCTCCTCGGCGGCCGTCGCCGTCAGTGCCCCTTGGGACGCCAGCTTGCGCCAGGCGAACAACTGGTTCGGCTGGATGCCATGCCGACGCGCGACGATGCTCACCGTCGCGTCCGCCTCATAGGTTTCGTGGATGATCGCCAGCTTCTCTGCCGTGCTCCAACGCCGCCGACGTTCCGGCCCGGCGAGGACTTCCATCTTAAAATTGCTGCTAGTCATATTACCAACATTACTCCTACCCACTTAGCTAAGTGGCGGAGCATGTCCGGGCCTTTCGGGGGCTAATTCAGCATTGACATGGCCCGCATGACGGATGATCACACGGCCTGCCAGTACCACGACCTGAACGCTCTCGCCGATCAGACGCCAAGGCACGGAGTAGCTGTTCGTGTCGAGGTCGATTGCGCAATCGGCCTGAACCTTGCGCATGAGATCCCGCAACTGCCCGAACGGCGCGCGGCCAGCCAGCGGGCGAAGCGCCCCAGCCTCCGCGGCAAAGCGTTCCGCTGGCGCTATGCCAGTCGTGCCGTGTTCACGCTGGTCGGCAACATCGCGTACCCACCGGTCCAGATGCGCTTCGAATGCCGCCCAGCTCTCGAACCGGCGGTTCGCACGATAGTAGCGCCGGCGACCGTGTGCCGCGTCGCAGTTCCGTGGGCGGTTCGATGCGAGTGACGCCGCAGTCGCTGGCGCCGGAGAGGGGTTCGGGGCAGCAAGACGTCGATGCCGCAACGGAGACTCTCGAGCTGGCAACAACACGGCAATCAACCGGCACCGAAGGACCTTCGGCTTGCAATGTACTGGGATGACTTGCTGCCGAGCGCGGACAACCCCCAGACCAACTTCAGTATCCATGGTGTGCCCTACACGGCCACTCTGGGGCCATCAGGCATGCAGAGCGACATTTACCTTTTTCTGCAATAGGGTGGAGATGGATCGAGCAATAGATGCCAGTCGTTCTTGAAAAAGCACCAAACCGTTGAGAGAATCCGTTTTTTACGCGGCCACGTGCAGCGCGCCAACCCAGATGAGACGATCCCCAGTGCCGGGGGCGACATCGAATGTGCACGTCGCCAGTCTTCCTTCAAAACGTTGACGTTTAGCCAGCATCCCAAGAGGCGGCGACTGTCGCATCTCTCTTATGTCGTATGCAGTTCTTTAGTCATGCTTTTTCCTTCCGGCTTTGACGACGAAAGCACAGCGTGAAGCTACTGAGCAAACGAGGGAGACAGGGCATTTTGACGACGGCTCCCTTCCCAGACCATCGTCGAAACGGCTGACAGCCGGCGGAGGTGTCTGCGGCGCGGCCGGGCTAAGATTAGCTTGAATGTTGGAGGTGGCCTTGGAAGATTTACCGCCCCGCTAATAGCTGCTTGGCGCGGCGCAACTCCCATACGGCCAAAGAGCGACAATCCGGGAAAGCCTGCGCGCATGTCGGTATGGTCCGTCGCCAGCCAGACCTTCACGCCGCTCGGAATGGGGATCATCGCAGATGAAGCGCTTCTGTGTCGATGTCGGCGTCCATGCGGACGCGTCGGTCGCGACCCAGTTCGATCGTGACGTCGCTGCGCTTCCGGCGGGGGTGCGGCGGGGCCGGCGCTTCCGTCACGGCGGGTTGGACCGCCGGCGCGGCCTCCGACACGATCATGGGCACCAATGTGCTCACCGTCTCAGGCCGGGGGGCTTACAAAACACACGCTCCAATGCACAGAAACTTAGAAATGTAGGAACCATTGAAATTGACATGTCTATATATCCTGCCAAACATTTTATGAAGATTATCAAAGTCGTCCGGTTGCCCGGAATTTGATGGAGGGATGCATTATGAAGCGCACTGTGGAGACCGGGTCAAGATAGTCTGGTGGGATGGGTCAGGGGTCTGCCTCTATTCGGGCAGCCCTATGGCAGAACCTAAAGCTGCGATCTCTACCTTCAGCGTCATCCAAGGACTGCACAGAAGCTGCGGCTCTTCGCGAGGTACGAGAGGCATTCAAAATGCCTTCTCATTGCACCGAAACGGCATATCTGCCGATTGAAAATTTTAAAAATGCGGCTCAATGAGGTAGGGCGCCCTTCTCCAGACACGAACAGCCATGCGACAAACCTTGGTCATAGAGCCAGAATGCCTGGAGTCACTCGCGCACCCGGAAATCCCCTATATAAGCCTCATTGGTTCTGGCATTCCAAGACAATCTCCATCCTTACCCTGCCTACTAAGCGTCGAACGTTTTCGAAGAACGAATTTGGTTCTCTCCCCTCAACCATAATCTTACCTAAAATCACCAAACCCCGGCATGACGTTTGCGCTGATGGTTGCAGTTGGCGCGCTCGTGGCGCTGTGCAAAGGCCTTTATGTTATAGGCGGTGCTCTGGCCTTCATCGCTTTCGTTCTTGCTATTTCCTCGGCAGAGCTTTCGCATGAGTAGACGCGCCTCGAAGCAGGCTGCCATGTGGGCCCGGCGAGTTTGTTTTTCTTCAGTCAGGGGTTTAGGATCCCCGCTTATGTTTCTTATCGCTCTTGTACTTGTAAGTTGATGCCAGAGCATCATATTTCAATTGTTGAAATAAAATTCTATCTTGTTTAGTACTACAACTTTCTTAATGCCCGCTAATTTTGAGGCTATTTTTGATCCGTCATTATTGTCGTAAGCAACTACGCAGAGCGCGGATAACTGGCAAACGCAATGTCCATTAAATAAGTGCAAACCTAATTAGCAAACGACATCAAGTGTCATGCGGTAAACCTTTGGTGTGAGTCAAAACGTGCATTCTGCCCTTACCCAGTTTTCCCCTTGGTTACGTTACTATAGCGATCGCGCCGTCTTCGTTGGGAGGCGCCGACATTCTTTAGCGATCATAAGTGGAAAAACTTATTACCAACTGCAATCATGGCCGGCCGTCTTTCAGGGAGCTTAGCAGGATGATTGTTCTTTTTACGGCCAAATCGAGGTTCCGCACCGTTGGCTCAATTGAGTGCGTGTTGTATTTCTGTTATCTTCAAGATGTATGGCGGCGTGTGCGCCTTTGTTTTTGCGCCGCCACTTTTATTTAATTGTTTTTTATGAGGGTACTGTGTTATGCTGACGCCTGCTTTCACGTTAATTTTATTATGTTCTTATTCGAATTAATGAATGCGACTCTTTATATATATCTTTTGGATAATCTGTATTATTTATGTCTTAAGGCATAAGAGTTTCCGGCGACGACCGACTGCCTTGATTTGCTGATTGGCCAAGTCGGGTAACGGTCCCCGCCTCGCACTCCACGGGTTCGATAGAAGGCCTGGTCGTTCAATACCAGAATAGTATTTCCTTGAACTTACTTGGAGTTAATTGATTAGAATAACGAGAGGCAATAGGAAAATACTCATCGTCTCAAACTTACGACGCCAAATAATCGTAAAGAGGTGATAAATAGCAATATAGTATAATAGTGGCGTGACGCGCCCGTCCGTGGCTGCTCGATCAGCGGTCGCCAAGCATCGGAAGCATAGAAATAATCAACACAAGCATATTGTTGACCTGACTTATTGATAATAATCTATTACCCGCCGCATATGACGGTTAAATACAAGGACTTTAAGGGAAACAAACACATGCAAAAAGCAACAAACCGCAAAACACTCCATAAGCGCCAGGTCAATGAGCGGGGATTTCGATCATGACCTTATCGCTCTCCCCCATGCTATCACATCAATCGCGCCATTCAGGTTTGCGCTGCTGTCAACAACGATGAACCAGGGCTTTGCATCAACAGGAGCGGCATACGGAGGGTAGGTCTGAACTTCATATGTTCCGGTTCCGACCAACCGTCCAGCGTCCACAGAGCGTTCTGCATCCGCACTCTCAAGATAAAGGTATTTGACTCTAACCGTCCCTCTCTTATGAACTGCGTAGCTCCTAGTAGCGTCGAACAGGGCATTCCGCATGTGATAACCTTCATTATCCATCAATTTGTAGGTTAGCCATACCATACTTGCAAGATAGGAGAGATTTGTTTAATTTTCTATATGATGAAGAATGCGTCGTTGTAGCAATGATAAAAGGTGAGGTGATATATATAGCTTAACTAATCAAGGAACTCGAAACGAATAATGGCATTTTTACGATCGAAACGCTATCGAATAATTGTGTGGCCCTTTGCTTAAGCATATCTGCAGCTCGACAGCGACGGATAGTGATATCAAAGGTCATTCCACGCCATTTGACGGTGACATTTGTTGGCTTTTCGAGGGCAAGAGGGCTTGGATATGCACCCCGTGACTTACCATTAAGAAATTGATCTCCCTAAAGCGTTGCCACCAGCCGCACGGCATATACATCAGGATATATCCTGCCGAAGATTGGTAAGCGCGATTTTCGATGCGCATTGACGGCTGCGGCACCGCTGGAGCCGCCTCGCATCGGTAGCGATATCCGGCTCCGTTAGGCGGCGGAGGTTTTCGAGAAGTTGATCGGTAGCAGGTCGCCGATGTCGGCGTAGTCGTCTCGCTGCGGCAACTCAGTAAGCACGTGCCGCAGCCAGATCAGAGGGTCGACGCCACAGGCGCGGCAGGTCAGCATCAAACTATAGATCACTGCGCTGACCTTGGCTCTGTCAGCAGTGTCGCTGAACAGTCACGATTTTCTTCCCGTCGCAAAAACCCTGATGTCGCGTTCGAGAATGTTGTCAGAGCTGGCTCGGTTTGTCTGAACAGCTTCGGGCGTTTTTCTAAGTGGATTTCCGCCTCGATTATGCTGCCACAATCATCGGTGCCAGCGCGTTGAAGTAAGCCTGATCCGGCGTCTGCCGGTCAAGGGATGAATGTGGGCGTCGGGTGCCGATGCCAGCGCGAGCTTCAGACGGTTTTATAGGCGTGGAGGTAAACCTCCTCGTATTTGATCGACCGCCAGAGCCGCTCGACAAAGACGTTGTCCCGCCATGCGCCTTTGCTGTCCATCGAGATGGCGCTTTCGGCCTTCTTCAACACCGCCGTGAAGTCGATGGAGGTGAACTGCGATCCCTGATCCGTATTGAAGATTTCCGGCCTGCCGTAACGAGCAAGCGCTTCCTCGACCGCTTCGATGCAAAAGTCCGCTTCCATCGTGATCGACAACCGCCACGACAGAACCCGACGACTGAACCAGTCGACGACGGCGCAGAGATAGACGAAGCCCCGTGCCATAGGGATGTAAGTCAGGTCCATTGCCCATACCTGGTTGGGCCGATGACCGCCAGTTTTCGCAGGAGATAAGGATAGATCTTGTGACCGGGAGCCGGTTTCGAAGTGTTTGGGCGGCGGTAGATAGCCTCAATGCCCATCTTCTTCATCAGCGTGGCAATGTGCAATCGCCCAGCTTCCAGCCCTTCTCCCCTCAAAAGCCCCTGCAACATCCGACTTCCCGCAAACGGGTATTCGAGATGCAGTTCATCAAATCGGCGCATCAGAGCAAGATCGCCACCCGACACTGGACGTGGAGAATAGTAGACGCTGCCACGGCTGAAGCCGAGAAGCTTCGCCTGGCGCACGACCGACAGTTTGTGTGCGCGGTCGATCATTTCTTTCCGCCCAGCAATCCCGCCTTGCCGAGCGCACCGGACAAAAATCGTTCTCCAGTGTCAGCTCGCCGATCTTGGCGTGCAGTGTTTTGACATCCACGGTTGGACCCGCCGGTTCCGCCTTCGCTTCATCACCGAAAACGCCTGTCGCCCCCTCAAGGAGCTGGTCTTTCCACTGTTTGATCTGGTTGGCGTGCACGTCAAACTGCTGGGACAATTCCACCAGCGTCTGCTCGCCCCTGATGGCGGCAAGCGCCACCTTTGCCTTGAAGGCCGGGTATGGTTCCGGCGCGGTCTCTCGTCATGGTCTCTCCTGTTCCACTGCTGTCCGGTTTAAATTTGGTGGACATGGTGCACGGTGTTGATTCTACTCATGTTCGAGCGTTTCGCGACGATCTCGGACACGTGTCAATGCCGCGTAATTTTCCCCAGAAGTGCCGAAGTAAAATTCCCCACTTATGCCGACGTGGATGCCAGGGAGAATTGAGGATTTTTCGGCGGCCGCCCGCGCGGCTTTTGAGGTGGGGCGAATGCCGGTGGTGCGATGAGGGCTTTGGAGCGAACATGCTCCGGCATCAGTTCGGCATGCTGGCGCAATCGGTAACTCGATCCTTCGATCTGAACGACGACGGCATGATGCAACAGTCTGTCGAGCAGCGCCGTTGCGACAACTGGATCGCCGAAGACATCGCCCCATTCAGCGAAGCCGCGGTTTGATGTCAGGATCATCGCACCTCGCTCATATCGGGCGTTCACGAGTTGGAAGAATAGATTGCCGCCGCCCTGGACGACGGGCAGGTAGCCGATCTCATCGACGATCAGCAGGCTTGGCCTGCAGAAGAAGCGAATGCGCTCCTGAAGCCGACCCTCCCGTTCGGAACGGGCCAGCGAACCGATGAGGTCGGCAAGGTTCGTGAAGTAGACGCTCTTTCCAGCTTTGACGGCTTCGACGCCGAGCGCCGTGGCAAGATGACTCTTACCGGTTCCAGGTGGGCCGAGGAAATGCACGGCCTCGTGTCGATCGACGAAGCCAAGCTGGGCCAGGGTGAAGATGCGATCTCGGTCGAGGGAAGGTTGGAAGGTGAAGTCGAAACCGGCAAGGGTTTTGATCGTCGCTAACCTGCCCATTCTTAAAGCGGTCTTGATGCGGCTGTTCTCGCGCAGGGTCAGTTCCTCGGACAGCAGGATATCGATAGCCTCGAGGGCAGATAGCTCACCGTGCTCGAGGCGGCGCACGACATGGTCGAGTGCTTCCAGTGCGCGCGGCATCTTCAGACCGACGAGATCATGGCGAATACGGTCGATCATGGATGGAATGGCATCGAGGGTCGCGCTCATGGGCGGCTCTCCCGTGCCAGGACTTTGCCGACGGCGTCATAGAAGGCGAGCGACCGCTGCAGCACGGTGTCGCCGGCAGGCTTGACGACAAGGGATTCGTCTCGTGTCCTTGGCCTATGTTGCGGCGTCATCGATCGTCGATGATCGGGATGGACTCGGCGCTGTTTGCGGCCCTCCAGCACAGGATGAGTGGCGATCAGTGTGCCGTTCTCGAAGATGCGGACTTCGTCGGCGAGAGAGTGGACCTCAACCATGCGACTGCGTGTGGCATCCGGAACGCTGTAGGTATTGCCGCCGACGCTGACCATGCCTTCCCGCGATACGCGGCGCTCCAGCTTCAGAACGGATTTGAACGGTGCCAGAGGTAGCGGCCGCAGATACGGCCGCTCCTCGGCGAAGGCCTCGTTGACGACACGCTGGGTCGTCGCGTGCTTCCTTGGATTGGCGACGGTGTCGAGCCAGTGCCGGAGCTGGGCGTTCATGTCGTCGAGATTGCGGAACGAACGAGCGAGGAAGAAGTCTTCGCGGATATACCGAAACGGCCGCTCGACCTTGCCTTTTGTCTTGGCTCGGTAGGCCTTGCACGCCTTAGGATGAAATCCATAATGGCGGGCCAGGTCGATGAGAGCACGGTTGTAGATGATGCCCTCCGTCTGACCTTCGCCGATAACGGCAGTCTTCATCCGGTCGTAGAGCACCTCCCGCGGCGCACCACCAATCGCCTCGAAAGCGGCGATGTGGCAACGTAGGACGGTCGGCAGATTCTGATGCATGACGAAGCGTGCCCAGATGAGGCGGCTGTGACCCAACACCATCGAGAACAACCAAACGATCCTTGCGTCATTGGCTCGTCAGTGAAAACGACGTGGAACTGGGCGAAATCGACTTGGGCCTGTTCGCCTGGCGGCGTCTCGAAGCGAACCTCGAAACCTGGATTTGCCGGAGGTCGCACGTCACGAAGAAAATACGTGACGGCGGTGTAACCGCCGGCATAACCTCGATCCCGGAGTTCTCGGAGCAACCGACTACCAGTGAGGCCGGGATAGGTCTTCACCCGCTCCCGCAGGTATGAAGCAAACGGATCGATAACCGTCGCGCGAGGCTTTCTCGGTCCATAAGCCGGGACCTCAAGGCCCCGCTCTATGTATTTGCGCACCGTCTTGCGATGGATGCCGGTTTCTCTGGAAATAGCTGACACTGTCAGGCCCTGCTGATGCAGATCCAAGATCATGATCGTCTCCCTCAGCTTGATCACCAATATCCCCCTTCCGACCATCGGAAGGAGTATCGGCGATGACGCGCCGCTGGTCTTCCGGGGCGCGCCCCGGAAGACCAGCGCCGCAGCTCCTGGGAAGATTCAAACGGCACTATTGGGGAGTATTGCTCCGGTACTGACAACACGAAAGAGGAACAACACCGTGCGGCATGACAATAGCGTCTTTCATGATCTGTTGAAGCGGATTCCGTGGACGGTGTTCGAAAGACTTGTGGAGGAGCATCAGGCCGACAAGCACGTTCGGCGGCTGTCGACGAAGAGCCAGTTGATCGCGCTGCTTTACGGCCAGCTTGCCGGTGCCGTCAGCCCGCGCGAGATCGTCGGCTCCCTGGAAAGCCATACTGCCCGCCTTTACCATCTCGGCGCTCGCCCGGTGTCGCGCTCGACCTTCGCCGATGCCAACGGCCTGCGTCCGAGCGCCGTTTTTGCAGAGTTGTTCACGCAGATGGTGGCTCGCGCCGGGCGCGGGCTCAAGCGGGTCGTCGGCGAGGCGGTTTATCTGATCGACGGCAGCAGCCTGCGCCTTTCCGGGGCGGGATCGCACTGGGCCCGCTTTTCCGATCAGGCCTGCGGCGCCAAGATGCACGTCGTCTACGATGCCAATGCCGAACGGCCGATCTATGCGGCCGTCACCGCGGCCAATGTCAACGACATCACCGCCGCCAAGGAGATGCCGATCGAGGCCGGCGCCACCTATGTCTTCGACCTCGGCTATTACGACTTCGGCTGGTGGGCGAAGCTGGACGCCGCCGGCTGCCGCATCGTCAGCCGCCTAAAGTCCCACACGAAACTGACGGTGAGCGCCGAGCAGGCGGCAAACGAGGATGCCGGCATCCTGTTCGACCGCATCGGCCTGTTGCCGCAGCGTCAGGCCAAGAGCCGCCGCAACCCGATGAACCGGCCGGTGCGCGAGATCGGCGTGCAGATCGAGACCGGCAAGGTGCTGCGCATCTTCTCCAACGATCTTACCTCTCCGGCCGAGGAGATCGCCGCGCTTTACAAGCGCCGTTGGGAAATCGAGCTGTTTTTCCGTTGGGTCAAGCAGACGCTGAAGATCCGCCATTTCCTCGGCAACAGCGAAAATGCCGTGCGCATCCAGGTGGCCGTCGCTCTGATCGCCTATCTGCTGCTGCAGATGGCAAAGGCCGACCAGGCCACCATCATAAGCCCGCTGGCCTTCGCCCGCCTGGTGCGCACCAACCTGATGCACCGCAAAAGGATCGACCGCCTGCTAAAGCCACGCCACAGCCCTCCCGGAAATCCCGGCCAGATGAGCCTCCAATGGTGACACAATTTAAACCGGACAGCAGTGCTCCTGTTCCCGGCATCTAAGCCGAAGTCAGGCAGAAATTCCACTTATCCTAGCTGTGTAGATTTCCCGAGCCAGCTCTGCCGAGCAGTTAACTCACCCTCTTTCGCTCTTGCGATCCAGCGGATCGCTGTCGAAATCCCAACACCGAAACGAGCCGCAGCCTGCCGAGCCGACATGCCCGACGCAGACGCTTTCAAAACCCGTATTCGGAGATCATCACTCAGGGCCTGTCCCATCATCCACCTCTCCGCTGTGGATGTTGAATCAGCTTCGGTCGCTCTCGTCACCTCACAATCGATTCATCAATCGCAGGACATGCTCTAGGTCTGGCACCGCATCGATCGAACCGCAATATCTGACCGACTCCGGCATCGAATGATGCCGAACGACGCTGCTTCAAATCAATCCCCGGGGTTTGACGAGCCAGACCTATACCGTTGCTGAAGCGCGATTATCCGTTTCAGCAATTGTTCTTGCGCAACCAGAGCCGGAGCGACTTCGGCAGACGGGCCGGCATCGGCGGTGACACAAGCTGTGCTGGCGTATTCCTCCAGATCGTCGATTTCAATCGGGCCGTACGGGATATCAAATCCGATGGCCCCATCGTTGTCGTGATTGCAGTTGCCGTTGTACCCATCGGTTTCCGCATTGTCGCCTACAAAATCCTTGTCGCCGGGCTCTCGCGCCGCCGCGAGGACAGTCGGCTGTTCCAGGTCTCCGCGATTGATGTTCTCCGGCAGCACAAGGGGCGCTGGCTCGGGGAGCGAACCGGTCTGGGCTTCGAAAATACGCTTCAGCGCGCGATCCGAGTAATATTGCACTTTTCGCAGTTTAAGTGGCGGGTGCCCCTTTATGAGGATGATTTCATTCCTGTCGTCGATCAAGCGCACCTGTTCGGGGCGCAAAAGCGGTGCCCCCTGATCGGAGATCTGGATGTTCTGGTCGAACATGCGTGTCTGATTATAGGAGGTCGAGCGCGCCTTGAACGTATATTCCCCGATAGCCTTCGAGATATATGTCGGTGTTTCGTCGTCAGCGGTGGCCATAAATACCTGCACACCGGTATTGCTGAGAAAGTTCTGTTTGCCCGCCTCGTCGTAGGTACCCGTCAGCGCGGAGAGACTCTGAATAATAAACATGAAACGGCCATTGTATCCGGCGATGGTGGTGATCGCGGTCTCGATGGCCTCAAGTTTGCCCAGATGCCTGAATTCGTCGAGGAGAAACAGAACTTCGTAGCGCTCGTCCTTCCCTGGCAGGGATCGCTGCAAAATCGACACGACCTGCTGAAAAAGAAGGCGCATCAACGGAGCAACGACCTCAAGATCGTTGGGACTTACACAAAGATAAACGCAGGTCTTCCTGCGACGCAGGTCGTAGATGGAAAAGTCGGATCGGCTGGTCGCTGCCTTGACCAGCGGATCAGCCCAAAGATTGAGACCGCCGTCGCCGAGCACCGACGTATAGGAGGTCAGGATTTTCGTGTCGTTGCCCGCCATGTTGTCAAAGATGCGCTGAGCCTCCTTATTCTGGCTTTCTTCCGCGAGTTGCGCAAAAAGCTTGTACTTCTCGCCAGGCTGGGCAAAAAGGTCGTAGACTGCGCCTATTGTCGGAGTGCCGCGCTCGATGCAAGCAAGGATACCCGCAACAAAAAGGTCTCGTGCGCCATCGATGAAGCCTTCCGCTCCCTTGCCTTTCGCAGTGATAAGGTTTGCAGCAAGTCGGCGTGTCTCGGTAAACTGCCTCTCGGGAGGCATTGCCGCAATATCGAGAACCGGATTGTAGCAATGGGTCCGTCGCTCCGGATCCAGAGGCGCGAACTTGAAAACGACGTTGCCGTTTGCCTTTCGTGCCCTGGACGTCAGGTCAAAAAGCTCACCTTTGACATCGAGTGCTATCACCGAGCCCCTGAAGGTCAGCAGCGTCGGAATGACGACGCCGACGCCCTTGCCGGCTCGCGTCGGCGCGACGACCAGACTATGGGGCTGTTCGCCGTTGGTCAGATAGCTGCCGAACCAGTGGGGACCACAGGTCTTGCCAAACACCGCACCATTGATACTGGTGTAACGCTGCAGGTAGCCGGCACGTCGCATTTCCCCGAATTCCGCCCAGCGAGCCGTTCCATGATGCTCGCGGTTGCGCAGCGACACGAACAGTTGGCTGAGTAGAACGACGGCTGAAGTTGATACGACAATGGCCAGAGCGTAGTAGAATACCGAGGTCGTATGCCCCAGATAGAGCGGCGACTCGTACCAGATGGCGAAGACACTGAAGGTCATCATCGCTTCGCCATTAAAGCCTTGGCGGAACGTTACATACAAGCTTGCAACACAAAGACCGGCTGCCAGCGAGCATACGACACTAACGGCCAAACGTAGGGGCGTGCTCTTGCTCGAGTTCATCTCTTCACCAAACACTGCGGGACAAATCGGAAATCGCGTTTGAGGTCCGGGCGCTGCCAGAACAGAACCCAACGGTCGTAACCTTCACGCGATCGCGGTTCCGGTCGGCTGGCCGGTGGCCGGCTCCCGCGGTCCCGTTCATCCAGCCGTCGATTTCCGACAGCATCACATCATCAAAAGGCGTGAACCTACCCCTTCTGCTAGGACGATGGTGTCCGGGAACAGGAGCGGTATCATGAAACCTAGCGGGTGCGTGCCCGACGTTTTTTCGTGGTCTGGCGATGCAGGCAACCGGCGTCGGGCAAGCGCTTGCTACTAGTTCGTTACAGATCATCTCGGGCTCGCGGAGCCACAATGACGTCAGTTGACTGGCATCGTGGGACATTGTGGGCAGATGACCGGCGGCTGATTGCGTCGGGATATGGGTTGCCTGAACCGGACCGCAGGTCAGCCGGAGACGATATCTGTTGCTTTCCCTTTTCAGCAGTGGTCGTTGCGAGCCGCGCACACTTCTTGATGTGAGCCGTTTCAGCGCCGGACAGATCGGAAAATTCCCGGCGTGCGCCGTGTCGCAGGCCGGCATCCCGCGCGAATTTCTGACAGCGCGCCCATTCCGGGAGACGCTGTCGGGACCAGCCGCGGTGAATTTCGGCGGAATGTTTCGCGTCGGGGACCAACCGTCCGAGCGAAAACTCACGATTGCATCGATTTTTTCAAGATCGGCCGATGTGAAGCCAGGCCAGCCACAGGGCTCCGCTGCAGCGCACTCCGGTGCTTGCGGCAAGAGTCCATGGCGTTTAACAGCGTGCATCTCCGGATCGACGCAGGGCCCGTCCACGACCCCGGGGAATGCCTCGCCTGATCCGGACTGCATATCCGGTATGACACTCGTCGTCCCCCCGGGCATTCTCAACGGGGCGTCGTATGCCGCATCGATTTCGGCCAGAGCTGCTTCGTTCAGGTCGGGGATATCCTCGTGGCGACCTTGTGGCGAGGTTTGCGTACCCGGAAATAACCCCTGAGATGATCCGGGGGTCGTTTCTTCGCGGAAACGACTGTGGAGTTCTTTCGTGCGGGTACTGCCGGCATCGTCCAGAACTTCGGTATGTGTCACGCTGCGAGAACCTCTCATCGTGTCGGAAGTTGGAGTGTTCGCATGAACCGCAAGATTTTCGGCTTCACGGTCTCCTCCACCCCCCAGTTCGCAAGCGGAATGGTATCAGCCGAGTTTCTATCCGTATCGGTATCCCTCCCGAACCAATGCGCGGGTGGACCCGAATGGGGTAAGTAGACGGGAGTGGCGTCCGGAATTGATGAGCTTTCCTGCCAGTTTCCCCGTGTTGTTTCTGTCGGTGGCCGAATGTTGTATACACTCGCTTCGGATGGGCGTTGCTCGGCTGGCAGAGACTGCCGAGCGCGCTTTGCCGCTGTACGGCCGATTTGACTGTCCAGCCGGGGGACTGGTTTCCGCGCAGTCGCTTCGCGGCCCGTGCTGGCGGCTCCGGCGACATGGCAGGTTCACCGGCGCGCCTGTCTGATCGTTCCGGTTCAAGCGAGCGCAAGTGCTGCATGGCGGCGCGGAAATCACCTTTGTTATTGTGCAGGATGGCGGGTACATTTGCAGTCGCTTCGAATGCGCCAGGCGAGTCCGCAGCGGCCTCGATGAGGCCGGCAGCAGTACTCGCCGGCATTTCCCTGATATGTGGGTGCACTCCTTCATTCGGTCGTGTCGGCAGATCGGCCGCGACTGCCGCGCCCTCTCCGCCGCCCCGTACCTTGATCTGCCCCTCCAGCGCCGGGATTGTTGCCGTTCCATGGCCGTCGTCCGAGACTGTCAGCGCCGGACGCGCGCGATAATCGGTGAACTGCCCATGGGTCATGATTGGCTCCTTACCTGCGTCCTAATCCCGGCGACGATCCTGGCTGCTCCCATCCCTTGCCCGTTTTCGGTCACCCGGTGCCTCGTCCTCAAGTGCCCGCTTCGAGGAAAGCCGTCTCTGCTGCTGGCTTTCGAAAACCGCAGGCAGTGAATCAGTCGCCGATCCGCTACGGGCGGTGTCATTCAACGACAGTGACCTGGGGGGGGCGGCCAGCAATGTTGCGGGGTTATTGCGATCGTTCTGCTCCCGGGCGGTTGTCTCCGGCTCGGTGGCAATTGATCTCCCGCCCTTTGCCCCACTCGGCTCGCCAGCATCATCGCGTCGTCGTTTTCGATTCTCTTGCGCGGTGTCTGGCGACTGCACCGCATTCTGGTTTGCTGTGCCAGGAACTCCGGAATTGTCCCTTGGCTTGCATGCGCCGTCCCGGACAGCATTTGGTGCGTCATCACCGAGGTTGCCCGCCGGAACGAATCCTGCGCTCTCCAACAAGGGAACGGGCGACGCGTTATGTGCTACGGACGGTTGAACTGCGGCCTTCGATTTGCTCGAAGGCCCGGCAGGAGGCAACGTATCCACAGGTTGGTCCTGCAAGGGATGATCTTCACGCGGTGACCCCTGTTCCGTATCTGCATCGTCGAACCGGACCCGGCTGGCCTGCCGCTCAAGGCGCCGGAACTGGGCGTAAGTCATCGGACGCTCAAGGATACCACGTTCTGCTCGTGAGCTGGCATCAAGGACAATGCCGTGGCGGAGCGAAATCTCGGCCATCTTCATGCGCAAGGCTTCGTAATTCAGATGCGGGTGGCGCCGCGAAATCTTCAGCCACTCACGTCCCAGAAGTTCGCGGCGGTTGACCACGACATGCAGGTGCGGGTGATCGCGGTCAACGTGGAAGGCCGTAAGATAGTTGTATCGCCCGCCCCCGTTGCCTGACCCAAACATCTCGGCTGCCCACTCGCGGCTCGCCGCATAAGCATCTGCTCGACCTGTGCCCGGGGGGAAGCTTACGATAATATGCGTGGTCAACTCCTGTTCCCTTCGCTCATCCGGCTGACTTTCGTCATAAACTCCGGTCTCCTGCACCCAGCTTCGGGCAAGTTCAGCGATTTGATCCGGCGGCACGGGGATATCGAGGTGCCGGGCTGAACGCTGCAACTCGAGTTTTCCCTTCCGGGAGAGATACTCCAGCTGATTGATGATCTGCTGGAGGGTCCTAGTTCCACCATCAGGTACTATGCGAATGATAACCTGAGGTCGATCCGGCATCGAACATGCTCCCGGGCGGGTGCCACGTCAGCGCTGCAATGTGTCTTTCAGCATAGCGCAACCATCTATACGCCGGCGGGATACGGACAAAATAGAACGGAGCAAGCCGTCAAGGTCGGCGAACGCCTTGCCGAAAGCGATACGTTCGGCTCTCAGGGCCTCCAAATCCGGCCGCGGATTATCCGCGTAAGCAGACAACAGGGCGGCAATATTGCCTGAAAGCGTTCCCATGGACAAAAGAATACCTTCCATCTTACCACGCGTTTTTTCATCTATTTCGAGAAAGCCCCCAATGCGGCGCACTGCAACGCGCATGGCCATACTGTCAGACAGTCCCAGCGAGCGCGCTTGGTGGGAGAAGGTCTCATATTCAGCCGATCGCAAACGCGTGCTTACGACCTTAAAGCCGTCGATACACACGCGATTATGCTGGTCGGTAGCAGTATCATACGGAGCCGGTTTGGCCTGCGCCATGACTTCCTCCATGGAATTGGAACGATTTTGTTCCGTCCGGGGCTTCGCCGCCAGGAGCAATGGAAAGCCTAGTCCTATTAAATCCCAAATCAATATTATACTTCCACAATTTCAGTTTATATTATTACAATCGCAATCATTATAACAACAGCGAAACCGTCTTTCATTGAACTGCTTGCAAATTAAAAGAACGAAAACAAATGAGCGGGCAGACGCCAGTCTGTGGGACGCCAAAGCCGAGACAGGTTGCGGTTCAGCAGACTGGAGCGATTGCTGGCTTGGGACTGGACACCGACGCAAACAGCAGCGGTTCTACGACTTCCGATATTCACATCAGCGTTGGAAGGCGGCCCTTTCCGGGAGCTTACTCGGTGATTGACCTTGCCCCTAAGTTTTATCCAATTTTGAATTCATTCCAGCGGTTGCTGTATTCGGGGCGGTAACGGCGGGTTGCGGTGCGGAGCCATTCCGGCTGCGCAGCACCGCATCAAGTCGCGGGTTGATTGTTTGAAGAACTCGGCAGGTGTCATCCAGCCGAGGGCCGGAAATTATTGTACAACACGACGACAGAACACCCACGGGACGGAGGTTCGTGAGCTTTTGTATCCGTGGCATCCCTGGTCCGGTCAGTTCGTCCACGTCCATGAGGCGCTGACCAAAGGAACGGCTATTTTTCGCTGCAGCCTTTCTGGCGCTTCTTCTGATCGGCTTTTTGAAGTCCCGGCGTGGATGTTCGACCGATCCGTGAGTGTCCTTCCCGAGAGAAGGGTGACAGTTCATACCGGAGACATGGGTTACACTTTTGGCCTTTGCGAGGAGAGCAAAGGTGCCTTGGCAGGAGTGTAATCTCATGGACGAGCGTCTCAAATTCGTTGCGCGGGCTCTGGATGGCGAGAAGATTGCGGCGCTGTGCCGCGAGTTCGGCATCTCCTGAATCAATCTGTCGAGCAGCGCCGTCGCGACGACGGGATCTCCGAACACATCGCCCCATTCCGCGAAGCCTCGGTTTGACGTCAGGATCATCGCGCCGCGTTCATATCGGGCGTTGACGAGCTGAAAGAAGAGATTGCCGCCGCCTTGGACGACCGGCAGGTAGCCGATCTGGTCGACGATCAGCAAGCTTGGCCTGCAGAAGAAGCGAATGCGATCCTGAAGCCTGCCTTCTCGTTCGGAACGGGCAAGCGAACCAATGAGATCGGCGAGCGTCGTAAAATACACGCT
Source organism: Rhizobium sp. BT04 (assembly GCF_030053135.1). NCBI lineage: Bacteria > Pseudomonadati > Pseudomonadota > Alphaproteobacteria > Hyphomicrobiales > Rhizobiaceae > Rhizobium > Rhizobium sp. BT04. The sequence goes on along the minus strand of NZ_CP125649.1, from coordinate 34,455 downwards.
CTTTCCGGCCTTCACGGTTTCGACGCCGAGCGCTGTGGCGAGATGGCTTTTGCCTGTTCCCGGTGGGCCAAGGAAATGAACGGCTTCATGACGATCGACGAAGCCGAGCTGCGCCAGGGTGAGGATACGATCGCGATCGAGCGAAGGCTGGAAGGTGAAGTCGAAGCCGGCGAGCGTCTTGATCGTGGCAAGCCTACCCATTCGCAGTGCGGTCTTGATCCGGCTGTTCTCGCGTAAGGTGAGTTCCTCGGAGAGAAGGATATCAATGGCTTCCAGGGCGGAAAGCTCACCGTGCTCGACGCGTCGAACGACATGGTCGAGAGCTTCGAGTGCACGTGGCATCTTCAGGCCGACGAGATCATGAGGGATACGATCGATCATGGACGGAATGGAATCAAGGGTCGCGCTCATGGGCGGCCCTCCTGCGCCAGGACCTTGCCGATGGCATCGTAGAAGGCGAGAACCTCGCGGAGAAAATCCGTCACAGCCGTGTAGCCGCCGGTATAGCCTCGTTCACGCAGTTCTCGAAATAATCGACTGCCGTCAGACCAGGGTAGGATTTTACCCGTTCCCGCAGGTATGAAGCGAACGGGTCGATGACCGTCGCCCGAGGCTTTCTTGGACCATAGGCCGGAGCTTCGAGGCCTCGCTCTATGTACTTGCGCACCGCCTTGCGATCGATGGCTGTTTCTCTGGAAATAGCTGACACCGTCAGCCCCTGCTGATGCAGATCCAGGATCATGATCGTCTCCCTCAGCTTGATCACCAACATCCCCTTCCGACCATCGGAAGGAGTATCGGCGATGACGGGCCATCGGTCTTCCGGGGCGCGCCCCGGAAGACCGATGGCCGCAGCACCTGGGGAAGACTCAAACGGCACTATTGGGGAGTATTGCGCCGGTACTGACAGCCTGAGGATATCGTCGACGCCGTACGACAGCTAGTCCTTATCGCCAATGATGATGTGATTGCCGGTGTCCTCAATCGCAACGGACTGACGACCGGCAATGGCAATCGGTGGACACGGGAGCGGGTCACCGCGCTGAGGTCATATCGCAAGATTCCGGTCTTCCGTCCCCAGGTCGACGGGGTCGAGCCGTGGCTTAATCTGGGCGGTGCGGCGAAGTTGGTCGGGAACGCCGCGTCTGGCGGCCGAGGCTGGCGATATTGAGGGGGCTCATCCGCTACCCGATGGCCCATGGATCTTCAGCCGTTCCAAACTCGCCACCCCGCAAGCACGTCAGATCCTCGATCGCGCCCGGCAGAACCCTCGACACCCCACAGGATCGCATCCAGATCAGGAAAACCTAATCTCTTCCACAACATAAACGATGGGCGTTATGAAACAGGATTATAATCGCTGCGCCAGTTTGAAAGCGCTGAGCGAGCAACATGGGTCAGTGCCGAGATTAGCGTTCATTCAAGAATTCGTCTCGCAGCCGCCCATTGAAGCTTTCGATGAAGGCATTTTGGATCGGCTTACCCGGTGCGATGTAGTGCCATTCCACCTTGGTCCAATCCGTCCATTGCGGGATCGCGTTGCTGGTGAACTCGCTGCCATTTGTCGCTGACGATCATCTTCGGCTTGCCTCGTTCCTCGATGATCCGGTCCAACTCAAGGGCAACCCGCAGGCCGGAAAGGGACGTATCGGCGACGAGGCCCAGGCATTCCCTGGTGCAATCGCCGACGACCGCAAACACCCGGAACCTGCGACCATCGGTGAGTTAATCCGACACGAAGTCCAGCGACCATCGATCAGTGGCTGCCATCGGGATCAGCATCGGCGCGGGTGTGCCGATCGCTCGCTTCCGGCCGCCACGTTTGCGCACTGACAGCTTCTCCTCCCGATAGAGCCGGAAGAGCCGCTTGTGGTTCACAAGGCGACCCTCACGCATGAGCAGCACATGAAGGCGTCGATATCCAAAGCAGCGGCGTTCATGCGCCAGCGCCTTCATCCGCTCTCGAAGGTCATGGTCATCGCTGCGCCTGGTTTCGTAGCGGATCGTCATTCGGCAAAATCCGAGGAGCGCACGCTCATCATGTCATTGGTCATCGGTGGTCTTTCCGTCAGGTTGGTCTTGAACAACCCGATCCTAGTGGAGAAGACCTTCGCAGAATCGATGAAATTTGTTCCGAGTTTACAAATCATCGATAACTTTGTGTGGCCGAGGGTGAGGGCGTGAAGCGCCTTGCCGGGGTGTCTCATTTCCCACTCTATAGCGAAAGCCCTCCTGACACGGGCCGCTCTCGACTCCGTGAACCTTCCAAAATCATCGATCGTTCGGAATTCACAGAACGAGCCGGTAGCGGTATAGCCAGCAACCCGTTCAGCAACGCTTGCTGTTCCGCATCCGATAGAAGGTCGCCTTGCGCTGGAAATTCCAGCCTTAATTCCGAAGCGCGTGACAAGTCTGGTTCGCCGAACAATGACTGCGGATCAAAAGCCGCATTTGATGCAGCAACATCTCGGTTGTGCTCAGCAATACGCTCTCCGCCACTATGCACTGGGGCTGGCACACCATTCAAAAAACTCAAGAGCTCTTGTTCCGGAGCAGACTGATGACTGACCGCTGAAGAAGTTACCTGCGGAGCCTGAGCATCGTTTATGGCGTCAGACGATTGCAGATCCAAGGATGAGTGTGGTGGCGTTTCCCGCAAGCCGGTTAGTGTTGGTTTTTGCGGCGATCCATGAAGCGTGATCTCCGACAGAGACTCATTTGACGAGACGGAATGTCCGAGATACTTGTCAAGATTTTCTTCCGATCGCACCTCCCGTTCATTGCCGCGACGAGGACTCTGCGATATTGGACCTTTGCCTAGTGTAACCCCTTCCGCCTTAGAAGCCGAATCCGAAAAATGCACTGCTGACGACGGAGATTGTGGTTGCAAACCAAACTGCTGCTCTGATGCCTGTTGGAGAAATAGGGGGGAGTTTTGTGAAGCAAGATCAACTGGTTTGTCGTTCACGAGCGTGAGTTTGGCTTCGGTCTGGACACCACGGCCGTTTCGAACTCGGTCAGTCCGGTCCGGATTCGACACCAAAGGGATGCTAGGATCCTCCCTTGGCGAAGATCTGGTGATAGCGGTGGGCTCCTGCCAGGCTTTCCTATGCTCGACCGATTCCGAAACACGGAGTCTCTGCGCGCAAAGTTCAGGTTCGCTCAATGCCGTCAGTTTCCGACGAACCGTCACTCCGAGTATCTTTTTTGAGACTTTCTTTATCTCAGCGCTCAGGTATTGCGACTCACTCTTATAAATTTTGCCGAAGGTGTGTTTAATGCTTGTCAATTGCTTTGTGGACTCATCGTAGATGGCCGATCTCTTGTTGAACATCCGACGGTGACTCAGGATATCTCGGCCTACTTCGTTGCCTTCCTTGTCCAGGAGGGACCTGTAAGATTTGCTGAATGTCCCACCAAGTTTCCGAATCTTCGTTTGCGAGGTATGGCGATCTTCCGATTTCGTTGTATTCCTGGAAAAGCCGGGGCGTTTATAGCCGACTAGCTCAAGGCCGCCTTTGTCGTCCCGCTCAAATGTTTCCCGCCTGGACCCTACTTGACGAGTCAGTTTGCGGTAGAGTCTGTTCTCTGGTCCGCCAGGCTCAGGCGCACTCAGCTCCTCAGAAACAGGCCGAAACAGCCGACCACTGAGCCTGCCTCGGTTGACATACCGTGTCCGGACAAGGGAACCGGTTTCGTCCCGCTCCCACTTTTCCTCGAAGCGCCCGTCTCGATATTTTACATGCTTCGTGCGAAGAGTGCCGTCCTCAGCGTACTGATGGCTCGTAACCCTAGCCCAACTCTTCTTTTCGTGAAGGCTCAAATAAACTGCGCCCGTTTCTGCGTTGCGCTTTAGAACTTTCTTCGTTTTTTCAAAGATACCGTGCTCACGGGTTAGTTCTTTTGGGCGGTCGATTCGAAGCTGCTTATTTCCAAAAATTTTATAGCTTATTTCACCTCGAAAGCCGGCGTCCAGCTTGTCGACCATCTCCATATCGACAGTATATTTTCGCTTCTTTTTCGGCATCTCGAGCCGTGCCTGCCGCCTCATTGCGTTCTCTTCCGTAAGCAACGCTTTACACATTTGCTCATACAGGCGCTTGGTGGCACGACGCATGTCACTTGTAAGCGATTTGGTGACAGTCTTTTTTGTGATGCTGACCACGGCTGAGCTCTTTCACTAGCTACTTCGGACGGTACAGGTCTCATCGCTCCCGCAGTGGCGGAACGTCACAGCCCGTTTATGCTTTGACCACGCTGTCGATTTTCGTAGTTCCGGCGACTATCAACGATTGGCCGTACCACGGGATCCGGACGGACAAAATCACGCGAATATTTATCGGTCGGTTCGCGAAGCAATTGGGCCGCGTCGTCTGGTAACTTAATTAAGAGCCGCTTATATTCCGCAGCACTCGTGTAGGTACCGGTTCGCTGGCCTTTCTCATTTCGGTCCGCAATGAGAACGTTGTTCTCGGTCAGCTGTTGTTGCAGCTTTTCCGAAGAAAGATCTCGAATGTCACGTAGATCTGCGCCGTTCGCAACAATCACTGCCGCCTGCCCGGCAAACTGCTCAAATTTTATGGAATTCGCATAGCTTTGTCGGCCCATCGAGTGGGGTAGTCCAACTCGATTCATCACCTGAGCGAAATGCTCCGGATCGGAATATTCCAATCTGGCAGGGGTCATATAGCGATTACCATCGCGGGCAAGGACTTGAACGCGATCCCATTGCTCGCCCTTTTTCAAAGCTTGCGACCAGGGCGAGTTGGGGGCGTGTTGCATTAGGAAATCGACGCTAACGAAGCGATCGCGAGTCGTTCCTCCCTGCCCATCCGGCTGCCCTCCCATATTGATGGTCGCAAGCGGCAAAGCTTTGTTGTGAGCTCGATTCTCTCCTGCGAATTCCGCGAAGCGGATATCCGCAGCTCCCCGTTCCCATGACTCCAGATACCTGGAATCATGCATGATACCCGACTTCGATTTCAGCTTGATCTCGGTGTCACTACCATACTTAGTCTTTATTATCCGCTCGAACTCCGCAAAGGACTTATTGGCGAACTTGTCACCGGCAGACCTGTACACTAGATGGACATGATTTTCCGGGGTCTTGATCAGAATATCAGGCAGAAGCGAGCCAGCCTGGAATTGGTGTTCGTAGCGCTTCTGAACCTCTCGGGGGCCATATTTCGTTTGTATGTACCTGTCTTGAGGCCTCAATCTGTAATTTTGATCGAGCTTTATGTTCTTATCTGTTTGATAGAATATATTCGTACCCGTGACGCCCATCTCTGCGTGAGCACGATTCCAGACTTCCAACTTGTATTGAAAACGCGCCTTATCCTGGTCTTTTGGCTCAAGGTTATGCCATCTCGCGCTTAATTCCGCCGGGACGTCAATTCTTTCAAATGCGAGAGGCGGGGGATAATAATTGCCGGCCCCGTCCCTATAGAGGCGGCAGCTTGCGTTGAATTCCGCTTTGGTGGGTAGATGCTCAAGATCACCTTTAGACGTACCGGCAAACGCATCCGGTCCAGTTTGCCGAACCAGAATATACTCGTCTGCACGCCGATCATGGCCAGGCAAAACCATATTGGCGAACAGGCTGGATAACTCATTGTCCACTTCGGACTGATTGCCGTGGACGCTATGGGAATCATGACTGGATTGGGAATTAAGCATCTCGTCGAACTGAGAGCTTACATTTTCCGTGTGAGCTGGGGTCCCGGGGATGTCGAACTCGAAAGTTTCGTGGCTACCCGTCATCTCGATATCAGGAGTCGTGCTTGAGTCTAGTGCTTCCTTCCTTTGACGCTTGGGATCGACGACAACAGCATTTTCGAAGTCGCGCTCGCCAGTCACAGGGATATTTTCCCCATTGTCTTCGCTTTTCGGATCCATCGTTTAAATCCTTCCTGCGAGATTCTCTTCGGGCAGCGGGCACCGGAGGACAAAATTCTCCAGTTCAATCATTTCGAGATCCAAACTCGTGAAACCGTTTGAGCGGTGATTGATGCTGAACGCTTCTGTGTGAATTTCTCGCGGCTCCTCAGGCAAGGAGACGGGCCTGGTTTTATTCGCATTTAGTTTAATGATCGCCATGTCGTTGTTTCTCCTGCAAAACTTGCGACGTTCTCCATCTCCGCGGCCTTGAACGGCCTGAGCGATTGCAGGGCGCTAAGCGCGACCCTTTCCTCAGACTTGGAGCCGTTTTGCTGGGGAGCCGGGCCGCAATCGGCTCTTCCGACGCAAGGTCGACATCACACGTTCCCGGCCGAAGATCGTTCAGAACAACTCGCACTTTGAGTTCGCCGAATTGCCGCCTTTTCAGCTTGACTGTCGGCAGACAGCGGCTCCAATCGGAACCCCGCGCGCGATGTAAGCCGCATCAACATTCTTGCCGTGCTCTGAATTTCAAGGCTCCTGCGCCAGCAGTCTCTCTTCGGACACAGTTTTGCCTCCCGAATTGAAGTGAATGTGTGTGGAATCTACCATTTGAGCCCCGGTCTTGGAACGACTATCGCGCTTCATCTGAAACTCTTGCTAGAGCATGTCCTGCGATTGATGAATCGATTGTGAGGTGACGAGAGCGACCGAAGCTGATTCAACATCCACAGCGGAGAGGTGGATGATGGGACAGGCCCTGAGTGATGATCTCCGAATACGGGTTTTGAAAGCGTCTGCGTCGGGCATGTCGGCTCGGCAGGCTGCGGCTCGTTTCGGTGTTGGGATTTCGACAGCGATCCGCTGGATCGCAAGAGCGAAAGAGGGTGAGTTAACTGCTCGGCCACAGGGCTGGAGACGACCTTCGGCAGTGGATGCACACGAGGAATTCGTTGTCGCGTTGATCGACGAGCGTAGGGATGTGACGCTCGGTGAGATGGTTGAGCGCTTGTCCGTCGAGCGGCAGGTGAAGATCAGCCGCAGCGCACTTGGCGCCTGGCTCCGAGGCCGTGGGTGGACCTTTAAAAAAGACCGCACACGCACTGGAGCAGGACCGACCGGACGTCCTGAAGCGCCGGCGCGCCTGGTTCGATGGTCAATTGGACCTCGATCCGGAGAAACTGATCTTCATCGACGAAAGTGTGCTGCAGAGGCACGGAAGGAGTTCAGTGTGAGCTAACCCCGTAACGTGAAGCTGCGTGAATGATGGAGGATGGCCCTCCGGGATCGGCTTTCAGGAGCGGGTCTCAAACCAGTCCGAGCTGCTGCGGCAAAGAGCCGTGGTGGTGCGCGCCGGATGAAAAGTCGGACGAGATCCGAGCAGGTGCGTGTCCGAAAGACGAACAAAAGTGAACCCTCCGAAGACGCGCCGTTATGAATATAAGCGTCGTCGAAACCAGGACTGTTTCGTCATCCTGGGACAAGTCCGCCGGGTGCCTGATGATTGGGCGGGCGGCGACCGGCGTAGAGGGGCGTGAGTTGGACACAGGCTTTCACGCGGAACTGCAGGAACCAGGCTCCTGATGCCAAGGGAGAAGCCCAAGCGGAGAAACCGTAAGGCGAGAGTACCGATGCAGGAGACTGGGGCGGACCGATCCGTATGAGCGTTGAGGGCCCTGTAATGGGGCCGGAGCAAAGGGATCGGATCAGGTGGTCGTATTGTTTGGAACAACTGGAAACAGGATGACTTCGATAGGTACGACAGACAAGCCGTTTCGGATTGAGAAGCGGCAAGTGTACGAAGCTTACAAAGCGGTCAAAGCCAACCGTGGTGCAGCCGGGTGGACGGTGAGACCCTGGAGATGTTTGACAAAGACCTTGCGAGAAATCTCTACAAGATCTGGAATCGGATGTCTTCTGGGGCTTACTTTCCGCCGCCGGTGCGCGCCGTCTCCATTCCAAAGAAGACTGGAGGCGAAAGGGTTTTGGGTGTGCCGACGGTCAGTGATCGGATCGCGCAGATGGTGGTCAAGCAGATGATTGAGCCGGATTAGAGACGTGGTCATTATGGATAACCTGCCTGCACGGGACTGTCAGGAATTCTGTGCGTGAGGCCGGTTCGTCATTGGTTGAAGAACCGTTCGCCAAAGACGACGGCGAACTGGGTTTTGGCCTCGAACCATTCGCGAGGCGGACGTTTCCAGTCTTCGGCCGCGTGGTTCAGAACTAAATATAGCAGCTTCATGGCGGCATCGTCACTGGGGAAATGGCCCCGCGAGCGGACTGCCCGCCGGGGTTTGGAGTTTAACGCCTCGATGGCGTTGGTCGTGTAGATGATCCGACGCACGCTTTCGGGAAAGGCGAAGAAAGGAATGACGTGTTCCCAATTGCGTCGCCAGCTCTGAGCGATGGCAGGATATTTTTGACCCCAGTATCCGGTTTCGAACGCTTCTAGCGCCTTCATTCCGGCTTCGGCGTCCTTGGCGCGGTAGATTGCCCGCAGCGCCGGGACAACCGGTTTTCGGTCTTTCCATGACACGAATTCGAGCGAATGGCGGATGATGCACGATGCAGGTCTGGACGATCGTCTGCGGGAAAGCAGCGGTGATCGCCTCTGGAAAGCCTTTCAGCCCGTCGACGACGGCAATCAGGATGTCCTGGCAGCCCCGGTTCTTCAGTTCGTTCATCACCCGCAGCCAGAACTTCGCGTCTTCCGTCTGCTCAATCCACAGGCCGAGGATTTCCTTGGTGCCGTCCGCCAGAACGGCAAGCGCGATATAGACGGCCTTGTTGCGGACGAAGCCCTCATCCCTGATCTTGACCCGGATTGCATCGAAGAACACGAGCGGATAGCAAAGCTCGAGCGGCCGGTTCTGCCATTCCCCAACTTCCTCGAGAACAGCATTGGTGACCGCAGCGATCAGATCCGGCGACACCTCGATACCGTAGATTTCTTCGAGATGACCCTGGATCTCGCGCACCGTCATGCCGCGCGCATACATCGAGATGATCTTGTGATCAAAGTCCGGGAAGCGACGCTGGTATTTCGCAATCAGCTTCGGATCAAAGGTCCCGGCCCGATCGCGCGGGATCGACAGCGTCATCTTTGACGTCCTGTCAGCACCGTCTTCTTCGAAGAGCCGTTGCGACGATTGGCGTTGCCCTCCGCCTGTTCGTCATCGAGATGCTCGTCCAACTCGGCATGGAGAATGCGCTCTGAAAGCGCCTTCCTCAGATCGTCGAGCAAGCCATCCTTGCCGAACACCTCAGACGGATCGCGGCCAGCCAAAAGCTGGTCCAGAAGTTCCTTGTCGATAGCCATGTGATGATTCTCTCCTTTCCATCATCATGGCCTCACGCACAGGATTCCTGACAGTCCCTCCTGCACACAAGATAGCCGGTGTCCGCGATGCCATCGAACGTGCCGGCGCCAAGCTCATGTTCCTTCCGCCCTATAGCCCGGACTTCAATCCAATCGAGAACGCATTTTCGAAGCTGAAAGCCATGTTGCGAGGCCGAGCCGAGCGAGAGATCGATGCTCTATGGGATGCGGTCGGGGCCTTGATGCCTCGCTTCACTGCGGCAGAATGCGCAAACTACTTTAAGGCCGCTGGATATGGCATCTGCCAAGTCATGCGAAGGTGCGCTCCACGACCCAGCGACGCGGCAGAACCTCGAGGCCCCTTGGCCTTATCGATCCGCTTGACGATCTGGAGAGTGAACGCAGCGATCTTTTGCAGTGCGCCCTTCAGCTTCGGTCCGGCATAAACACCATCGGCGAAGATATGCCTCAGCCACGGCCAGCGCCTGATGGTTTTGAGGACGGCAGGCGCGCCGTCGCGATCCTGAATATCGGCGCTGTGAACGATGAGGCCGACCATCAGTCCGAGCGTGTCGACGACACTATGACGCTTGCGTCCCTTGATCTTCTTGCCCGCGTCATAGCCCGAAATTCCCCCACGTTCCGTGATTTTCACGCTTTGACTGTCGATCACGCCCGCAGACGGCGAGGCCTCCCGACCTTCCAAGTCACGCGCCTCCATCACAAGATGATGGTTGATCCGGCCCCATAACCCTGTCGCTCGCCATTCATAGAAATAGGACCGCACAGTTGTAAAAGGTGGAAAATCTCTGGGCATCATCCGCCACTGGCACCCCGTCGTGGCGATGTAAAGCAGCGCATTCACGACCTCGCGAAGATCGGTGCTGCGCGGTCTGCCCAACCGCCTCGGTCCAGGCAGGCAAGGCGAGATCAATCCCCATTCCCGGTCCGTCAGATCGCTTGCATACCGCACTGCGCGTCGGGCATATTGCCGACGGGTGAAATCAGTCCAGCCCATTGTGGTCTCCGTTCGTCCTAAGCAAACAAACAGAATCACAACTGGCTGATTTCACTCAACTCTTTTTCCGGTCAGCTCTTAGACCCGCGCTCCCCCGCCCATTCATCGATCTCGTCAGTCGCATTCGACCTCCGCGGTCGATGATCGAGCCTTCAAAGGGATTTGCCTGCACTGCCAGGAATGGCGGATCTCGCGTGGTCGCATTGTGCCCCCCGTTGCAAAGTTTGCAAACGCAGCGGCTCACCTCTCGCGCTTGCCGGGATTTTCCCGTTCAAGTTAGAACAAGTGCTACATGGTCGTGGGGAAATCGCCGTTCTCCCTCCTCAGTTCGTTCTGTCGAAAAATTTGGGCGTTGCGGTCTGAATATTGGTCGACACACGCTCCAGGCCACAAGCCAATGTTTCTGGGACGTCTGCCGCGGACATGCACTTGGCCATCTTGAAATGCCAGTTGGGATCGAGGTGTCCCTACTATCTCCTTGAACATCGATCGATCATGCAGGGATGGAGATGGATGGGGCCGTGCACGATTTGTCGTTCAAGCCGCCTGGAGCGGGCCGCGCCGGGCGTCTCTTGGCCGTTTGCGCTCGCGGCTAGTGAGCGAGGAGGACCGGAATCTCCCTTTACATTGCGCGTACCGTCCTCGTCAGCACGAGGCGAGCTACCGCCGTATTGGCCTCACGGACATAAGCGTGCGATTCATGCTGACCGTTGTCGGATCGAGGCCTATTACACTTCTGGAACGGCCGTCTATTGCTACATTCGCGATCAATATAACAGGAATGAAATATAAAATTCGATTAATAGATGCCCTCATGAATACTCGAAGAAACACGGGAATATACGAACAGGCAGACGCCATTTCAGTGTCACACCACAGGCAGGACAAAAAATGAAACTTCTGACATTTTGCTCCTTCAAAGGAGGTGCAGGCAAAACGACTGCGCTCATGGGTGTTTGCGCTGCCCTTGCAAACGACGGCAAACGGGTGGCTCTCTTCGATGCCGACGAGAACCGGCCGCTGCCGAGGTGGAAGGAAAATGCAATACGCAGCGGGACCTGGGACCCTTGCTGCGAGGTTTACGCCGCCGAGGAGATGGCCCTTCTCGAGGCAGCCTATGAGGACGCCGAGCTTCAGGGATTTGATTATGCGTTGGCAGATACGCATGGAGGATCGAGCGAACTCAACAACACCATCATTGCCAGCTCAAACATGCTTCTGATCCCTACAATGTTGACCCCGCTCGATATTGACGAGGCATTGTCGACCTACCGCTACGTTATCGAGCTGTTGCTGAGCGAGAACCTCGCAGTTCCCACAACCGTATTGCGACAACGTGTTCCGGTCGGCCGATTGACCACATCGCAGCGCGCGATGTCGGACATGCTCGCGAGCCTCCCGGTTGTGCAGGCTCCCATGCACGAGAGGGATGCCTTTGCCGCAATGAAGGAACGCGGCATGTTGCATCTCACATTGTTGAACATGAGAGCTGATTCAACGATGCGTCTGCTTGAGCGGAATATCAGGATTGCGATGGAGGAACTCGTGGTCATCTCAAAATTGATTGGCGACGCCCTGGAGGGTTGAAGATGGGTATCCGCAAACCGGCCCTGTCCGTCGACGAAGCGAAGCGGCTTGCTGCAGCTCGACCCGGGATTATTCATCCGGACCTGCAACATTTCTCCCGGGATGCAGCCGCGCCACGGTTGCCCCAAAGAGCCGGCCATGAAGAGCGACGAACGACATCTGCTCTTGCCAAGCGTTCCGGCCCCGAATCGCAATCGATAAGAACTGTGGATGCGCTCAATTCGAGCACGGCGCCGGAAAAGGTCCAGGTTTTTCTTTCAGCGCGGCCGCCCGCGCCTGGAGTATCAGAAATATATGACAGTCTGATCCTGCAATACAGCGCTTCCAAGTCTCTGCAGATGATACTGCGTCGTGCGCTCGACGATTTCGAAACCATGCTGATGGACGGATCGTTTAGCAAGGCTTCCCAAAGCTATCCAATCCCTCAGGAAACTTCCGAAAAACGCGTCATTGTTCAGACATCCCGCATGCTCCCCGTATCGGCGCTGAAAATCGCACGCGATCACTTCGATCCATCCGGACTGGAGACTTCGCGCGCGTTTGGCCTTAAACTCGCCACCGCCGCGCTTGCTTCATTCTTTGACGCGGCGAAGGCACCGGGACGCGGCCGGAGGACGTGAGATGCCCGAACAATTCGAGCACCTGCCGGACGCGGGAAAAATTGGTTCGGGATCGAACCGCCGGATGGCTGCTACGCCAGATCAGGCAGCCATCACTCCTCCGTAGGAAACATTCACATCAATATCGAAGAAGTAGCCGGCACCTCTTGCAGTCTTGATCAGCCGAGGGTTCGCCGCATCTTGCTCGAGCTTGCGGCGAAGCCTCAGGATGAGGACGTCGATGCTTCGGTCATATACCTCCTCTTCGCGCACCCGGCTCGCAATCAGAAGCTGCTCGCGGGATAACACATCGCGCGGTTTCTCGAGGAATGCGACCAGAAGGTTGAACTCACCTGCAGTGAGCTTGACCTCGGCGCCGCCTTCCGAAGTCAAACGGCGTTGTCTGAGATTAAGTGTCCAGCCGTCGAAATAGAATGTGCGCCGATCCTTGGTGCGGGCGACGGTCGGACGCACACGCAAGGCAACGCGGATCCGTGCCAGAAACTCCCGCGTTCCGAAGGGTTTTGCGATAAAATCGGTGGCTCCGAGTTCGAGAGCCAAGACCTTGTCCGCTTCTTCCAGGCGATCTCCGCTGATGATTATGATCGGAACGTCTGATTTTGTTGCTAGCGTGCGGACGATTTCAAGCCCATCCTCACGTCCCAGATTGAGATCAACGACCACAACATCGACGGTCTCGGATGAGAGGACGCGGTTAAACTGCTGGCTGTCGGCTACGGCAGTCACCTTCAAGGCATGAACCGTGAGACATTCGACGATAAGATGCCGCATCGCGAGGTCGTCATCAATGACAAGAACGTGTTTCAACCGTTCACCTTTCATTCCAGGATCCCAGCGGCTGAGGCTGAGCGTGCATAAAAATGATTTGTTACAAACATAACCCGATACATATCTCGCCTGCTTGAAAGTTGAGCAACATCTAGTGCTGATCCAGAAGATCGCCAATCGCCTCTCCCCGACGGCGCGCATCAGCGGCGAGCCAGATTTCTTCCACCTCGTAAATGTCGCCGTAGGCTCGAAAGGGTATGATGACATCAATCGCGCTCGAAAGCATGTCGATCAGTGTTCTATCTTCCAGGCCAGCGCCCTGCGAGCTGCTTTTCACCAGTGAAAACAGTTTCTTGAACCCCTGAACAGGATTGGCGCCGTGTATGGTGGAAATCGATCCCGGATGCCCTGAGACGACTTCACTCAGATAGGCCCATGCCGCGTCGTCACGCATCTCTCCGAGAAGAATCCGGTCCGGCCGCATGCGCAGACTGGCCTGCAGCAGGTGCTCGGCGGTTACAGCGTCCGGTCCGCCCGCATTTTTTGCATAGAGCAGCCGGACGTGGTTCTCATGTGGAATGACGAGTTCGAGGGTATCCTCGATTGTGATCAGCCGTTCCTGCGGCGGGATTGCACTGATCAGAGTCTTGCTCATCGTCGTCTTGCCGCTCCCGGTTGGGCCGCAAAGCAGCATCGTCAACCGACCCACGACGCATGCATGCAGAAATGCCTCCAGATCGCCGCTGTCGTAGTGCCTGAGGATAGTTTCATCCTGTTGATCCCGGCGCCTTTTTCGCCTCTCCCACTGGTTCCATCTTGAAACATCGTAACGGTCCGTAACCCCGTTGAGACCGGAAACATGGGAAGCTGGCCGTCGAATCGTCAAGCTCACAGTGCCCGCCAGGACAGCGGGCGGCAGGCAAATTTGCAGCCGCTCACCACCCGGAAGTTCAGTGGCGCAAAGGGGATTTCGTGGTCCGACATCCTGCTTTCTCAATGCGCCTGCCAGAATGGCGATATCTTCGAGATCGTTGTATGACAGAGGCAGGGACATTTTGGTGAAGATGCCGCCCTGGCGCAGAAATGCCTCGCCAGGTCGATTTATCGCAACCTCTTCGGTCCTCGGGTCGTCGAGCCATTCCAAAACCGGATTGAGAAGAAATCGCAGCTGCGTATTGACCTCCATTGTATCACATCCCGTTCTGTGAGCGAAAAAGTTGGCTTTGTCAGCGGCGGTGCTGCCGGTATCGGGTCGCGCCACCCGTCACGCGAAGCTGGTAAATGTCGGAGAAATCAAGGTCACGAGCCACGAAAATCGAGACCGTATCGCCCTGATTTTTCCTCAGGGTCGGCGGTATGTTGATGGTTGCCTTGAGAGCAGTATCCGCCGTTTGTTCACCGTTGTTCTGGATACTGTTGAAGCTCGTTCCGCCGTCCGAGCTGCCGGCATAGGTGCTCGCTGCCTGGAATGCCCCTTGAACGACACTAAGGAGCATGGCGCCGCCAAAGCGCTGCCAGAAGTGGTTATCGACGGTGCCCGGCAATCCCGAGCGGCCGAGTTCATCCGTGCCGGGCGATGAAAGCGAAATCATGGCATGATTGGGCGTCTCCGCGCGGTCCCAAAGAACAAATACCCGCGCATCTCCTTGTTGCAGACCACGCTGGATTTCGCCGACGACTGTGGTACCACGATCAAGTAGCACAACATTGTTGGTCGTGCCGCGAACATCCCTGGGCAATACGCATTTTACATAGCCAGCCAAATTCGTGTCGATTGCCGTTTGCAGGATGCACGGGATGATCGTTCCCTGGGTTATCATGAAATCCGGGTGGGCCAACAGCGTTGCCTTGCTGGGCTGGAGTTCGGTGGGCTTCATGCGTATCGAAACATCGCTTCCTGCAGACACCTCACCGTTCGGCGGCGTCCGCTCTTCGTCCTTGTCATCTTGCCGGCCGGTGGCGCCATGACCGGGGCGGTCATCGCCACCGGTATACGCGAAGATCGGTGTTTCCGCCGGCTGCGGCTCACTGCGTGCTGGTTCCGGAGCAGGCAACTGGACGGCTCTCTCGGCCGGCGGGGCATCGGGTGAAATCTCGATTGGTGCCGGATGAAACGGCTGCGTGTTCGTGGAGATCATGGGAGACGGTGGCGGGTTTGCATCCGCCTTCTTCTGTCGCCCGCCGAGCCAGATGAGACCAAGTGAAAGCACAAGAACAAGACCTGCAACGATCAGCTTGCGGGGTCCCGAAAGTCGCTGGTGATGTGTGCCGGAGACAAGGGATCCGCCGGCATCGATATCGTGGGACGGTTGCTGATCATCCCCGATCACCCTCTCTCCTCCATCAGCACGCGCTTCACATCCGGCCTGACCGTACCCGTATCCGGCCTTCGGCCAACAGGATCGTAGGCAGTATTCCAGACACACAAAACGGTGTTACCATCTCTCAGCCGCCAACCACTAGAAACTGAAGAAATCTCGACATAGCTCCCCTTGACTGAATAGTTCGCAACCGCTTCCTTGCCGTCAGGATCAATCGTGTAGATGGAGGGTATGCGAACATTGCCGGGAAAGCGGAATACAGTTGTAAATCCGTTATCGAATACTTCGAGCGGCAACAGCGAACGATCACCCTGGGCCACGTAGTGCCAGTTCCTGTCTCCGGTGGCCCCTGTTGTGGCGGGCTGATCCAGCAAATCTGCCGCCCTGCGTTGATACTGCGCTTCCCCACGCAAGCGGTCTGCGGCTGCCTTGTCCTGCGCCTCCTTTCGGCGGGCCGCCGCTTCATCGGCAGGATAGGCGAATTGTACGCTGTAGTAGAGATCAGGCTGTTCCTTATCGAGATGTGCCAGCGTACTGGAAGAGATGCTGAAGACATAGCGCCGCATCCCGGCATCGCTTGCGGTCAGCACCACCACCGGCTCGGGCGGCAGAACCTGACTGGCTTTGAAGAACAGATAGTTTCCGCGTGGAAGTGCCGCGAGAGTCTTGCTGTTGGAAACGGCCACTGCCGTCACCGTTTCGTTGGCTGCGAACGAAACAACCAGAGTGGCTCCAACCGCCGTCGACAGGTGTACCACCTGATCGGGATTGTAGGCCAGATAACGCATACGCGGGTCCAGTCTGCCTGGCGTTGGCGTTTCTTCGGCCATCACGCCGGTCGCGGCAAACAGCAGACATGCCAAGGTGAGAAGCTCTTTTTTTTTCATGGTTCGCCGGCGCCCGCGTTGGAAACGGTATCTTCGGATGTCTGGTATGATGTGATGACCAAACCTCCCGGATTGGTAAGCCTTAATCTGCCGGGCAGGCTGTTCACCTTTTCGTAGTGAATTGTTGCGGTCCACGTACTCACCACCGGCATTTTGCTGTCGATGACGAGGGTCCGTTTGTAGCGAATTTCCTGCACACCCGGCGCTACATCGTTCGAAGCAATGTGCTCAACCTCCAGCCTGCCGCGTTTTCCGACGACGACCTGAGGTGAACCTGGATTGGGATAATTGAAGAACTGCTGGTAATCCTGGCGCACCGCCGGGGCGCTGAAGTTCGAGACCAGATCATAGGCGTACTGGGCAGTATCAGCGGTGTAACTCTCGCGCATCCGGACATACTCCCACAATGAGGCGTTGACGACGGCTTTTTCCTGGGTGGCAGGCAAGCGCGAGACGGATACCTCGCTGTCCACTGTGCCGTCCGGCCGGATCCACAGATACACCGGCACAAGCCTTGTCAGCGGTACCATTGTGGCAATCGTGAACGCTTGAGCGACATTGCCCAAGGTTGCGACGGCTGCGACAACCGCAGCCACTCTGGAGAGACGTCGCGCCGATTTCGCACGTGCGGTTTGAAAAGCCTCCACTTCCTTGTAGTGCTCGGCCAGCTTTTCCCGCCCTACCAGCAGCGCATAGTCAGACCCTTTCATGCTGTCCATCCGCCATACCCGGGTGAAGATCTGACGGCGCAGGTTGCCATCGTCCCACATTCAGCGGGAAAATAGGTCCTTTACAACTCGCCGGTTTGTCATTCGTCTGGCAACCGGTCAAAACGATAGCCAAGCACAGCAAGCAATATTTCATTGAGTCCTCCTTTGGCGCAATGTTTCACCCTAGCGTCGTTCAACCTGTGCAAAGCGGCGGTACAGGCTGTTGGCAGATTGGGTTACACCGCTCCAGTAGCTGCCACCGATATTGCCGGCGATCGCCGGCAGGGCGACGATGAGTGCGTCCCCGGTGAGAAAGAACATGTCGAGTTCATAAAGACCAATGATCTTAGCCGCGGTCGTACCGGCAAGCGTGATCACACCGAGTATAAGGGCGAGTGCAGTCGCCTCGGTCAGAATGACTATCGTCGCCACAATGTTGAGCAGCAGCAGCAGGAAACCGTAGGTGATGAGTTGTCCGATCCACTTGGCCGCGATATCGCGAGTGCGATCAAAGATGTATCCCACGAGGACTAGCGGACCAATCGTCAAAAGCACCTCCGTGAGAATGCCGACGGCATCATAGATTCCGAAGGCAGACCAGAGCGTGCCGTAAAAGACCCACTGAGCCCCCTGAAAGGCAAGAATGTCCTGGTCGTTCATAGGTCCGATTTCGGACGCGATTTTCTGGAATGCGGCCTGGCTGAGCGCGAACATCGAGTCCAGTTGCGTGGGGATCGTCTGCAGTGGAAGGCCGCTGCCACTAAACTGCTGTATGAAATCCGGGATTGTCTCTTCAAACACGGAAACCACATAATCGTGGTAGTTGGCCTGCCCGACGACAAGGGCAACGACGACACTGACCATGATCACCCGTGTGATACCACCGCGTACGTCGACCTCACCACGCATCACAAGAACACCCTGGACGATAATCCAGAGGGTAACACAAGCGATCAGCGGAGCGCTCACTTTCTCCTGGATCGCCTCCAGCACTGTATCAAGACGTGTCTTGAAGGCCAGATCGAAGATCGTATGGATGGCCGTAAACGGCGCCGGAATGGTGAAATTCATCGCTTGCACCTGATCTCGACTGTCTTGTCACGGAGTATCGGGCAGGACTGTTGGCGTCCCCGGCGCGCGAATCGGCGACACTGACAGGTTGCGCGTCCTCATGGCAGCGCCCCGAAGATGGCCGCGGTCTTCTGGTGCTCCTTGCGTTGTTCGGCCGCTTCTTCCGCCGCATGAAGGCCCGCCTGCGCAGTGGTCATGGTCAGCAAGCTGGTCGCCTGGACATTTTGAATCGCTGCATCGTGGATCTGCTTCAGGAGCAGCCCATTGGTGACAGTTGCCTGCATTATATTGCGGGAGCGGGAAAGCTGTGCTGAAGTTTCCGCATTCGCCTTCAGTCGTTTGTCCATCGCTTCCAGGTTGTCGGCTGCAATTCCCGTGCTGTTTGCAGCACCGGTGATCTGCGACCGCAACAGGTCCGCTTCAGCGTCACTACCAGTCACGGTACGGTCGGCGTCGCCGGCGATCGCACGCGCCGTGGTCGACGCGGGCCGTTGCGCCGAGAACATTTCGGTATCCAGGTCCCTCGTGGCGGGATACTGGTTTTTCTGGTTGAGTAAGGTCAGCAAGCCGGTCACGCCATAGGCCGACGTCAGCATCGTCACCATCGCAATGGTCTGGGCGAGATTATCTGCCGTTGCGAGCGCCGTCGCCAGTGTTTCGGCATCTGCCACCGGGTCACTGACAACCATCTGCGCCCTGGCAGGTACGACAGAAAGAAGGCTACCGGCAACAGCCGCAGTAACTAGTCTCGACATCTTCATGGTTTCCCACCTTTGATCAGTCTTTTGCCTCGTGGTAACGGTTCATGAATTCGCTCAGCCAGGCAGAGGGGTCTTCTCCCCGTGCCTCGCGCAGTTGATCTGCAAAGCGCACTGTGTTCGCACGTCCCGAAAGTACGGCGATATATTCTCGCATTTCGCGCAGATCAAATTCGCAGATGACACTTCCGCTCTCCCGTTTGAGCAGAAATTTTCGATTGCCCACAGCCATCTCTTCGCGGATCGCCTGGAATTCCTTTTCGGTGCATTTCAGTCCATCGATGTAGGCCGACCGATTTGCCGTAGGCGACGGATAAAAGATCTTCGTCATGCACTGGGCAACCAGGCTTGCGCCCAGTTGCGATTCCAGAACATGTTCGGGTTGCTGTGTCGCGAGTATCAGCATCCCGTTGTTTTTGCGTACGGTCAGCAGGAACTTGTCGATGACGGCTGAAAACTTGGGATTCAGCAAATAGGCGCGAAACTCGTCGCAACTCATCACGAACCGGCGCCCGTCGAGCAGCGCTCCAATACGGTGCAGGAGATATGCTGCCGCGGGAGCGCATACTTCCTCGTATTCGAGCAGATGCGTCATGTCGAAACCGGTAATCGAAGGGTCCAGCCTAACGTCGTCAAGCTCGCCGTCGAATGCCCAGCCCAGCGCATTGCCGCGGCACCAGCGCTGCAGTCTTGCTCCGGCCCCTTCGGCAGGCCCGTGCAACAGAAATTCGCGCAGCCCCGCGATCGAGCGCATAGGGGGATCGAACGACAGCTGTCTATGGATACCCCGCACCAGCCGCCGGTTCTCCTCGGGGGATATTCCGCCCCGCCCATCGCTCTCTATGAGCGCGACAAGCCATTCCCGCAGAAAGTCACGTGAGGCTGCTGTATTTTCCAGGCCGCGCAACGGGGCCAGTCCACTGGGCACACCTCTGCGAAGCGCGAGATACGTTCCTCCGGTGGCGCGAACGAGCAGTTCACCGCCACGATCCTTATCGAAGAAGACGACCGCACCCTCACGCTCGAGCATGCTCTGCTCGAGCATGGCGAGTATGAATGTCATAAGCGTCGTCTTTCCCCTGCCGATCGGACCGAATATCGCCGTCATGCCGACATCGTGCTCATGGGGAATGTAATCGAATGGAGTTCCACCGTTGGTGCGGAAGCGCGCGATCGCATCGCCCCAATGTCCAGAGCGGGCACCTTCGGGATAGTTTTCGAATGAGACCAGGCCGGCGAAATTGCGCGAGTTGATGGCTCCCGGGCGTGTGCGCCATCTGCAGTTGCCCGGCAACTGCGACCAGTAGGCCGCCTCCATGCCTATGCCCTCCTGGACAACGACGGCTCCCGCATCCGCAAGTCGCGTCCGGGCCCGGGCTCCTTTGTCGGCGAGGCTCTCAAGATCCTTCGCATATATGCAGAGGCTCAAATGGTGTGATCCCATAACAAATTGGTTGCTGGCCAATGCATCCTCCGCTTCGGCCAGTTCGCTAATCTGGGTAACGGCCTTGTCGCCGGAACTTAGCATCTGGCGCGACTTGAGGCTGAGCTTCGCATGCGCTTGCGCGCGGGTCAGGAATGAAAAGCTCTGCGTCAGAACAATCGGAAAATCGAGGGACAGCAAGGTGTTGAGCATACCCGGTCGCGTTCGCGCGGGGTATTCTCGAAACGAGTAGATCGATCCGACGTAACTTTCTTTAGGCGTCCGGATCTCGATCCCCCGCTTCCCGCAAATGACACGGTCGGTATAGATCGAGGCGCCCAGTGAGCCGCTGACGACCGGTACCGGTGCAAATCGACCGGTCATGACGAGCCGCAGCGCCTCTCCAACCTCCGAGAAAATTACATCCTGCTTCTCGCGAACGCCGAGGCGTCGCAGGCCGTATTCTTCAAGAGCACCGGCAACGGCATGCCAAAGGTCTTCCAGGTGCCTGATCTGGCCTGCGAGTTCATTTTCCTTCTTCATGTAGAGTTTGGCGAACTTCCTCTTCACCTTCCCGAGCGCTGTCCGCGGAAAGACCATTAGCGTGAGGAAGTGGTCGTTGCGAAGAAGCTGGCCGCACAGGACCCGCTGTTCGAAGGCTCCGCTCAGGCTGGCAGAAAAAGCGCTGCGAAAATGTCGCGCCGGTGCTGGCGACACATCGTCGTGACGCACTAGGTGAGCATATAGCGACACATGATCATCGGCGATATTGCGCAGGAGCGTGTTGAATGCACGACAACGCGCATTGCGCATTTCGGCATCCTCGAGTTCGAACGCCACGCCGCTGATATGTGCCATGGTCATGATCGAGCCGTCTTCGAGAAGGACGATATGGTCGCTGAGGTGTCCGACGTAGGGTAGATAGACTTCACCGGATCTTTCGGTCGTGCCACTTGTGCCGAGCATTACGCCATTCCTCTGCCTCTTGCGGGAACCCTGATTGGATTCGGACTGACGCTTGCGCCACCCCAAACCAGACCATCGACATTCCTTCCGGCCGTCTGCAAAAATAGCAGGACGACGCTTGCCGCGTTGTAATCTCGCTCCACGACAAGTCGTGCTGAGAACCATAAGGGTATGATAACCACTTCGTAGAGCGGGTTCTGGACGACAACGATGACGAAACCGCCCAACATCATGAATATCCCCGCCAGAGTCAGCGGCACCCCGAGAAACAAAGCGGGTCGTGTCGCTGCCAGGTAAAGGGTCGCTTCTTCGAGACGCTCATTCATCAGCCGGCCGGGCTTGAGGAAAAAATGCTCCACCACATTGCCCCTCCCATGCTAGATGCAGAACCGGATACGGCGCGAATCACGGCGTTCGAGAGCGCGACCCGATTCAGGTTTAGCCGACATCTATATATGCATTGCCTCATTGCTGACCTCCTTGATCCAAGTCAAACGGCAGTCGATCGTCGTCTTCGATCCTGCGAGTGTCCCGGTCAGGCACAGTTGGCGCACCGGACGCGCCGCCAGACTTGCCCTCGGGAGAAAGACGTTTGTATGAGCCCCAAACATCCCATGTTTCTTCGGATCGCGGCTTATCGCGATCATCCGTTGTTCGCCCGGTGATCGGCGGGACGAGTTGTTGAGCGGCGAGTTCGACCTTTCGGACGTAGCCGTTCGTAAAGCCGTGCGTGAAGTCACCGGTGTTGTAGGCCGAGATTGCCTTGCGAAGCGCCAGTTGCTTCATACTGGGCGTTTCGCCCCCTGCATAACTGCGACCAAGCAGTTTTGCCGCGACGGACAATGAGGTACATGCGTCAAGGGCAAGGGCGGCTGACAGGCTCAGACCGGAGAAATTCCCAGAATTGATCTGCATGAGACCGACATCGAGCGAGTGCCGGGCCTTGAGGCGCTCCATCACGGCCTGTGCTGCCTGTGCGTGGTTGTTCCAGCGAAGCGTTTCGCGCGTGGTATTGTCATGTACAGTGAGCGGATCAAGGCGGCTCTCGACCCTTGCGATCGCCGCGAGCGTAGATGGTGCAACGGAGGGGGCGCATTCGCGAGCGAAACGATTGAACTCGTCAAAAGAGAGCGGCGCCGCGTCGCTCGGCGGGCACACCCAGACCAGCATGACGATCGAAAGCGGTACCGTTTCCCTGAGCATTCCAGTCTCCTCAAATCGTCACCAAAGCGGGCCCTCTTCGTTGGAAAAGATGCCGCAGTTTGATGCTCACGATTATCGGCAGTTCGGTTACACTAGGATTTTCGATTTTTTATTTTCGATGTCATATGAAGCGCGCGGCCGGCTCACAATAGGCATTGAGAGCCCGCCCTTTGGAGACACAGCTCTCCGGTGCGGGAAATCACCGGATAGCACCCTGTGTCCTGATCTTGAGACTAATTGCATACGCCATGGTTCTGGAAGATAAGGGCTTCGGCAGAAACAGGGCGCTCAACATGTCGTCCCCCAGGGAAGACATGTTCAGGCCACTTTCTCCAATGACGATGACGGCGGTCTTGAAAGCCGGCTGCAGGGCAATCGCAGCCTGATTTCTGGGAAGGGACGAGTAGTCGATCAGAATCAGATCGGCTTGTTTGCCTTTCGAAATCCAGTCTTGAAACTGACCAAATGTTCTAAAACCAGCAGGCTCATAGCCCAGAGCTGCGATATTGTCCTCGTAAACCTCCCGCAAGACGAGATCAGGCTCAACGAGTGCTACTGTCTCGCCCCTCCCGCGCGGCGTTTCATAGCGGCCGAAAAATGTGTCGGGACTGACGGGTTCCCTAGAGGATGGCGGCAGATAGATGTCAAAACGCGTCCCCTCGCCAACGGCTGAAGCAACATCAATGTATCCTGCAAAACCGCTGACTTGCCCGTGGACGGCGGCGAGCCCCAAGCCAGTACCACCGCAACGAGCGCGCGTGGTGAAGAACGGTTCGAAAATGTGAGGCAGGACAGCCTCGGAAATGCCTTCACCGGTATCACTGACACATAGAAGAACATAATCACCGGCTGGCATGATACCATGCGCCAGTGCTTTCGGTCCGGATACAATCCGGTCAACGACGATGTCGATCCGACCGTCAGTATTAATGGCTTGTGACGCGTTCTTGCATAGATTCATCAACATCTGCTGAAGCTCAAGAGGACTTCCCTCGACCACGGTCCGTTTGTCGTCAAACCGGAAATTGAGGTCGATGTTGCGTGGCAACGCAACGCGTAACAATGGCGCGATTTCCGTCACGAGTTCCGAGACACTGAACGGCGTGATCACGCGTTCCCGCTTTCGGCTCAACGTCAGAATCTGGTCGATGATGAGCCTGGCCCGGTCGCCCGAAGAGATTATATGCTCGATGTATTTTCGCGCGACCGAAGATCGACGCAATGAATTTTGCGCCATTTCGGCGTGCCCGATGATCGCGCCCAGGATGTTGTTGAATTCGTGCGCTATTCCACCGGCGAGTGTTCCGACTGCCTGAAGGCGTTCCGCATGCTCCAGGCGTCTCCCAAGAATACCACATTCGGTTTGCTTGCGCCGCACATCGATGTGATGACATAGACAGGCCGTAGCGAGTTCGAGGAGCTGAATTTCACCAGCACTCGCTCGCAGATGATAGCTTTGGTAGCCCAGGGAGCAAATTGCTATCAACTGATCCGTGGATTTATGTGCCAGAAGTATCGAGAGGCCCGGAATTTCCCGCGAAAAACAGCCAGTCTTGCGCGTCGGCATGACGCGAAACACCGACGCCCGTTCATTCGACTTGGCAAGCGAGACCATTTCGCGTAGCGTCCGGTCCTCCCATACCGGCAAAGGAAGCGTCGCGGCGAAAGTTTCAACAGCCCACCTGTCGCCGTGGTCCACCAGTGCCAGCGCGCATGCATCGGCATTAAAGAAGCGCTGGATAATTTCAAGCGCAACTTGCGCCGAGGACTCAAGCGATGGCGCCGAGACTCCGTCAGCTTCGAAACAAACGCCGATCTCCTTGATCAATTCCTCGTGGTCCAGCCGCCTCGCTAGCCAGTCAGTCTTGCGGCGTAGCCGGTAGACCAGTGAAATGATGTAGATGCAGAGGCAAACCGCAACAAAACCCAGGAAGGTTCGTGCACGCTGCTCCCTCACGCTTTCCAAGCTGTACGCCTCCAGACATCTGCGCTGCAATCTTTCGGCGATTTCAGTGGCATCGGAGATCTGAATCACGTTTACCGCATCGTTTACCCGGGGCAAGAGCGACAGAATAATTGGCCCCTCGCGCGAAAGTATGCGCAACGTGGCTTCATCTGCACCGCGGGTGTTTTGGATCCTGTCAAGTTCAAGGCTAATCGCCCCCGAAAGAGCTGGGCTTGGCTGACGTATATACTGCAGCATCAGGTTATCCAGTTTCAGGAATTGGCCCCTTTGATCCGTAGACGACGGTCCTGGAAGAATGCTGAGCGCGCGGGTGAAGCTGGCCAGCGAATCCTGCAGGAGGACGTTCTGCGCGCCAAAGGTTGCGACGGCAGCATCGGTCGTGTCCACGGACACCTTCAGCTGGTTCAGCATTTGAGAGAAATCGTCGCCGCTCAAAAGGGGAGATTGTTGAAACCGCAGCTTAAGATTTTCCAGATTTCTTCGCAAATTTCCTAACCTGGAAAGGATGGGCCGGTAGGTCGTAACCATACCGGTACGGGCGCGGAGGACATCCCGCTGCAACGAGGCGCTGTCGATATTGATCGCTCGCAGCTGGGTAAGGATTGCCCAATTGGTTTCGTTGTCCTGCCAGCATACAACTGCCATCACGCCAAAGATCACCGCAGTAACGGTGAGGGCTGGGATAGACCACGACCTTGCACCCATTTTGAAATTCTGGCGAGTCGGTGAATATCTTTCATTCATCCGTACATACCTCCCCGCGCCGGCGATTGACCACCCGGGCGACGCTTACCGCATGGCAGGGTTTGTAAATGGTCGCGACGTGCAAAGGTCGCGTGAAATGGTTTCAAATGAAATATTGGTCCGCATGCCGAAGAATATTCCGGTCGCAGGAGTATTTTTTGCGCGTCTGCCAGAAACAGAGGAGTTGTCGCCGTCATCGTCCGAAGATGCCGTCGTTGAAGAAAGCAAAGCGGTTGATCATGCATCTCCGAGTGAGTTACATGGCAGGCGTAGCGGGTACGGTCGTCCGTTGCCAGCCACACTCAATCGTTAAACAGCTGCCGGTTCGGCGCTTTTGTCATTTTGAGCGGGCCATCAGCCGCTGCGCCAGCCATCGTAATGGGATACCTCACTAGGGACGCGTTTTTAATCGTGCGTACAGAGCGTCGTCGCCGACTTTTCATCAGAATTCGAACACGACATTATCCGGGAAGCTTCGTATGATTCCGACGGACGCATTAGCCCGTCAATTGGAATGTTTGCAACTAAAGCGCGTCGCGTCAAACTTGATTCATGCGACGCGCTTTAGCTCTTTGTTTTAACGCATGTCGTTGCCGCAAAACCGCTGCACACTTTTGCGCGACATGCTTTAAGGCACTGTAGCGGCGCGGGAAATATTATCGACCGCGTCCTTCCCTCTGCCTATCCGCAGACATCAATTCCGCTCGCGCACCGTCATGGGCTTCCTTAATTGATTTGGCGATCGGCCGAATCTTCGGCATCAACTCATGAGCGGAGATCTCCCTAAACATTACGGGTTCCGCCACGTCGAAGACCTCGTCAGAGATGCCCTCGATTCTACGGGCCAAGTCGGTCCCTGCCAACCGTTCTGGAGCTTGGCCAGCGTGATGGGTATACGCGGTGCCCAACACTGGACGATATGCAACTTCGCTTTGCATGCGTGCCAGTTGGTTTTCAGTCAGCCGTTCCCCGTCTGGAAGTGTTGGTGCGTGCCTAACCGTGTGAGGCAGCAGTTTCGCATGATAGCTGAGTATTTTGAGGCGCGATTTAAACGTCTCGAAAGGTTCTGTTCGAGTCGAAAGGCTGGTCAAGGCATGAGTTTCGTTAAAATTTGCGACATTTTCCGCTGTCTCGACTGGATTTTCTGTAGTCAAACGTTTCGCTACTTCCGTCAGCAGCGAGTCGGGTAGATCAAGCAATTGTGTCTCGCGGGCGTCATGCGCGGCTACAGTTCCGGATCCGCCACCTTGCAGAGTGGAACTATCCATAATTGAGCTCCTCTTGTTTCTTTCAATCACATTACCCCTCAGGCGCGATCCATCAAGGCATTTTGTATTTCATTAGAAACACTTCGTTGGGATCAAGACAAAAGCCGTAGACTCACTGATCGTTAGTGGCGCGCATTCCTCAGGAGGCGCTGGGAGTAAGGTATGGCGGAATCCGGGGGGCGCCCGGCCCAAGGCTTTAGTAGACCCGGATTCCAGGTGCGTGTAGGCAGTCGAGAACAAAGCAAATGGGAAACAAGATCCTTGAAGCTTCGCATCGATGCTTTTGCATTGTCTGCCGCAACCCTCGGCGAGCTCGTCATGCAGTTCCAGCAAGAATGCGTCCGCGCAGTCGATGCGATTGGCGAGGACGATAAGCCTGAAACCCGCAAGCACTGCGAGTTGATGGACGTAGTACGAAGGCCATTTAAACCTGCCTCTTTCGAGCCGTTTTGTGAACAGGCAGGCTCCCTGGCCATCGTGCCAAACGACCTTGATCAGATCACCACAGTGCGCTTCATAATGCATCCCTCCATCAAATTCCGGGCAACCGGGCGACTTTATCGTATTGATAATCTTCATAAAACTTGGGGCGTCGATCGACGACACCCTGCACCCCTGGACGGCTTCCGAGGTTAACGCATCTACCGGAACCATCCACGGCGAGCCAGGAAGGATTTGCGTTGCAGGAAGAATTCCTCTGCACCAGGCTTTTGGCCGATCCCACGCAAATACCGAGTTTCTCCGCCGCTTTCATCAAGCTGATCATCGGTATCTCCACTTTGGTGGCATCATATTCGGGAATTCCCAGACGCTCGCGCATGTCACGAACACGCACGGCCGTCCAGCTCTCGCCATTACCTGTCTTGCAAAGCATCCGATTGAGGGAGACCGCGAGTTCCCGATCTGGCCAATGTCCGCCCAGTTTGCGCAGTGCTTCGACGGCCGATGGTGCGAGCTCAGCAGGATATCTTCCGGTCTTGACGCGCGCCACACGCACCTCTGTGTGCCGACCTCCGGTCCAATGGATCAACAGCACCGCCTCGTTGGTCGCATCGTCGAGATCGCAAATAATCTCCTGAACCAGGATGTGAATGAGCCGCTGCTTTGTTCTCGTCTCAGTGGAGGGCGCATTCCAGACGGTCGGGAGATCCTGGGCAAGCTGCAGGAGTCGGCCACGATCGATGACGGGGCGCGCTGCTGACAGCGCGGACAGGTCCTTGATCTTGCGCTCAAGCACGCCCACTCGCTCCAGGGCATCATTCCATCGGGCCTCCAGTTCGCGTGCAACATGCCGCTTGGCCGGGTCCACAAGCTCATACCTGCGACTGGCCAACAGCGCTTCGTAGCGTGAGCCTTCGAGATCCCGCTCGAGTGCCGCAATGCCATCTCTTCGGGACCGCTCGACTTGATCCGAGGCGAAGATTGCCGCTTCGACGGCACGATCAGACACCGCTTCCAGAATCTGGACCGCAACGGCGCGATCGACCCTGACGCCGCCAATGCCGATACAAAGGCCGACACCCACGTGTGCATCGTCGCCGCGGCACTGATAGCGATGCGCGTTGCCCTTCGCGCTGCCGTAGAAGACGCGCATCATTCGGCCACAGCGACCGCATCGCATCAGCCCGGTCAAAAGGGCACGGCCGCCACGCGCTGACTTGCGATCGCAGTTCTTCTTCATGTGCGCGTTCTCGGCCAGGAGCTTGTGGTTCTCCTCGTATTCCCGCCAACTGATGTAACCTTGATGATTGTCGCGCAGCAACACGCTCCATTCATCCCGGGGTTTGCGCACCCCGGTGGCCTTGCGAGCGCGACCATCGATGATCCGCGTTCGCTGTGCGCGTCTTCCGAAGGCATAGGCGCCTGCATAGAGTGGGTTGTGGAGGATCTGCATGACGCTGTGGTACGCTGGCGCTTTCCAGACGAGCTTGCAGACGTCCACATTGCGCAGAACGACCGGCATCTTGATATCGGCCGACCGCAGCCACAAAAAGACCTGTCGTCCACTTCCCAGCTCCCGGAATTTGGCAAAGACAAGCCTGATCGTCTCAGCCACATGTTCGTCCGGGTCGATCTCGATCTTGCCCACTTCGCTCCAGCA
The DNA here is from genome assembly GCF_030053135.1 of Rhizobium sp. BT04. Lineage (NCBI taxonomy): Bacteria > Pseudomonadati > Pseudomonadota > Alphaproteobacteria > Hyphomicrobiales > Rhizobiaceae > Rhizobium > Rhizobium sp. BT04. The sequence continues at coordinate 5,842 of NZ_CP125649.1, read as the reverse complement.
CAAGCCCGGCGGCAACATGAACCGCAGTTCCCCGCGTCCAGCCTTGGAACCGCGTGCTGCGATGCCGCGCTGACGCATCAAGCTAAGCTCATACTCCGACATCGTGCCTTTCAATCCAAGCAGCAGACGATCGTTGACGAGCCGCGGGTCATAGGCACCATCCGGATCAATGACCAGCGTACCGGCAAGGGCGCAAAGGTCGATCAGATGATGCCAGTCCCTGCCATTGCGCGCCAGGCGGGATGCCTCGATGCAATAGACCGCTCCCACATCGCCGGAGCAAACCTGTGCCACAAGCCGTTCGAATCCAGGCCGTTCCATGCTGCCTGAGCCGGAGCGGCCGAGATCGTCATCGATTACGGTCACCGATGCAAAGCCGGTCGTTGCGGCAGCTCCAGCCAGATCATACTGCCGGCGCTGACTTTCCAGATTGCCGGTGACCTGAGTCATTGTGGACTGGCGGACATCGACCACAGCGGCGCGGCCAAGATGGTCAGGCGTGATCTTCGTGTTCATCAACGCCTCCCGTCTTCGTCATTCTGTTCGCGTCCAAAGCTTCCAGCAGAAGATCCGCCAGCGCTTCCTCCAACCCTTTGACGTTCTTGACCGCCGGAACCTGTAGATTTTGGCGCTCCAACTGCAGAACGAGTTGGTCGCGATTTTGATGTCGCCTGCTTCGCATCATCCTTCTCCTTCTTCCTCGAAGGACGGTATTTTGCTCCTATTGCGTGAGTCGCGCCGAACGATGCCAGCGCCGCTGCCAATTCGTTGAGACCGGCAATGCTGATCTCAGGCAGCCCTAGCGCCATGGTAGTGCAATAGCTTTGATCGAACATCCAATTCGGCAACTCGCGGCACAGATCTGGACGCTCATCCGTGTAGATGCAGGTTAAACTTTTGCCACGCCTGAACGGTGAGACCTGCACTTTCCTCCCGAACAGCGGGTGCCAAGGATAGGCAATCGTCGAATAACGGGAAACGTATGCAGAATGTCGGTAGTTGTCCGCGCTTGCCCCTGAAGCAGAACAGATGACCGCCCAGCGGGTCATGTTTCAGCACCTCCTGCACCCGCAGCGCCAAGGACGGGAACCCGCACCGCATATCCGTATGGCCCGTCGCCAGCCACACCCGAACGCCTGTCGGGATCGGGATCATCGCAACGTCTCCAGCCCGCGCAGGATGCGCAGCAGCACAGCGACGTCTACGTCACGGTCGACGATCACGCGCCGGCCGTTCGCGCTCAGCACCTCCATACGACCACCACCCGCCACCGGCTTCGATGCAGCCGGCACGGGCGCAGGGGCGTCCGGCGTGATCAACGCCGGCACGAAGCCCTCAATCCGAATGCTGCCCAGATTGCCGGTCTGCACCAACTGACGCCAGCGATACAGTTGCGAGCGGGAAACCCCATGCTTCGCCGCCGTCGCGGAAACCTGGCGACGATGGCCAGAAAACGCATCTTCAGCTTCGCTTCGGCGGTAAAACGCCGCCGACGCCCCATGTCGATGATTTCAAGCCGGCTCACCGCTGTCCGAAAACTGTCCATATGCCTGTCCATAGCCACAAAACGACAGATTCATCCTACGCGCTCAAGGCGGCGCTCCTCGGACGCTTACGTACCAGTCATCGGACATATCAGTTTCTCCTTTCTGTCTCTGACGAAAGGAGACCGCACCGTAGCCGCGAGGGGCCAGGGATCGCGGAACGCGACCGCCAGCGGCGGCAAGCGGGGGAACCGATTTTTCTGAGAAGCGCAGCGGCGGAAAAATTGGGGGAGACCGCGTCGTCCTTGACGCCGGAGTGCGACCTGAAGTCGCATGAATCTCTGTTTCGAGAGGAGAAACGTGATCTTCACCACGTGTTGGTAATACGACAACTTGCAAGATAATAGCAGATGGTGTGATCGATCGATCCGGGACACAGGATACTCTGGGCATCCCTTTGGACCCTCAAGGCCGACTTGATGTCTGGGCCTGTGTTGCGGAAACCATCTTGGCCAGCGTTCATGTGCGAACGCAACAACAGGCCGCACATATGGACGCAAGCGATCAGTTGTTGGGCCGGCCGGACAGGTAACAGCTGTTACTCCTCTCATGAACTTTCATACCTGCTGTCTGCCAGTCCGAAAAGGCTCCGCTCCAGGTTCAGCCTTCCGTCGATCGCTCGATCTATCATGGCCCGGAAATAGCCCCCCGGCCTGGAAATCTGCTCCGGATCTCGAATTGACTTTTCAAGCACGGTCGCTAAGATCGCCGCTGCCGCGTACTGGCCCACTTTCTTCTGACCATCTGCCCAACCTGCTTCGGACAACCCTATCATCCTGCGCAGCGTTTCGCCTGACCGGCCGATCGCATACCAACTTTCGAACTCTTGGCCTATCATTGATTGAGCACCGGGGCACGCCGCGCGAATGAGCCCAACTGACACAGAGCCCAAAACCTCCCCTTGGATCGTGGAAGAGTCGCGGCCATCGCAACTTCCGTTGTCTTGCTTAACCCCCTCCGCTTCGCGAGACTTTCTTTTAAAAGCCATTTCGACCGCGGAGCGGTCGTTCTTGCTAATTTGTTCCCGCTCTGTAGAGCGGGCCCGCAATTTTCTACTTTCAGATTCTGATTCATGGGTTGTATTGATATTAGCGCTGTCATCAATGTCACCCTCGCATGACAAACGGAACGGAATGTCCTCCGGCGCCAATGCAGCCAACGCCTGTTCGTGAAGCGAACTTATACGATTTGCGCGTTCAACCAACCCGCCCCCACCCGCCAGTATGGACTCGAGCTCGGATCTTTCAGTCGTCATCTGCGAGGGATTGGACAGGCAGAGATCTTCAATCGCACGCGACAGGCGGCTGATGTCGCGTTTGGCAGCGAGTTCGGCGTTCAATTGCTGATGGTACTGGATCACCGCCTGCTTAAGTTCGCCAGCCCTTACACGGGATGGTGTGAAGTCAATTCCAAAGCCAGCCGTCACTTCGCCTTTATCGTTGCGATATACAAAGCGCCGACCTGTCGAACTGTCCCGGTAGGCTGCAACACCCGCCTCTACGAGCCGTCGGATGCATCGCATTACGGTGCGCTGCGAGCGCAGCGTATACTCAGCGAGTTTCGCATTAGATATGGCCACGATTGGACGCCCAGAGCCTTTCCAGTCATCGGCCTGGGAAAGACCGAGAAGGATATCCATTACATGATACGTCGTGCCATCTATGCCCAAAACTGGAGCAGCCTTCTTCAGGAGCAAAGCCATTTCCGATTTTGTCGTATCTGGTATGTCGTTTGCCATTGCAAGACGTGCACTTGCGGCAATTCCAGGAGTCACGCGTCGGAACGACGCCACTGACAAAGCTTCAGTCATAGCTATCCTGCTGCGGATCTCTCGATCGCAGTCCCAATAATGCGATTTTTCAGGAAGCCGCCGGAAGCTAAGCGCAAAAAAACCGTCCCTGACAGTTACAGCGACTTGATTAACACCCTTATCCGTCTTAGAATTAGCCCGCTAGAGCTGACGTTGACGGTGCCGAGATGCTCCGTTGGCCGTGATTGAAGGGTCTGTCGATTGCAGTCGATAGGCCCTTTTTCCATTTCTCGTTTCTAGATCATTCCAGAACCCTTCCCTTGTCGTCTTTGAACTCCTGAAAGAGATCGGGTAGCCGTTGCAGCAGCCAGTCCGAAAGCCCCGGAAGTCGATCGTCAGGAATTGAAAAGCGAGTCGAATTATCGGTACGCCTCGTTACTATGACGATGCCATCGTCCAAGGCGACTCTACAATATCCGGTTTGCTTTTTGCAGAAAGATCAAACGCTTCCATGATGAGCGCGAACCGCTGGTCGCTTCGGCACTGAGCCCATGCTGGAGACGCAGTCAGCTCCGCCAAGATTTCCCTTTGCCGGGCGTTCAGGATTCGATTGTGGACGCGAGCGCCCAGCTTTTCCGATTTTGGACGTCCAACCGACGGCGCCGGGCCGATCACCGGATGAGTCCCTCAGGTATCAGGGCCGCGGTATTTGTAAGAATCGATATCGAGGCGAGGCGCTGGCCCTCTTTACGTCCAAGCGCGTTCGATATTAATTCCCGCGAGTACTTCCGCTCCTTCAGATTAAAGGCAAACAGGGCCTGCTCGATGAAGGATAGATTGAGTCGTTCCGAGTTCTCAATACCCCGTGAGATAACAAGCTCCTCGTCGCTTAGCTCGCGTACGATCGCCTTGACGGGGCGTTTAAGTATCTGGCAAGCGCGAAGACGCCGGTGGCCATATGCAGCCTGGTATTGACCTGGCCTCCCAGCCAAGGGACGCACGAGGATCGGAAGTTTCTGCCCGGCCTCTCTAATCCCTTCGACAAACGCTTGAAACGTACCATCGCCCTCTATATCCAAGCGGTCGCTGATAAACGACGGGGCGACTCGATCGGGATCGAGTTCGATAACCGATTCACACGAAAGCAACTGATCATGAAGGCGCCTGTTCTCATCTTCGATCGAGACGAAGGCACGATCCATTGATTTTACAGCCACCGAACCGACTCGCCGCTTTTCCTGCTCGGCGCGTGAGGGTGCCGATTGCTTAGCAAGGACCTCCGTATCGACCTGAGCAAACAGGCTCTTCATTCGCTGGTTTCGCTCTTTGGGATTGACCATCATCTACCCCACACGTTTTTGATATGATGGAAAATCTCGCGATTGACCGAATCCACCGACTCGAGTGCGCGACTAAGCGTATCGCGTCCGACACCCCTTGACAATTCATAAAGACTCTTGTTTTCAAGCCCGGCACTTGCAATCGCAGTAGTCTCGGCAACAGCCGGAGCCAAAACATCCTCTTTAAACAGGGAGCGTAACAAAGTGACGACGTTAACTTGAGGACCGTCGTTGGGGTTGTGTCGCGTGATCACATAGCGGATGAAATCGTGGCTGAGTGTACCGCCGCGTTTCTCGATCACGCCCATGAGATCACTCATCATAGCTAGAAACTGATTCATACTGGCAACGTCAATCATTGCTGGATGAATTGTGATAAGCAGCGCGGTGGCAGCACAGAGGGCGCCGAGCGTAAGGTAACCGAGCTGGGGAGGGGCATCGACAAGGACTATATCGTAGTCCGCCTCAACTTCGCTGATGACCGTCAAAAGCCTGCGAAAAAAGATCTCGTCTCCTCGCCCATAGCCATCCGCGATAGCATGCGGAGTTTCGTGTTCGTACTCCATCAACTCGAGGTTTGCCGGGATCAAATCGATTCCTGCGAAATAGGTTCGTCTGATTACCTCGTGAACAGACCTGCGACGATCATCGTAACGAATCGCGGCATAGACAGTTTCGTTTTCATCAACGTCGAACTCGGGCTGGTATCCGAACATTGCCGACAATGATGCTTGCGGGTCTAGATCAATTGCAAGCACCCGAAGCCCCCGGATTGCCAGATAGTGCGCCAGATGCACGGTTGTGGTAGTTTTAGCCGAGCCGCCCTTGAAGTTTGCGACGGCAACAACCTGTAGCTTGTCACCCGCCCGGCGTCGGGGCAAAAACACCAGTGCTTCGTTTGGACGCTTTTGGGCGAGATGCTCACGTATCTGATTTACCTGGTGAAGCGTATAGATCCGCCGGCCGTTGTCCTGTCGGTCGGGGATAGCGCTCTCACCGTCAAGCGACATCTGGCGTAGCGTGGATTCCGCAATGCCGAGTAGCGCAGCAACCTCGCGCGACGTAAATGTTTTAAGGGATTTTGCAGCCTCAGGCTCATAAAGTCGTTCGCGAATTGACTGGAGTTGCGAAGACAACAACTGTGACTGTCGCCTGATCTTCATCGCCGACGATTCAGCTTGTTGGATCTGCTGCTGGTTTGTTATCAT
>NZ_CP125648.1 GCF_030053135.1 Rhizobium sp. BT04 | reverse complement strand
ATGATCATCCTTGATTGAGGAGCAGGGTCGCCCGGGTCAGGCCGGCAGGGGCGCGTGCGCGCCGACGCCGAGATGGCCGAGCAGTTCGTTTCTGATCTCGCCGAAGCGTCGGTCGCCATGGTCGCGGGGTGCCGGAATATCGACGGCGATATCGGCAACGATCTCGCCGCCGTCGAGCACGAGAACGCGGTCGGCAAGTGCGATCGCCTCGTCGACGTCATGCGTGACGAGCAGGACGGCCGGCCGGTGCCGGGCGCAGAGCTGGCGCAGCAGGTCGTGCATGCGCAGGCGTGTCAGCGCGTCCAGCGCGCCGAAGGGTTCGTCTGCAAGCAGTAGCTCCGGATCGCGCACCAGCGAGCGGGCGAGCGCCACGCGCTGCTGTTCACCGCCCGAGAGTTCCATCGGCCAGGCTTTTTCGCGTCCGTTCAATCCGACTTCGGCAAGAGCGGCCCTCGCACGGGCGCCGGCATCCTCGGCTTCGAGGCCGAGGACGACATTCGCCAGAACATTTTTCCAGGGCAGCAGGCGCGCGTCCTGAAAGACGACAGAGGTCTTTTCCGGCGCTTCAAGCCTGCCCGAGCCGGCGACGGTGTCGTCAAGATCGGCAAGGGCTCTGAGCAGCGTGCTCTTGCCCGAACCGCTGCGGCCGAGAAGAGCGACGAACTCGCCCTTCCTGATATCGAGGCTCAGATTGTTGAGGACTGCCCGGGAGCCGAAGCTCCGGACAAGGTTCCTGATTTCCACCGCGGGAGCGGCATTCAGTCCGCCAGCGTGCGTCGCCATGAGAGAGCCCTCTGTTGCAGGAAACGGACGACGCCGTCGGAGATGAGGCCGAGCACGGCATAGAGAACGATGCCAACCAGGATGATGTCGATCTGGCCATAGGAGCGAGCCAGATCGATCATGTAGCCGATACCGCTGGTCGCATTGATCTGCTCGACGACGACGAGGGCAAGCCAGGCATGCGCGGTGGCGAAGCGGAGCCCGACGAAGAAGCCCGGCAGCGCGCCCGGCAGGATCACCTGGCGGATGAATTCTGGGTAACCCATGCGCAAGGTGCGGGCCAGTTCGACATAGCGATTGTCGATGCTGCGCAGGCTGTCATGCGTCTGGATGTAGATCGGGACGGCGACGGCAAGCACGATCACCACCACCTTCATGGTCTCGCCGATGCCGAACCACAGCATCAGAAGAGGAATGAGCGCGAGTGTCGGCACCGCCTGCTTGATCTGGACCGGACCGTCTATGACGGCTTCTCCGATGCGCGACAGACCGGAAATCAGGGCAAGCAGTGTGCCGATCACCGTGCCGATGACGAGGCCCTGGGCGACGCGGATCGCCGAGGTTGCGAGGTTGGTTTGCAGCCGCCCGTCGAGCACGAGTTCGAAGGCCGTGCCGATCACGCTCCAGGGTGCCGGCAAGGTGCGCGGGTCGATCAGGCCTAGAACGCTGCCGAACGACCAGACGACGACGAGCAGGGCAGGGCCGAGAAGACGTCCGAGCGGGACGGCGCGGCCGCGGGCGAGACGCCGCCGCCGCACCGGCGGGGCTTTTGTCGCTGCCGGCGAAAATGCCAGATCGCCGGCATGGCTGGAAACGATGCTCATGGGCTTATCCCTCCGGTTTTAATGGTCGCGACTGGATCAGGAGGCGTCGAGCGCGCGGCCGGCGATCGTCTCGAAACGCCGGTCGAATAGACCCTCGGCCTTGAAGGCAGGCTTGTTGAGTTCCTTCGACAGCAGATCGATGGTTGCCTGCTGGCGCACGATCACCTCGTCCCAGCGCGTGGGAATGTCGATCAATCCCTCAGCATCGACCAGATACTGGCCGTCTTCGGCGTTAAGGCCCTGTGTCGCGACGTAATAGCCCTTGATCCATTCCTGCGGGTGATCCTCGACCCATTTGGAAGCCAGCGCCCAGTAGTGCACATAGGCGCCAAGCGCCGCCGCCTTGGCCGGATCGTCGAGCACGGACTTCGGGGCATAGAGATCGGAAGGGTCGTCGCGCAGACCGTGCGGTATGGTGGTGGCGCCATCGGCGCCGTATTGGCGCAGATAATGCTTGATCAGAACACCTGAAATCGGCGCGACATCGACCTGGTGATTGGCAAGCGCGACCGGATAGGTATCGCCCTTGCTCGGGATTTCGACGAGCGTCACATCGGTCTTTGCGAGACCCGCCGCCTGCAGGACGCGAAGGACGAGCGCGCCTTGCGCCTGGCCGGGGCTGAAGGCGATGCGCTTACCCTTGAGATCGCCGATCGATCTCACGTCGACGCCGGGCGCGATGCCGAGCTGGTAGATCGGATGCTGGATGGGATCTTTGCGTAGCTGTGCGGCGACGATGCGGACATCGAGCCCCGTCCAGGTGGCATGGATCGGCGGTATGTCGGCGACGGCGCCGACATCAAGCGCATTGGCGCGGAACGCCTCGATCGTCAGAGGACCGCCGCTGATATTGGCCCATTCGACCTTGAAGGGCAGCTTGTCGATCAGGCCGGAAAGCTTCAACGCGGTCTGGGTCTCGGGATCGCCGATGCGGAGCACCGTACCGGCCGGAATCTCCGTTGGGAGGGTGTTCACGGCGGATGCAGTATCGGCGGCGATTGCCGAAGAGCCGATGGTCAGGGAGCATGCGGCCGCGACGAGAGCGAACCAGCGCGATGTTCGTTTCGACATATTTCTGTTCCTCGATCATATCAGGCGTTCGGCCAATTCCGAACTATTTATATAATCTATCAATTTAATAGACTATCGAGAAACGATCTGCCTGTTTTGCGCGCCGAGGTCGAAAGCTTGTTTACCTGAGCGCCATTGAGGGGAAAGACAATTCGGGTGAAGACGCGGGAGAGGGCAGGTCAGCTTCAGTCTTCCGGCCGCAATGGGCTAGAGTTCAAGCTTTGACTGCGACCTGAAACACGTCGCTTTCGCCCGGCACCAGCTCGAGAGGCCAGATCGTGTTGCGGCCGTCCCCTGAGTAGAATTCGGCATAGGCCGGCATATTGGCGAGAAGCATCCTGCCGAGTTTCACGCCGAGATCGTGGAGCGACATGCGAAAGCAAGTCAGCGACGGCTGCAGGAATCGTGAGCGCGGGGCATCGCGGAAGCCGATCACCGCAAGGTCCCGTCCGGGCATGACGCCCGATTCCATCAGACGGCGATAGAGGCCGATCGCCATCAACTCATAGATCAGAATGACAGCCGTCGGCCGCTCCTCAAGCAGCAGCAATTCATGCGCCGCTTGATAGCCGCCCTGTTCGCTCGATTTGACGCGGATGACGAGCGACGGATCGAAGGGAATACCGTGCTGTTCAAGTGCGTGGCGATATCCTTCGACGAAGATGTAGCCGAGATTAATCTCGCTCGACGGCACAGTGATCGCGATCCGGCGATGGCCGCGTGCGATCAGCCGCTCGACGGCCCGCTTGGCAACGCCTTCGAAATCGAGGTCGATCCATGTGGCGTTGCTCGCCGAAAGGCTGCGGCCGAGCGTAATGAAGGGGATCTTGGCCCGCGACAGCAAATCGATGCGCCGATCGATGCGCTGCGTTTCCGAGATGATCATCGCGTCGACGATCCGCCGCGCCACCATGCGCTTCAGATATTCGTGCGGGTCCTCGTCGTTCGGGCAGGGGAGCATGATGAGATCGAGCTTGTGGCGGGCAAAGACGCTCTGCAGGCCGCTGGTGACGCCGAGGAAGAAGTTGTCGGCATTCTCGACCGTCTCCTTGCTGGATGCGATCATCAACCCGATGACCTTCGTCTCTCCCTGCCGCAGGCTCCGCCCAGACTGGTTGGCGACATAGCCGAGCTCCTCGGCCGCCGCCAGCACGCGCCGGCGAGTTTCCTCATTGACATCGGGCTTGCCGTTTAGTGCACGGGAGACCGTGCCGATCGAAATATCCAGGTGATCGGCAAGCTGGCGAATCCCCTTCATTGCCGACGATTTTCCCCCGGTTCGCACTTTCCCGCTGGCCTCTCTTGACATCGCAAAATTTTTTCGCCTACAGTCGTAAACGTTTACGGAATACGTGTCACTAGGAGTTGGCGCCATTCCCTCGGAGGAAATCGTGAAATTCAGTGCCATTCTGTGCGGGTGCGGAGCTATGTCCAAAGGTTGGTTGCGCGCCATCGCTTCCAACCCTCTCCTTGCCGATGCCATCACCATTGTCGGCCTCGTCGACCTGAACCGGAAGACGGCGGAAACGCTTGCCGCGGAGTTCGGCCTCGAGGACGCCGTCATCGGTTCGGACCTGTCTGACGTCATCGCCGCCACCAAGGCCGATCTGGTCTTCGACATCGTCATTCCGGCGGCCCGCTACGACGTCGTTTCGACGGCACTCAAGGCCGGCTGCCATGTGCTCAGCGAAAAGCCTATGGCCGCTTCGCTTGCCGAGGGTGCGGCGCTGGTCGATCTTGCCGCCGAGACCGGCCGCATCCACGCCGTCATCCAAAACCGCCGCTTCATATCGGGCGTCAGGCGCCTGCGCCGCTTCGTCGAAAGCGGGGCGATCGGCGAACTCACCGGCATCCATTGCGACTTCTTCCTCGCCCCGCATTTCGGCGGCTTCCGCGAAGAGATGGACAATGTCCTGTTGCTCGACATGGCGATCCACACCTTCGATGCGGCGCGCTACGTCGCGGCTAAGAAGCCGCTCGCCGTCTATTGCGTCGAGCGCAATCCGAAGGGTTCCTGGTACCGGCACGGCGCCTCGGCTAATGCCATCTTCGAATTTTCCGACGACATTGTCTTCACCTACCGCGGCTCCTGGTGCGCGGAAGGCGAGCGGACAAGCTGGGAAAGCCAGTGGCGCCTCGTCGGCTCGAAGGGAATGCTCACCTGGGACGGCGAAGAGAGTTTCAAGGCGACTGTTGCCGGCGAAGAGCCCGGCCTTTTGCACGGCTCTGCTGCCGTAAACGTTCCCGGTCCGGAACACGACGAGGAAACCCATGGCCACGCCAGCGTCATCGCCGACTTCATCGCGGCGATCGGCACCGGCAAACGGCCCGAGACGGTCAATTCCGACAATATCAGAAGCCTTGCCATGGTCTTCAGCGCAATCGAAAGCGCCAAGACGGGCAGGCGCGTCGAAATTTCAGCATAGGATGACGTGACGTGAGCAACCCTGCAAAATCCATTCGTATCGGCACCATGGTCAGCGGCAACAAGGGCGATGCCGCCGCGCGCATCGGCGAGATCGCCGACATGGGCTTCGAAAGCTTCGAGCCTTTCTTCTGGCAAACGACCAAGGGCCAAGACCTTGCCGAACTCGGGAAGCGCTGCCTCGATGCGATCGGCGACCGCGACATCACCATCTCGACGCTCGGCATGTTCGGCAATCCGCTGGAAGAGACCGCAATCGACCTCGAGACGTTGCAGGGCTGGAAGCACTGCATCGACAATGCCCATCATTTCGGAGCCACCTGCGTTGCCGGCTTCACCGGCCGAATCCGCGGCAAGCCGCTGACCGACAGCCTGCCTCGCTATAAGCAGATCTGGAGCGAACTCGCCAAGCGCGCCGCCGACAAGGGCGTCAAGATCGCCTTCGAGAATTGCGCCATGGACGGCAATTGGGCAAGCGGCGACTGGAACATCGCCCACAATCCCGATGCCTGGGAGCTGATCTTCAATGAGACGCCGGATGACAATATCGGGCTGGAATGGGAACCGTGCCATCAGATGGTCTATCTGATCGACCCTTTGCCGCAGATCCGCAAATGGGCGCACAAGTTCTTCCACGTCCACGGCAAGGACGCGACAATCCGTTGGGAGGTCATCAAGGAACACGGCATCTTCGGCAAGGAGAAGTTCGTCTTCATGCGCACGCCGGGCTTCGGCGACAGCAACTGGACCGACATCATTTCTGAGCTGCGCCTTGCCGGCTGGTCCGGCTCGATCGACATCGAAGGCTGGCACGACCCGGTCTATCGCGACGCGCTCGAAATGACTGGCCAGATTCACGGGCTCAACTATCTGAAGAAATGCCGGGGCGGCGATTTCATTGTTGATCCCTGATCGACCGCCAAGGTGGGGCGCAGCCGGGCTGGGAGGCCCGGCGGAGCGCCATGACTGACTAACTTGGTCTTTTCGCGGCGCAGCCGCTTTTTTGGGAGGAAAGCATGAAAAGAATTGCAAGACTTGCGCTAGCACTCGGCACGGCGATGCTGATGACATCGATCGGCCATGCCGAACAGAAGACCTTCAAGATCTGGTGGTTCGAGGAGCCGACCACGGCTCAAGGCATTGTCTGGAAGAAAGCGCTCGAGGAGTTCAAGGCGAAACATCCGGACATCACCGTCAGCTTCGAGCAGAAGACCTTTCAGCAGTTGCAGGCCTCAGGCGGCATGATCCTCAATTCCGATGAGGCCCCCGACGTGCTCGAGTACAACAAGGGCAATGCGACCGCCGGCTTGGTTGCAAGCCAGGGATTGCTGACCAATCTGGATGCCTATGTGAAGAAGGAAGGCTGGGACAAGATCCTTAACGAAGGCGATTTTGTCCTAAGCCGTTATGACGAAAAGGGCATCTATGGCTCCGGCCCTGTTTGGGGCGTCTCGGTCTTCGGCGAATATGTTTCGTGCTTCTACAATATTGACATGTTCGAAAAGGCAGGCCTCAAGCCGCCGACGACGCTCGAAGAGTGGGTCGCTGCCTTGGAAGCCTTCAAGCAGAAGGGTCTCACGCCTCTCGCGCTCGGCGCCATCGACACCAGTGGCCAGCACTTGCTTGCCTCTCTCGCCTACACCAAGGCCGATGACGCCTGGGTCCAGAATTATCAGGGTTTGAAGGCCCCCCTCGATGGCGCGCCCTACCTCTATGCGGCGCAGACATTGGTCGACTGGGTCGGCAAGGGCTACATCAACAAGGACTCCACGGGCATGAAGGACCCGGACGCAGCTCTGCTCTTTACCTCCGGCAAGGCACCGATGTACGTCTCGGGCACGTGGAATCTCGGCACCTTTGCCTCGACCATCAAGGACTTCAAGTGGGGTCAGTTCGTCATTCCGACGCCGAAATATTCGGTCGGCTCGACAGGCAATCTCTGGGTCGTTCCCAAGGCTAGCAAGAATCCCGATCTCGCCGCCGAGTGGATCAGCCTGACCTTGTCGCCGAAGTACCAAGCTGAACTCGGCAATGCCGGCGGCGTGCCGATCGCCGCTGATCTTTCCGCCATCACCAATCCCATCGGCAAGAACGCCGCAGCGGTTTTCAAGCAGATCTCTGACAAAAGCGGCCTCGGTTTCTATCCTGACTGGCCGGTCCCCGGCTACTACGACGTGCTCAATCAGAAAGACACCGGTCTCTTCCAGGGCAGTCTGACTGCGGAGCAGTTCGTCGAACAGATCAAGCAGGTTTACGACGACGCGCAGGAAAATCAGTAACGCGACCTTGAACGCTGGGCTGCGCCTCTGGCGCAGCCCATTCTGGGAGGCTGAAGGAAGAATGATATGGCCATATCCAGCCAGCGATCGAGCGACGGTTCACGAAGCTATAGCCTCTACCTCATCCCGGGGGCGATCGGCTTTATTCTGATCGTGCTCATACCGCAGCTCGCTAATATCGGGCTGAGCTTCACGGCCTGGAAAGGCGTTGGCACGCCGCGACCGGTCGGCCTGCAGAACTATCATCGCCTGCTGACGGACGATCAATTCTGGGGATCGATGTATCACACGCTGCTGTTCATCGTCTCGATGACCGTGATACCGGTGTGCATCGGCCTGGTGCTGGCCGCTCTGCTGTTCGACTACGTCAGGGACCAATTCGGGGAATGGGTTTCGAGCTTCTTCAGGGCCGGTTTTTACTTACCGCAGATTCTGCCCGTAACGGTCGCGGGCGTGCTCTGGGGCTGGATTCTCAATCCCGTCGGCGTCATCAACATCACGCTAAAGGCCATCGGCCTTGATAATCTCGCCCAGAACTGGATCGGCGATGCGACATACGCGCTTGCTGCCGTCTCGCTCGTCATTGTCTGGATACAGGTCGGCTATTGTCTGGTGGTTTTCATGGCCGGCCTTTCGCGCATCGACCCTTCTCTCTACGAGGCTGCCGAACTCGACGGGGCAAACTGGTGGAGCCGGCTGGTGACACTCACCATTCCGCTTCTGGCGCCGGAGATTTTCGTCGTTGTGCTGACCACGCTGATCGCAGCGCTTAAAGTCTTTGCGCCAATCTTTGTCATCACCGCCGGCGGCCCCGACAATTCCACCCTGGTGCCATCCTATCTGACTTACTACCACTTCTTCACAACACAACGCGTCGGCTATGCCGCAGCCATCGCAGTCGTGCAAACGACTCTGACGATCGCTTTGGCTGTGATTTTCCTACGCTTCCAGAGCCGGCAGGAGTCGAAGGAGTAGATCATGGCTTACTCAGTTCTCAGCGATGGTAAGACCAAGGCAAAGGCGACGGCGCCAGCCGATCGCGCGCGACGCGATCCCATGCGGTGGGTGGTGCTGGCCATCCTTATTCTGCTCCTCGCCTTTACGCTCTTTCCGTTTTTCCTTGCTCTGCTCAACGCCGTCAAGGCGAGCGCCGAATACGCAGCCGGCGGACCGCTTTCGATTCCTCGGTCGATCGATCTCACGGCGATCGAGAAATTCTGGACGGCGTCTGATTTCAGCCGCAAGCTCCTCAACAGCGTGGTGATCAGTCTCGCCGTGTCGGTGTTGGGGGTCCTGATAAGCCTGTTCAACGCCTATGCGATTGGGGTCGGCAAGGTGCCGGGTTCGCGCGTGATTTTGGTGGTCTTTCTTCTCGGCATCATGGTGCCGCAGGAGTCCATCATTTACCCGCTTTACTACATGGCGAAAGCGAGCGGCCTCTACGATACGCAGCTTTCCGTGATCATCATTTTCGCGGTCCTGCAAAGCGCTTTCGGGACTTACCTGCTCTCGACCGTGCTGAGTACCTTTCCCAAGGAAATCCTCGAAGCGGCGGAGATGGATGGCTCGACCCACTGGAAAACGCTGTGGTTCGTCGTCGTCCCTATGCTGAGGCCGACGCTCATGGTCCTGGGAACCTTCTTTTTCATCTGGACTTGGAACGAATTCTTGATCCCGCTCGTCATGCTGGTGTCCAACAACAACCAGACGGTCTCGGTCGCCATGGGCCTAACCCGCGGTCAGAACATGTCGGACCCGGTGCTGCAGGCCTCGGCCGCTTTCCTCGGTATAATACCGACCGTGATCTTCTTCTTGATCTTCCAGCGTACGCTAACGCGCGGCATCGCCGCTGGAGCAGTCAAGTGACGACGTTTTTCACCCTTGAGCATCTCATCGGTCCCGGTTGGGGACCAGCAAGGTTTTCGGTATGAGCCAGGACATCCAAATCGAACTCTCGGGCGTCGAGAAGCACTACGGCGCCTTTCACGCGCTTAAGAACGTTAACCTTTCAATTCCGAAGGGCACGTTCGTGGCGCTGGTCGGTCCGTCCGGATGCGGCAAGTCCACATTGCTCCGTTCGCTTGCCGGGCTGGAAAAAATTACCGGCGGCACGCTGAAGATTGCCGGCAAGGTGATGAACGACGTGCCGCCGCGGGCACGCGATATCGCCATGGTTTTTCAGAGTTACGCCCTCTATCCGCATATGACGGTGGAACAGAACCTGACCTATTCGCTGAAGATGCACCGCGTCCCCAAGGCTGAGGCAAAACAGAAAGCCGAGGAAGTCGCTGCCATCACCGGTCTTTCCCGGCTGCTCGACCGTTATCCGCGCCAGCTTTCCGGGGGCCAACGGCAGCGCGTCGCCATGGGCCGCGCCATTATCCGCAACCCCCAGGCCTTCCTGTTCGACGAGCCGCTTTCCAACCTTGATGCCGCGCTGCGTGTCTCGATGCGCAAGGAAATCCGGGCGCTGCACGACCGGCTGCACGCCACCTTCGTCTACGTCACCCACGACCAGGTCGAAGCGATGACGATGGCCGACCATGTGGTGGTGATGCGCGACGGCATTATCGAACAGCAGGGCGCGCCGCTCGACCTCTACGATCGGCCGGCAAACCGCTTCGTTGCCGGTTTCATCGGTTCGCCGGCGATGAATTTCATTCCCGCGATTGTTGCTGAAGACGGCAGGAGCCTAATCCTAGATTTTGGCGCGGTGAAGCAAAAGCTGGCTATATCACGCACCATCGAGCCGGGCCGCAAGCTCGTCGCCGGCATCCGGCCGGAGCATGTCGGCGTCGTCGAGCCCGGGCATGGCAGTTTCGATGTGCCGATTGCCTTCGTCGAATCCACCGGTTCCTCGACCTTCATCGTCGCCGAGACCCAGCCGGAACTGACGATCGTCGAGACGCGCCGTGACAGGGTCAAGGCGGGAGACACGATCGGCGTGTCGGTCGATCCGGACCAGATCCATCTCTTTGACGCCTCGACCGACCGCTTGATATAGATCATCGGACAGGGGCCGCAGGCAGGTTCATAAAACCATCATCGGCCTCTGCGAAGGGGATTGGCTCCGCACGATTCGTTCCGTCCATCAGCAGCATCCGGATTTTCTTCATGGCATCCTCCCCGATTTCCGCGCGTCTTTCCCCGACCGCCTCGTCCCGCCTCGTCGTGCTTGCCGAAACGGTATTGAAGGCGGGCGAAACCGCCCGCGGCTCGCTGCGGCGACGAACGTCGGCAGAAATGTTCGCCAAGGCGCCGCGCGATTATCAGACCGAAATCGATGTCGCCGTCGAGCGGATCATCGTCGACGAGATGACGAAGGCCTTCCCGGACTATGCCATCCAAGGCGAAGAAGCCGTCAGCAACCGCACGGCCGCACCGGAAACGCCGATCATCTACATCGACCCGATCGATGGCACCACCAACTACGCCTGGGGCCTCCCGCATTTCGGCATGACGATCTCGATCGTCGAAAGCGGCAGGCTCGTTGCCGGCGTCGTCTATGACGCCATGCTGGATGAGCTCTTCAGCGCCGAAATCGGCAGCGGCGCTTATCTCAACGGCGAACGCATCCACTGCGCCAATGTCGGCGACATCGAGAATGTGCTTGTCGGCGCCGGCCTGCCGATCCCCGGCCAGGTCAAGGCGGTTGCGGAAGAGACCTATTTCGAAGCCGTCAAACGCTTGATGGCAAATACGGCGGGTGTGCGCCGCCTCGGCTCGGCGGCCCTGTCGATCGCCTATGTCGCCTGCGGCCGGCTGGACGGGTTCTTCGAGGACGGGCTTTCGATCCATGATTTCGGCGCCTCGGCGCTGCTGGTCGAAGAGGCGGGCGGCATCGTCAGCCGTTTTTCCGGGGCCGACGTCGACGGCCGGGGCGATATCCTGGCCGCCAGCAAGGCGCTGCATCCCTGGCTGCTGGAAGGCTTCCAGAGCAAGGCGTGAACCGGCGCGCCCGATAGAACCCGGCTGCCTAGACTGGCAACAGCTCGACCTCGGTATCGTTCTTTGCCGGCATCGACTGATGGACGAGTTCGTTGTCGCGGAAGACGAAAAAGCTGGCGAAACTCGGCTCAACCCTCATCCCGGCCCGGATGCGATCGTCCGGCGCCACCATCGCCTTCAGGCGGCCGCCGTCGGCAAGATCGACATCGACCATCTTGTGGGTGCCGAAATCGACGGCGCGATGGACTGTCGCGGCATCCGCCCGATCCGAGGGACGGATCGTCAGCGCTTCCGGGCGGGCGGCCAGCGTCACCGGTCCGTCCTCGACGGGGATTGCAAGCGAGAAAAGCGGATGCTCGCAGACACCGTTTCTAACGCGGCTCTGGACAAAATTCATCGAGCCGATGAAACCGGCGACGAAGGCCGTCTGCGGCTGCCGGTAGATGGTGCTTGGCGGCGCGATCTGTTCGGTGCGTCCGTCGCGCATGACGACGATGCGGTCGGCGAGCGCTAAGGCCTCGTCCTGGCCATGGGTGACGAAGAGCGTGGTAATGCCGAGGCGCTGCTGGATATCGCGCACCTCCTCCCGCAGCCTTTCACGCAGATGCTGGTCGAGGCTGGCGAAGGGCTCGTCGAGCAGCAGGATCTTCGGCTCGAGCACCAGCGAGCGGGCAAGGGCGACACGCTGCTGCTGGCCGCCTGACAGTTGCGTCGTCATCCGCCTGGAGTAATCGGCAAGACCGACAAGCGCCAGTGCAGCCTCGACACGCTCACGGATTTCCGCTTTCGGCAGCCGGCGGAGCTTCAGGCCAAAGGCGATATTGTTGAAGACGTCCATGTGCGTCCAGAGCGCATGGCTCTGGAACACCATGCCGGTCGGACGCCGCTCGGGCGGCAGCGTCGTCACATCCCTAGCGTCGATGCGGATGGTTCCGCCGCTCGGGCGCTCGAAGCCGCCGATCATCCTGAGAAGCGTCGATTTGCCGGAACCGGATGGGCCGAGCAGGCATACGAGCTCGCCGTCGCCAACTTCGAGCGAGAAGTCGCGAACGGCAAAGGTGGTCCCAAACAGCTTCGAAACGCCCTCGATCGCCAGATGTGCCATTCTCAAACCCTTCCCTGAACTAGAGCATGATGCCGAAAAGTGTGAGCGGTTTTCGGACGACATCATGCTCACCATCTCTGGTGTAGCAAAGCTTCACGCGCCGAAGCCTCTCGCAAAGGCGCCGGTACCGATCACGCGGCGTGCAAACATCAGCGCGATGAAGGACGGCACCCACAGCATGACGGAGAGCACGGCGCCGTATTGCACGACGATCTGGTTGTTGATGAAACTGATCATCAGCACCGGCATGGTGCGGACCTGAGGCGCGCCGATCAGCCAGGCGCCTTCGGTCTCGTAGAAGGTGCCGACGAAGGTCAAAAGCAGCGCGGCCGATATCGTCGGTGCGGCCTGCGGCAGCGTGATCGACCAGAAGACGCGCAGCGGCGTTGCACCGGCATCGCGTGCTGCCTCTTCCATGCGCCGGTCGACATTCTGGAAGGCTGCGACCGGAATCCAGATCATCAGCATCAGCGTGCCGACAAGCTGGATCAGCACGACGCCCCAGAAGGTGCTGATCAGGCCGAGCTGTAGGAAGATGCCGGCAATGGCGACGAGCAGGCCGAATTTCGGAAAGGCATGCGATGCCAGAAACGAGAGAAACAGGATGTTCCTGCCGGGAAAACGCATGCGCGCGAAGGCATAGGCGGCGGGAAGGCAGATGACGGCGGAAAGAATGGTGACCGTCGTCGTCAGCCGCAGGCTGAGGAAGAGAGCGTCCCAGACATCCGAACGCGCCAGCGTCTGGCCCCAGAAACGCAGGCCGAACTGCTGCGGGATCACCGAGGGGTAACGCCAGACTTCGGTGAAGGCCCATGTGCCGACGACGATCAGCGGCAGCGCGATGAACAGCGTCAGCAGGCACGCGAAGAGCAGGCCGATCCAGTCGAAGCGCAGGCCGAAGCTCGATCTGCCGGCATTCATGGCTGCGCCTCGCGGTTGCGGGCGATCGACCTAATGTAGAGGATGCCGAAGATCAGGCAGAAGCCGAATGTGATGACGGCCTGGGTCATGGCGTTCAGCGGGTCGTTCATATCGGCGAAGGTGCGCTGCATGAACGGCCCCATCATTTCTGGCGATGCCGAGCCGAGCACATAGGGCAGGGTGAAGGCGGAGAAGATGCCAAGCACCGCAAAGGAAGCCGTCACCAGCAGCGAGTTCCCCATGCGCGGCAGGATGATCGAGACGAAGACCCGAAGCGGCTTTGCGCCGACATCGCGGGCGGCTTCGATCGCACTGTTCGAAATAGAGGAAAGCCCGGCGGTCAGCATCAGCACCGTCAGCGGAAGATTGTCCCAGACGAGACCGATGACCGGTCCCCACGGCGTCAGATAGGGCGTGCGCAGCTTGGGCAGGCCGACGGAATTCAGCAACAGGTCGACGGTGCCGTTCGGGCCGATCGTCCTGATCAACGCATAAGCGAGGATGATCGATGGCACGAACATCGGAAAGATCGCCAGGCCCTGCACGTAAGCCGCAAGACGCCCCTGCGAGAACCGAAGGTAAAGCGCGATCGGAAGGCCGATCGCCAGAAGCAGGATACCGCAGACGGCGGTCGTCCAAAGCGTCAGCCACAGATTGCCGAGGCTGTAGCCGTCGGAGAAGAAGAAGCGGTAGGAGGCAAGCGAGAATTCCGTCGCTCCGTCAGGGCCTCGAACAAAGATTGTGCCGACGACCGCCGAAAAGATCGGAAAGACGACTAGCCATGCAACCAGGAAGACCGGCAGAGCAACGAGGAGGAGCCCGGTAGAGCTCCCCCTTCTCATGGACCGGTGACGGCGCAGAACCGCCGGCGCAGTGTCAGTGGACATCAGGTGCGGCTGATACCAGGAGCAACGTTGCGGTACCAGCCATCACCGATCGCCTTTTCCCAATCGCCACCCGGGAAGGTCGGGATGGTTGAGGGAATGACGTCGGCATATTTCTTGCGAAGATCGTCGGAGATGTGATCCCACGAGATGGCGGGGAAGCCGCCGATCTCGGTGATGATCGCTTCCTGCATTTCCTTCGTCAGCATGAATGCGGCCAGCTTCAGCGCCGCATCCTTGTTGGCGCCGTTGGAGAAGACGGTGATGCTGGAGAAGCCGCCGCAAAGGGCGAGATCGGTAAGCTGCACGAGGCCGGTCGTATCAGGCAGCACACCTTGGGAGATTGCCTGCAGCACCTGGTCCGACCAGACCGGCACCATGGTGACGACGCCCTGGGCGAGCAGCTGGATCGACTGGGTGTTGCCGGCCGTATAGGCGCCCTTGTCGTAAAGCGCCGGGGCGAGGTCGTTGAGGATCTTCCAGGCCGGCGTCAGCGTCTCAGTGGCGAAGTCGGCGGTGAAATTGTCGATCTTGAACTTCTTCGGATCGCGGCCATTGGCCTCATGGATCGCACGGCGGACGAAGTTTCCGCCCGAACCGCCCTTGTCAGGACGGTTGTAGATGAACTGGCCGGGATTGGCCTTGATCCATATGGTGAGCTGCTCCCAGCTCTTCGGCGCATCCTTCGGATCGAGCTTGGTCGTGTCGTAGGCGAGAAGCACCTGCGAACCGCGATAGGGAAGCGAGTAGGGGGTATCGAAGGCAAGCGGGTTGATATGGTCGTAGCCCTCGATGTTTTCGGCGGAGAACTTCACCCAGAGGCCGGCATCGATGCCGCCGGACGGCAGGCGCGGATCGAACACCTCGAACAGATCGGCCTGCGGATCGGTCTTCGTCTTCAGCGCGGCAAGCGCACGGTCGGCGATGGCGCGCAAGCCGTTATTGTCGCCGGCATCGGTCACCTTCAACGCGACGCCCGGATGCGCCTTTTCGAAGGACGGACGGATGATGTTGTTCCAGAGGTCGACGATATTGGCATCCGAACCGCTGTAGAGATCGATCGTGCCGGCCGCTGCCGATGCGAAACGCGGAAGCGCCAGCAGACCGGCTGCAGCTGATGATGTGATCAGAAATTCGCGTCTATTCATAACCCGTCTCCATCAGTGTCGAGGCTCAGCCTCCGCAGGATTGTCTGAGGCCTTTGCTAGCGCCGGCGCGTAACATCGACATGACAGATCGGGCGTATCTGAGGGAAATTGCACAGCTGTGCTCCTTGCACGGTGTGGAAATCGGCGGCAGGAGTCACTATCTCTTGCGGAAAAGGAGATATCCAATGACCGAAGAACGTGCAGTCCTCGCCGGTGGTTGCTTCTGGGGCATGCAGGACCTCATCCGCCGATACAAGGGCGTGATTTCGACCCGCGTCGGCTATACCGGCGGCGATGTGCCGAATGCCACCTACCGCAACCACGGATCCCATGCCGAGGCGATCGAGATCATCTTCGACCCCGCAAGGATCAGCTATCGGGAAATCCTCGAATTCTTCTTCCAGATCCACGACCCGAGCACGCGCAACCGCCAGGGCAACGACGTTGGCTTGAGCTACCGCTCGGCGATCTTCTACGTCACCCCTGAGCAGGAGCGCGTCGCCAAAGACACGATCGCCGATGTCGACGCATCGGGCCTGTGGCCCGGCAAGGTCGTCACCGAAGTCGTACCGGTCAGCGATTTCTGGGAGGCGGAACCCGAGCACCAGGATTATCTGGAGCGGATTCCGAACGGCTATACCTGCCACTTTGTCCGGCCCGGCTGGAAACTGCCGGTCCGTCAGAAGATCGCCTGAAATTGATCAGGCTGCCATCGCCGCGCGGCTGGTTTCCAGAAGCGCGGCGACGAGGTTTGCCCGTGGCGAGGATCGCGTCACGACGATGCCGACGGTGCGAACGGCGGACGAGCGAGGCAGGGGCAGCTTGAGGATATCAAGGCCAGCTGGCCAGGGCGGCGCCCAATCCGGCACGATCGAGATTCCGAGACCGCGGTCTACCATCACCGCGATCGCCTCCAGCGCGTCGAGCTCATAACGCTCGACCGGATGGATGCCGATCTCGCGCAAATATTCATCGGCGATGTGACCACCCCACTGGTTACGGTCGTAGCGGATGAAGGGCAGGGTCTTCAACAGTTCGAGCGGATCCGCCCCCTCACAGTCCCGCGGAGCGATCAGCACCAGGGGTTCCTGGCGCAGCTTGTTGAAGGTCAGCGTCTTCTGCATCGGAAATCGCGGCTCGATAATGAAGGCTGCGTCCAGCGCGCCGCTCAAAACCTCGGCATAGAGGTCCATCGACGCGCCCGGCTTGAGGAATATCTCGATCAACGGGTAATCCTGGGCGAGACGGTGGAGAATGTCGGGAACGAGACCGGTCAGCGCCGTATTGATCGCACCGATCCGCATCTCGCCCGAAATCGTCGCGGTGCCGGCCATCGCCTTCAGGTCGCGTGTATCGCGCACCAGATCCCTGCAGCGGTCGAGAATGGCAAAACCCGCCTCCGTCGGCCGCATGACGCGGCCGGAACGCACCAGCAGCCGCACCCCGAGCTCGGCCTCCAATGCGCGGATGCGCTGGGCAACGGCTGCAGGCGTAAGGTTCAGCCGCTGCGCGGCCTCTGCCAGCGAGCGCCGCTCGGCAACGACAATGAAGGTTTCGAGAAAACGTGTGTCCATCGATAGTTTTTCTATCTCTTGAACGAAGCAGAAACCATATTTTATTTATAGTCCGTTGCTCCGAAAGATGGCCGATCATTGAGGAGACGGATGGAATGGATTTCGGCCTGAAGGACAAGACGGCCCTGGTGCTTGGCGCCGGCGGTGGATTGGGCAGCGCGATTGCCGTCAAGCTTGCGCGCGAAGGCGCCAGAATGGCCGCGGCAGATATCGATCTCGCCGCCGCTGAGAAGACCGCGGCTGCGATCGAATCCGAAGGCGGCAAGGCGCTGGCACTGCAATGGGATCTTTCCGATCTCGGTACGATCGATGCGCATGTCGCTGCAATCGAACGTCAGTTCGGACCGATCGATATCCTCGTCAACAATACCGGCGGCCCACCGCCGACCACCGTCTCCGGCCAGGAGCCGACGGTCTGGAGCCAATATTTCCAGAGCATGGTGCTCTCCGTCATCGCCATTACCGATCGCGTGCTGCCTCAGATGCGGGCGCGCAAATGGGGGCGCATCGTCACCTCGACCTCGTCGGGCGTGGTCGCGCCGATCCCCAATCTCGGCATCTCCAACGCGCTGCGCCTGTCATTGGTCGGCTGGTCGAAAACGCTGGCGCGCGAGGTCGGGCGCGATGGCATCACCGTCAACATCGTCCTGCCGGGACGGATCGCCACCGGCCGCATCACCTTCCTCGATGAGCAGAAGGCCAAACGCGAAAACCGCTCCATCGATGACGTCGTCACCGAAAGCACCGGCAGCATTCCGCTCGGCCGCTATGGCCGGCCGGAAGAATATGGCAATGTTGTCACCTTCCTGGCAAGCGAGCCTGCCTCCTATCTCACCGGATCGGTGATCCGCGTCGATGGCGGCATGATCCAGAGCATCTGACAGAAAACCGAATTGGAACCGAATACCGATGGCCCTCAGCGCTGAAGCGATAGCAACCCTCAAGACCGTCTCGACGGCGACCCTGACGACCGTTCTTCTGAAGAAGGGCCTGCGGAACGTCTGGATCCGCGGCGCCGTTCCCCTGAAGCCTGGCCAGCCGCGCATCGTCGGCCCGGCTTTCACCCTGCGCTTCGTGCCGGCCCGCGAGGATCTGGCGACGCCGGCATCCTGGGCCTCGCCGATCTCGACCCGCGCCGCGATCGAGGCGATGCCGGAGGGCTGTGTCGCCGTCGTCGATGCGATGGGTGTCACCGATGCCGGCATCTTCGGCGATATCCTCTGTGCCCGCATGCAGAAGAGAGGCGTTGCAGCCCTCGTCACCGACGGCGTCATCCGCGACCTTGCCGGCGTGCTCGACACCAACCTGCCGGTCTGGTGCCGCGGCGTCGCAGCACCCCCTTCGGTCGCCGGCCTCACCTTCGTCGCCTGGCAGCAACCAATCGGCTGCGGCGGCGTGGCTGTTTTCCCTGACGACATCATCGTCGTCGACCAGGACGGCGCAGTGCTGATTCCGGCCGATCTGCTCGAGGTGGTGCTTGATGAAGCGCCGGAACAGGAGCGCATGGAAGCCTGGATCATGACCAGGATCGATGAAGGCACGCCGTTGCCCGGCCTCTACCCGATGAACGCCGAAACCAAGGCGCTCTATGAGGCCTCGAAGAAATAGGCTCCAGGCCAGGCGGATTGAGGAGGACGCGGCTTCCAGCCATCTTCTTTCCGCCGCTTTTCAATAACGAGGTGCGTAATCCAGGCCGCCGTCGATCCGTGCCGGGCGCCCGTCCAGGAAAAGCTCACCGATGCGCGGGGCCGAGCGGGCGATGACCTTGCCGCGGCGGATCACCGCCAGCCGGTTCGGCTTCAGCCGCAGCGCTTCCAGCGTGTCGCTGGCCTGGAGGATGACGAGGTCGGCGCTGCATCCCTTTTCCAGGCCGTAACCCGCAAGCCCCATCGTCTTCGCCGAATTGACGGTCAGCGCGTCAAAGATCTTCTTCTTGTCGTCGATGCCGGCCATCTGCGCGACATGAATCGCCATATGGCCGACCTCCAGCATGTCGCCCGATCCCATCGAATACCAGGGATCCATGACGCAGTCGTGCCCAAAGGAAACATTGAGCCCGGCATCCATCAATTCCCTAACGCGGGTCATGCCGCGGCGTTTCGGATAGGTGTCGTGCCGGCCCTGCAGCATGATGTTGATCAGCGGATTGGGAATGACGTTGATCTCGGCCTCCGCCATCAGCGGAATGAGCTTGGAGACATAATAATTGTCCATCGAATGCATCGAGGTCAGATGCGAGCCGGCGACGCGCCCCTGCAAGCCAAAGCGGATGGTTTCCGCCGCCAGCGTCTCGATATGGCGCGACATCGGATCGTCGGTTTCGTCGCAATGTATATCGACCGGCAGGCCGCGATCGGCGGCGATGCGGCAGAGCGCCTCGACCGACGCCGTCCCTTCACCCATCGTCCGTTCGAAATGCGGAATGCCGCCGACGATATCGACGCCCATGTCGAGAGCGCGGTTGAGCGCGTCGATTGCGCCCGGCGAACGGTAATAACCATCCTGGGGAAAGGCGACCAGCTGCAGATCGATATAGGGGGCGACCTTCTCGCGAACCTCGATCATCGCCTCGACGGTCACCAGCCTGGGATCACTGGTATCGACATGGCTGCGGATGAAGAGCAGGCCCTGTGTGACCGCCAGATCGCAATAACGCAGCGCACGATCGACCAGTTCCTCCTTCGTCACGATCGGGCGCAACTCTCCCCAGAGCGCGATGCCCTCGAGCAGCGTGCCGGATACGTTCATGCGCGGCAGGCCGAGCGACAGCGTGGCGTCCATGTGGAAATGCGGATCGACGAAGGGCGGGCTGACCAGCCGGCCTGACGCGTCGATCTGTTCTTGCGCCTGCGCCTGGAGATTGCGCTCGATAGTGATGATCTTGCCGCCCTGGATACCGATATCGATACCCTTTCGGCCATCGGGGAGATTTGCATTTCTGACGATCAGATCGAACATCGGAGCCTCATTGGACAGAAGTGGTTCAGCGTTCGCCGCGGCGATAGGGCTGCATCAGCGCCTGCGGCACGCGGGCGCGGCGAGCCATGACGGCAAGGGCGGCAATGGAAAGGATATAGGGCGTCATCAGGAAGAGCTGATAGGGCACGAGCCCGCTCAGCGCGGTTTGCAGCCGAAGCTGGAAGGCATCGAAGAAGGCGAAGAGCAGAGCGCCGAAAAGCGCGCGGCCCGGCCGCCAGGAGGCGAAGACGACGAGCGCAATGCAGATCCAGCCGCGTCCCTGCACCATGGTCGGGAAGAAGCTGTTGAAGGCCGACAATGTCAGGAAAGCGCCGCCCATTCCCATCAGCGCGCTTCCAGCAATCACCGCGCCGTAGCGCACCTTCATCGGATTGACGCCCTGGGCTTCCGCCGCATGCGGATTTTCGCCGGTCATGCGGATCGCAAGGCCGACGGGTGTGCGGAAGATGATGTAGGCCATCAGCAGGGCGATAATGATTGCGAGATAGGTCGGCGCCGTCTGGGTGAAGAAGGCTGGCCCGATGAAAGGCAGCGTCGAGAGACCCGGAATGGCGATCGGCTGGAATGGCACGATGGTGGGTGGGGTATTGGCAAGCGGCACGATCAGCCGGAAGACATAATAGCTGAAGCTGGAAGCAAACAGCGTCACGCCGAGACCGGAGACATGCTGGGAGAGGCCGAGCGTCACCGTCAGGCCTGCATGCAGCAGACCGAAGACGCCGCCTGCCAGCGCCGCGATCAGCAGGCCGGTCCAGAGATCGGCGCCGTGATAGACCGAAAGCCAGCCGATCATCGCGCCGAAGGTCATGATGCCTTCGATGCCGAGATTGAGCACACCCGCCCGTTCGCACAGCAATGCACCGAGCGTGCCGAAAATCAGCGGCGTGGCGATCCGCAGGATTGCCGCCCAGAGCCCTGATGAAGCGATGATGTCGAACAGCTGCATCATCGCCGGATCCTGTATTGGGTAAAGAACAAGGCGATCAGCATCGTCAGCAACGACAGCGCCACCGTGACATCGGCGATATAGGTCGGGATGCCGAGGCCGCGGCTCATGCCATCCGCGCCCACGAACATCGTGGCCGTGAAAATGGCGGCGAAGACGACGCCGAGTGGATTGAGGTTGGCGAGCATGGCGACAACAATACCGGCATAGCCGAAGCCCGGCGACAGATCGGTCGTCACATAACCCTTGACGCCCATGACCTCGATCGCTCCCGCCAACCCTGCAAGCCCGCCAGAGAGACAGGCGACCTTCACCAACGTTCTGCCGAGCGGGACGCCGGCAAAGACTGCACCGGCGGGATTGAGGCCTGCAGCGCGCGACTGCATGCCGAACACGGTGCGGGACTGGACGAAATGGACGATGACGGCCAGCCCGATAGCAATCGCAAAGCCAATATGCAGGCGCGAGCGGGCGATCAGCTTCGGCAGCATGGCATGATCGCTGACGGATTGCGACTGCGGCCAGCCGAAGGCGAGCGGATCCTTGAGGACACCATCGATCAGCATCGAGACGAAAAGCACGGCGATGAAGTTCAGGAGCAGGCTGGTGACGACCTCATCGACGGAGAAGCGCAGCCTGAGCCAGAGCGGGATCAGGATCAGCACCATGCCGGCAATGGCGCCGACCAAGAGCAGCAACGGAATGAGAATGGGGGCTGGAAGATTGCCCAGCAGTTTCGAGCTCGCCGCCGCAACGGCGATGGCGCCGAGATAGAACTGGCCCTCGGCGCCGATATTCCAGAGCCGTGCCCGGAAGGCGACGGCGGCGGCAAGTCCCGTCAGCATCAGCGGCGTTGCCCGCGTCAGCGTTTCGGTCGCCGAGAGGCGCGAGCCGAAGGCTCCGGTCAGGATGCGCCAATACGCATCGAGAACAGGCGCGCCGGCGATAGCGATCAGGATACCCGCCAGCGCCAGCGCCGCGACGACCGCGATAACGGGCGTGACGATCAGCAGGTAAAGCGGACGGTGCTCGCGGCGCTCAAATCGCATTGCCGGCCTCGAGGGTCTCTTGCCATTCACCAGCCATCATCAGCCCCAGCCTGCGGGCATCGGCGGCTCCCGCCTCGACGGGCGGTGACAGGCGGCCACCGACGATTGCCTGTATGCGATCGGCGAGTGCGATCACCTCGTCGAGGTCTTCCGAGATCAGCAGCACGGCAGTACCTTGCCGGCGGGCTTCGAGCAGGCGGGCGTGCACGGCCGCCACTGCCCCTTCATCGAGGCCGCGTGCGGGCTGCGCGGCGATCAGGATATGTGACCGCCGATGCAGGTTGCGTCCGAGAATGAGCTTCTGCATATTGCCGCCGGAAAGCAGCCGGGTGCGAATGGCAGGGCCGCCGCCGCGAACATCGAATCCGTCGATAATTTCGCTCGCGAAGGCCATGCCCGCCTT
Organism: Rhizobium sp. BT04; assembly: GCF_030053135.1. Taxonomy (NCBI): domain Bacteria; kingdom Pseudomonadati; phylum Pseudomonadota; class Alphaproteobacteria; order Hyphomicrobiales; family Rhizobiaceae; genus Rhizobium; species Rhizobium sp. BT04. Next base: position 194,311 of record NZ_CP125648.1, on the reverse strand, counting down.
GCGGTTGACGAGGCCGCGGCGCGAAAAGGCTGGTGAGGTGATCCGCTCCAGCACGGCGTTTTCCCAGATCGCCATTTCGCCGATCACGCCCTCCTCGTTGCGGTCTTCGGGAATGCGGCCAATGCCGGCTTCGACGACATCGGTGACGCCAAGATTGCCGATGGCTTCCCCGAACAGCAGAAGGTCCCCGCCGCTGCGCGACAGCGTGCCGGAGAGGAGATGCGCCAACGCCGCCTGGCCATTGCCGGAAACACCGATGATGCCGAGTATCTCGCCCTGATGCAGCCGGAAGCTGACCGACTTCAGCCGATCGATGCCGCCGATGCGCACCGTCACACCGACTGCTTCGAGGGCAACCGCACCCGGTGTCGATGGCTCGCGCACGGGCCGCGTCACGCGGCGGCCGACCATCAGTTCGGCGAGTTCCGCCTTGCTGGTTTCCGACGCCTTGCGTTCGGCGACCATCTTGCCGCCGCGTAAGACGACGATGCGGTCGGCAGTCGCCATGACCTCGTCGAGCTTGTGCGAGATGAAGATCAGCGACAGGCCCTGGCGGGCCATTTCCCTTAGCGTCGTGAACAGCCGTTCGGCCTCGATATTGGTCAGCACCGCCGTCGGCTCGTCGAGGATCAGGATGCGGGCATCGTTATAGAGCGCCTTGAGGATCTCGACACGCTGCTGCTCGCCGACCGACAGGTCGCCGAGGCGGGCATCCGGATCGACCTTGAGGCCGAAGCGCTCGGAGATTGCCAGCAGCTTCCTGCGTGCCGCGGATGTTCCCGAGCGCCAGGACCACAGTCTTTCCGTGCCGGTCATGACATTTTCGAGAACGGTCAGATTGGGTGCCAGCGAGAAATGCTGATGCACCATGCCGACGCCGGCGCGGATCGCGGCACGGGGCTTGCCCTGCGGCACCTCCGTGCCCTCGATCAGAATTCGGCCAGCATCCGGCATGTAATGGCCGAAAAGGATGCTCATCAGCGTGGTCTTGCCCGCACCGTTCTCGCCGAGCAGGGCGACGACCTCGCCCTTGGCAAGCGTCATGGAGATATCATCGTTGGCGAGATTGGCGCCGAAACGCTTGCTGACGCCGATGATATCCAGCACCGGCCCGGTCATGACGGCAGTCCTGCAACGGGAAAACGGTGCTGCCATCGCCCCTCTGCCTCCAGGCGTGCGGCAAGCGACAGCAGACGCGGCTCGTGACCCATCGGCGCCATGATCTGCACCGGCAGCGGCATGGCGTGCTCATCCTGTCCGAAAGGCAGCGTCAAAGCAGGAAAACCCGAAATATTGGCGAGGCAGGCAAGCGGCGCAAATGCCGTCATCCGCTCGAGATGCAGATCCGTGTCGGCATGATCTGATGGAAAGGAGCCGATCGCAAGAGGTGCGGAAGACAGCATCGGCATCAGAATGCAGTCGATCCTGTCGAACAGTGTCCAGAGCTTATGGCTCACCAGGACGGCATCGTTCAGCGTGTTCCAGAGCGATGTGGCCGGAAGCGCCCGTCCGCGCGCCGCGAAGGCCTGTGTCAGAGGCTCGGCCCTGCTTTCATCAAGAATCGCAGCCTCGATGAGCGCCGCAAGGTTGACGGAGACGATATCGGCGAAGGCGCGGCCGCTTGAAGTGACGCTCCATTCGAACTCGGCCCAGCTCAGCGGAACGATAACGTGCCCGTCGCTCTGGAGGGCACGAGCCGCGGCCTCGACGGTTGCGAGCCGATCACCCTTCGTCGGATAGGCCGCTCCGGTATCGGTTAATAGGCCGATCCGCAAACGGCCATTGTCGCCATCAACAGGGGAGGGGTCCGGAAAAGGTCCTCGCGATTTGCCGCTCAGCCTGTCGAAAATCAGCGCGGTATCCCGCACCGAACGGCAGACGGCGAGTTCGCTGGCGATGCCGGCGAGGTGGTTGCCGAAGGATGGCCCGCCCGGGATGGCGCCGCGCGTCGGCTTCATTCCGACGAGGCCGCAGCAGGCAGCGGGCACACGGATCGAGCCGCCGGCGTCGGTGGCATGCGCAATGGCGACGATCCCGGCGGCAACCGCTGCCGCCGCACCGCCGGAGGAGCCGCCCGCGGTCCGTGCCGGATCGAGCGGGTTGCGGCAGACAGGCCCGATCATCGGTTCGCTCGCAAGCGACAGGCCGAATTCCGGGCTCGTCGTCAGGCCGAACAGACAAAAGCCGGCGTCGCGGAAACGGCTAGCGAGATCGGAATCCGCTTCACCGCCCTTTCTTTCGAAGAGGCGGGAACCGGCCGTCACCGGCAGCCCAGCGAAGGGGCCGCCAAGATCCTTCGCCAAGGTCGGCACACCGGCAAAGGGCCTGGCGGCAAAACGATCGTGCACGCTCTGCCGTTCCCGGTCGCTGTCATTCGCCGAGGCGAGACCCATCGCGGCGTCGAGATAGGCGATCGCGCCGAGCGGCTCCTGCCGCTGAGCTGCGGCAAGAGAAGCCTGCATCGCCTCTGCAGCGCTCAGGCTGCCATGCCTGATCGCTGCCGCCAGATCCGTCGCATCACCTTGCATGAGCCGGATTACTTCGGCTCGTCCATCATCTTCGGAACTTCGAAGGTGCCGGCCTTGATCTCCGCCCGCTTGGCCTCCATCGCAGCCTCCGCCTCGGCAGGCGCCACGCCCTTCACGAAGACGATATCGCTGCCGCCTTCCTTCATCAGGCCGTAGGACGTGTAGTTCCTGCCGACCGGCTTTCCGGCCGCGACATCGGCGATCGCAGCGTCCAGGATCGGGCGGAAGTACCACATGGCGTTGGCAAACACCGTGTCGGGATAACGCGGCGTATAGTCGATCAGCGAGCCGACCGACTTGATGCCGCGTTCCTTGGCGGCATCGGCAGTACCGATGCGCTCGCCGAACAGGATGTCGGCGCCGGCGTCGATCTGGGCAAGACCGGCTTCGCGGGCCTTCGGCGGATCGAAGAAGGTACCGATGAACGAGACGAGGTGCTTTGCATCGGGATTGACCGCCTTGACGCCGGCCGCGAATGCGTTGATCAGCATGTTGACCTCGGGGATCGGAATGGCGCCGACCGAACCGACGACGTTCGACTTGGTCATCTTGCCCGCCAGCATGCCGGCGAGATAGGCGCCGTCATGGTTCCAGGTGCCGAAGACGCCGAAATTGTCACCGGCCTGCTCGCCGCTCGAACCGAGCACGAAAGCGGTCTCGGGATAGTCGGCCGCGACCTGCCGGGCTTCCTTTTCCACCGCATAGGCCTCGCCAATGATCAGCTTGTTGCCCTGTTCGGCATATTCGCGCATGGCGCGCGGATAGTCGGTGCCGGAGACGCCTTCGGAGAAGACATATTCGATCACGCCTTCCTTGGCGGCGTCCTGCAACGCCTTGTGCAGACAGGAGTTCCAGGCATTTTCAACCGGCGACGCATGAATGCCGGCAACCTTCAGCGGCGCAGCCGCCCTTGCCAGCGGGGCGAAACCGCTGACCCCAAGCGCAATGCCGGACGCGATCACTGCCCGGCGTGAAATCAGCATGTCTTTGGTCATCGATTGCTCCCCTTTTTTACCATTTGGTTCAAAAATCATAGTAGCGCCTAAAAATGTGTCAAGCAGCGAATGGGCTTAAAAATCAGGCTGCGCAGTCCATTGCGCCCCGTCTTCTTCAGCCGATTTTTCCAAATTCGTATAGCGTCGCGGCTTGGATGAAAGGACGCGGCATGGAGCGCTACGCCACCGCTTTCTGCCGCGGTCGAGGCTCGATTTCAAAAAGCGCTCTTTCCGCGTCAGCGCGAGAGATCCCGGGCCGAATATACAGGGCGTTACGGCTTGGCGCGACGACATTGGCAGGCTATGCAAGGAGGACAAGGGTTGGGGAAAATGAAAATGGGGGAAGAACAGAACGCCTCGCGGCGACCGATCGCGAGCCGGTCTTCGTCCTGGGCGATCGGCACCAGCGCATGGCTGGCGCGCACCGGCGTAACGCCGAACACCATTTCGATGCTGTCGGTCGTCTTCGCCGCCATCGGCGCGTCGCTGATCCTGTCCACAGCACATCCGATCGCCATGATCTCAGCGGCGATCTCGGTGCAGCTGCGGCTCGTCTGCAATCTGCTGGACGGGATGGTCGCGATCGAAGGCGGCAAGAAAACCAAGAGCGGGCCGCTCTATAATGAATTTCCCGATCGGATCGCCGACAGCCTGCTTCTTGTCGCGGTCGGCTATGCCTGCGGCTTTGCTTGGCTCGGCTGGCTGTCTGCGCTGCTTGCAGCACTCACCGCCTATATCAGGGTCTTCGGAGGAGCGGTAGGCCTTCCCCAAGACTTCAGCGGCATCATGGCTAAACAGCGCCGCATGGCGGTACTGACCGCGGGCCTCCTCGCCCAGAGCTTGGAGACGCTGATATCGGCCAGCCGTTGGTCTCTGCTGCTCGCCTCCGCCATCATCGCGGCCGGCAGCCTCGTCACCTGCACCACGCGCACGATAAGACTTGCCCGCTCGCTGGAGAGATTATGATCGCGCTCATCCGTCGCCTTCTCGTGCTCATCGTCCGCATCCTGGTCGGCGCCCGAAGCGAGTGGCGGGGCTGTGCGCCCGACCCCCGCCGGCGCATCTATTTCGCCAATCACAACAGCCATGTCGATACCGTTGCCGTCATGGCCGCCCTGCCATGGCCGGTGCGGCGGCTGACCCATCCGGTTGCGGCGCGCGACTATTGGGGAACGAGCGCCTTGCGCCGTTTCATCGCCGAAAAAGGCCTGCGCGCCGTCCTGATAGACCGCAAACCTCTGCCCGACAGCAATCCGCTGGCGCCGGTCGAGCGCCTGCTCGAGGAAGGGCGCTCGGTCCTGATCTTCCCGGAAGGGACGAGAAGCGCCAACGATGAGATCGCCCCGTTCCGCAGCGGCATCTATCGTCTTGCCTGTCGTTTCCCCGACGTCGATCTCGTGCCGATCCATCTCGACAACCTCCAGCGCATCCTGCCGAAGGGAAGCTGGCTCATCGTCCCGATCACCTGCACGGCGCGGTTCGGCAAGCCGCTGCGCGTCGAACCTGGCGAGGAAAAGGGCGCGTTCTTGGCCCGCGCCCGTGCGGCGGTCATCGAGCTCGCCGACAGAGGGCCTGTCGTATGACCAGTCTTTTCTCCATCGTGCTTGCCGCGATCCTCGGCCTGCTGGCCGTCGCCTCAGCCATCGGCTTCATCCTTCAGCGGCGCGCCACCGAGCCCGGCTCCGTCGCCACCGTGCACAACCTCAACGCCCGTATCCGCTCCTGGTGGATCATGGTCGCGGTATTCGGCGGCGCGCTCCTGCTCGGCGATACGGCGACGATCATCCTGTTCGCATTCCTGTCGTTCATGGCGCTTCGCGAGTTCTGGACGCTGACGCCATCGCGGCGCGGCGATCATCTGGCACTGTTCCTATCCTTCTTCGTGGTCCTGCCGCTTCATTACCTGTTGCTCGGAACGGCGTGGTACGGCCTCTTTTCGATCTTCATCCCCGTCTATGCCTTCCTGATCCTGCCGGCGGTGGCGACCCTGACGGGCGATGTCAACGAATTCCTGGCGCGCACCGCCAGGGTTCAATGGGGATTGATGCTGACGGTCTATTCGATCAGCCACGCCCCAGCGCTGCTCATGCTGCAGACCGGCACGCCCTCGGCACTTCTTCTCGTCTATCTGGTCATCGTCGTGCAGCTCAGCGACGTCTTCCAGTATGTCTGGGGCAAGCTCCTGGGAAAACACCGCTTCTCGCCGAACATCAGCCCTTCGAAAACACTCGAAGGCCTGTTCGGCGGCGGCGCCTCGGCCATCCTCGTGGGAACGCTGCTCTATCGCCTTACGCCGTTCTCGCCGCTGCAGGCGGCGGCCATCAGCACGGTCATCGTCGTCGCGGGCTTCTTCGGCGGCTTCGTGCTCTCGGCGATCAAACGCGATCTCAACGCCAAGGATTGGGGCTATGTGATCGAGGGACATGGCGGCGTGCTCGACCGCCTGGATTCCATCACCTTCGCCGCACCACTGTTCTTCCACATCGTCCGTTACTGGTTCACCGCCTGAGGCGAATATCCGAAGGCATGCGGCCGATCGTTTGGACTAATGCCGGCTGATGTCTTCGAGGCTCTCGAACAGCCGGCGCTGAACATCCTGCTCCTGCCTGCCGATGGCGGTCATCAACTTGCCCATCGTTCCCCGCAGGCCGTGCAACTCGTCCACCAACTCCATGACGATATCGACGCCGGCTTCGTTGACGCCCATGTTTCCCATGAGGTCCAGGATCAGCCGGGCACGGGCGACATCGGCGTCGCGAAATTGCCGTTGGCCGCCTGACGTCTCGGGGATCAGCCAACCCTGTTCGATCCAGAGGTCGAGCTGGACGATGTCGATTTTCAAGTAAAGACGGAATTCGAGATCATCCATGATCAAGCCTCCATGTACTTTCTCGGATCGTAGGAGTTTGCCGTTGCCCATTCCTTCATGAAGGCCGTCAGCCGTTCATCCGGGGCGTCGGGCAGTACAATCTTCAGCGAAATGTAGACGTCGCCGTGTTCGCCGCCGCGTTTTGCAACACCTTTGCCCTTGAGACGCAGGACCTTGCCGCTGTTCGAATGAGGCGGCAGCGTCAAATTGACTGGTCCGGACGGCGTCGGCACACGAACCTTGCCGCCGAGCACGGCCTCGCTGAGGGAGATCGGCAGTTCCAGGCGGATATCGTCGCCGTCTCGCGTGAAGAAGCGGTGCGGGGCCACACGGATTGCGATCAGGGCATCACCCGTCGGCCCGCCTCCGATGCCCGGCTCGCCCTTGCCGCGCAGCCGTAAAGTCTGGCCGTCGCGCGTCCCCGGCGGGATCTGCACGTCGAGCGCCGGACCATTCGGCAGCTTGATCTCGGTTTTGGTGCCGTTGACCGCCTCGAGAAAATCGACCTCCATGGAGAACTGGCGGTCCTGGCCACGACCACGGGTCTGGCCGCCTCCCGCCCGGCGCGAAAAAAAGTTTGCAAAGATATCGTCGGCATCGCCGAAATCGGCAAAGCCGGCGCTGTTGTGATAGGGATCGCCAGGGCCGCTCTTCGAGGCATAGTCGCGGTAATAATTGCGCTGCGCCCGCTCGGCGCCTGTTATATCGATCTCGCCGCGATCGAAGCGTCCGCGTTTTTCCTCGTCGCTCAAGATCTCGTAGGCGGTTGAAATTTCCTTGAACCGTTCCTCGGCCTTTTTGTCGCCGGGGTTGAGGTCGGGGTGAAGTTTCTTGGCGAGCTTGCGGAACGCGCTTTGAATATCCTTTTGCGTCGCATCCCGCTTTACGCCCAGAAGCTCATATGGATCCTGGCTCATGCATATCTCCGGTCAGGCAGCGAATACTGCTGGTTGGCTTGGGGATGATATAGGTTGTCGGCCGCCGCCGGGGAGGGGAGGCCGGTCGCGGTGCTCGACCTCCTCAATCCGCAGCGGAACTAGAACAACGCCGCGTCTTCCACTTGAGGCGCCGAGCCTTCATGCGCGGGGTCGGGTCGCCGATCGATGAGAACCGAGCACCCGGCGTGACGCACGACCTTGTCGACGATCGAGGAGAAGACGTAGTCGGTGATATCCGTCACATGGGATGAAAGCAGGATGAGATCGGCCGATTTCTCCCTTGCGACGGAGACGAGCACGGAGGCGGCAACGCCGATACGAACCTCGATCGTCGCCGGAATCCCCATCTCCTTGCAGAGCGATGCAAGTTTCTTTTCGGCATCGAGGATGGCGGTCGTTTCGAATTCCTCGGGAAGCTCCGTCAGGTGACGGCGGGGGATATTCTCGATGACGTGCATGACGACGATGCTTCCGCCTTCGTCCACCAGCGCAGCAGCCCGGCGCAGAAGTCGGCTCGCCGTTTCCCTGGAACCCATGCCGATGCCGCAGATGATCGTCCGATACATTGAATTCCATATCCCCGAATGCGAAGGCGCGTACCGATTGTACCCGCCGTCGACCGTCCCCGCTTTGACCGATATCAAGCAGAAATACCGTGACTTCGCAACGCCGGCGTGCGGGAGCGGCCATCTCTTCCGGAGAGCCTCGGGGCGGATCGTCGCAGTTGACGGCATGCCATCGGCAATAGCTTTCACGGGATGTCGTCAATCATCGAGGTTCACATGCCGAATATTGCGACTGGTCATGCCATAGCCTTCGCAGCTGCCGGCACCCACGTCAGAGACCCCAGCGGCTGGCCGCGGCCGGCCCAAGCGGCGCCTATATCTTCGCGAAGTCCTCGACCTGCACCCTGATCGCGACCTCGGTCGGCAAGCGCTCCATCGAACTTGCGCCATAGAAGCCGTTGCAGTCCTTGCAGCGGGCGAGCACATAGGCGGCATCCGCGGGCATGGCGATCGGCCCGCCATGGCAGAGCACGATGACGTCGTCGCGCACGGACCGTGCGGCATCCGACCATGCGTTGATCTTCTCCACGCATCCGTCGCGTGTCAGCGCCGTTTCGGCACCGATCGCGCCGCCCGTCGTCAAGCCGAGATGGCAGACGACGATATCTGCGCCGGCCTTGGTCATGGCAATCGCGTCCTCAGCGCTGAAGACGTAAGGGGTCGTCAACATGTCCTTGGCGTTGGCGCGAGCGATGATGTCGATTTCCAGATCGAAACCCATGCCCGTCTCTTCGAGATTGGCGCGGAAGGTGCCGTCGATCAAGCCGACTGTCGGGAAGTTCTGGATGCCGGCAAACCCCATAGCCTTCAGTTCGTCGAGGAAGTGATCGGGCAGCATGAAAGGATCGGTACCGTTGACGCCGGCAAGCACCGGCGTGTGGCGCACGACCGGCAGGACTTCGCGGCCCATCTCCTTGACGATCTCGTTGGCATTGCCATAGGCCAGCAGGCCGGCAAGCGAACCGCGCCCGGCCATGCGGTAGCGGCCGGAATTATAGATCACGATCAGATCGATGCCGCCTGATTCCTCGCTCTTGGCGGAAAGGCCGGTGCCGGCACCGCCGCCGATGATCGGCCGGCCCTCGGCGATCTTGCGGCGAAGCTTGCTCAGAATGTCGTTTCTATCGATGCGGGTCAAAACTCTCTCCTCAGGCATGGATGTCTTGGAAGCCGGCAACGAGTGCCGCGGCAAATTCCGGACTGTTAATGTGGGCGTCCATCTCGATAAGACGCCTGTTCGGCGCGTCGTTCCAGCCGGCGCGGATGGTTGAGAACAGCGCCTCGTCAGCTTCGGGATCATGGAATGGCTGACCGGCAGCGTCGATGGCCGATACGCCCTGAAGCGGCAACAGGAAGCGGACCGGACCCTGCATCCGGTTGAGCCGCTCGACGATGAAAGCGCCGATCCTGCGGTTTTCCTCCGGGGTGGTGCGCATCAGGGTCACCTGTGCGTTGTGGACGTGAAGCCTGCGGTCGCGGAACGGCGCCGGCACGGTGTCCCGCGCGCCGAAATTCACCATATCGACGGCGCCGACCGAGCCGACATAGGGAAGGCCGGTGCGGATGATGGCGCCGAAGCGATCCTCGGTCGCCGGAAAGACGCCGCCGACAAGGAGATCGGGAACCTCGGTCGTCGTCACATCGATCACGCCCTGCAGCAGGCCTGAATCGGCAAGCTTCTCCATCGATTGGCCACCGACGCCCGTCGCATGGAAGACGTAGATTTCATGCGTCTTGCCGAGCATTTCGCGGAGCTGGGTGACGCAAGCGGTGGTAACGCCGAACATGGTCACGCCGATACCCGGCCGGTCATCGCTGGAGGCGCGGATGGGGTTGCGGGCCATGCCGGCCGCGGCATTTGCCGCATTGCCGATTACCTTGCGCGAGATCGCGTTCAAGCCGGCGATATCGACGACCGAATACATCATGGTCAGATCATTCGGGCCGACATAGGGTGCCACATTGCCCGAGGCGACCGTCGAGACCATCAGTTTCGGCAGGCCGATTGGAAGTGTCCGCATCGCCTCGGTGACCAGCGCAGTATTGCCGGTGCCGCCGAGGCCAAGGACGGCGCCGATATCGTTGCGTGATTTCAAGAAGCCCGTCAGTGCCTTGGCCATGGCCGAAACCGCAGTGCCCCGGTCGACCTGCCCGAGCACGGCCGCGGCACCATCCGGATGAAGTGCGGCGACGTCGCACGCCGGGATATCGGCGCCGGTACCCTCGCCAAACGTGCCGACATCGACCAGCACGGCCTCGGCTCCGGCCGAAAGAACCACCTCCCGGGCGTAGTTCAGTTCAGCGCCCTTGGTGTCGCAGGTGCCGACAATATAGACCTTTGCCATTGGTTTTCCTCCCCTTTTTTGATCCAGCTCCCGCTGACTTCCAACAAAATTCCCCGCTTTGTATTTTCCATATTGTATATTCTTTCGTATATTGCATACTTAAGTCACGAATGCCAGACCGGAAATGGAGACCATGAACGCACCGCGCCACCTCACCCTTCGCGAGCGGATTTACGAGGAAATCGTTCGCCTGATCGTCTCCGGCGAGCTGCCGAGCGGCGTCTCGATCGACGAAAAGGAATTGACGGAACGCCTGCAGGTCAGCCGCACGCCATTCCGCGAGGCGATCGGCACGCTTGCCAAGGAAGGGCTGATCGAGATCAAGCCTTATCGCGGCTTCTTCGTGCGCAGCTTCACGCCGAAGGAGATCGACGATCTCTACGAGCTGCGCAAGACGCTCGAATGCTTCGCCGTCGAACTCGCCGTTCCGCAGATGAGCGACCGGCATATCGCCGGCTTCGAGCGCATCCTCGATGAGGCTGTGGCGGCGCTGCGCCGCGGCGATATGGAAACCTACGGCATTCGCGACAAGGAGTTTCACGAGACCATCGCCGAGCTTTCGGGAAGCGCGCCGCTGATTGAAACGCTGGCGCGGCTCGCGCTGCAGATCCAGATCTGCCGCTCGATCGCCAATGAGAGCCGCGATCTGGCCGAAAGGGCAGCAGAAGAACGCGATCAGATCCTGCAGGCTTTCAGGGCGCGCGATATCCCGCGCGCAAAGGCGCTGATGCACGCGCATATCAGCGATGTCCAGCAGGCCATCATGGCGCGGTTTCAGAAGGGGAATCCGCCGCGTTAACCGAATGGAACGCCAGGTGGAATGGAGGAGAGGGAGGTCTCCTTTTCAACAATCGAAAAACGTGGCCGTGGAGCGGCCCCAAGAGGAGGGAGCAATGCTGAAATTTCTTGCCCGCAGCACGGCACTAGTGGCGATGATCGCTGCAAGTTCACTGGCGCATGCCGAAACCCTGAAAATGTGGGGTCCGGAACAGATCACCGAGCCGCTGGTCGCGCAGCTGTGGAACGGCATCAAGGCCGATTTCGAAAAGGCCAATCCTGGCGTGACCGTCGAATTCATGCCGCCGACCGGGACGATCAGCAACGGTGCGGTGCAGGCGGCCATCCAGTCGGATGCCGGCCCGGATGTCATCCTCACCAACTCCGGCATCGGCCGCATCAGCGTCGTCAGGAATGCCAAGCAGGTCATGCCGCTCACCGAGCAATATGAAAAGCGCGGCTGGAAGGACGAGATCTACCCCTGGCTCTACACGGAGCTGAAGGGCCAGTTCGGCGGCGAGATCTACGAGGTTCCCGATGGCCTCGATGCGCTCGGCATCTGGTATCACAAGGATATTTTCGAAAAGGCCGGCTGGAAGATCCCGGCGACCTGGACCGAGTTCGAAGCACTGATGAAATCGATCGGTGAGACCGGTCTGCAGCCGATCGCCATCGGTCCGCGCACCACCGGCAGCGCCGGCCACCTCTTCGGTAACCTGCTGCAATCGGCGAGCGGCAAGGAGGTGATGGGCAAGGCGCTGCGCCGCGAGATTGCCTGGGACGATCCTTCGGTCGCCGCCGGCGCCATCCGGCTGCAGAGGCTGGTCGAGGCGGGCTACATCAAGAAGGAAATGGCCGGCCTCGATCTCGATGGCGCCTCCCGCCTCTGGTTCAACAAGCGCGCGGCGATGTTCGTTGCCGGCCCATGGTTCACCGCTAATGCCCGCAAGGCCGGCTATGACCTTGCCAACGCCGGTTACGCGCCCATGCCTTCCGACATCAAGGGTGCGGCGATACCGACCGGCGGTATCGGCTGGAGCTGGCTGGTGCCGGTCAACTCCAGGCAGCCGGAACTCGCGATGAAATGGATCGACTTCATGCTGTCGGATGCGGTTATGAAGAAGCGCGCGCAGGACCCGGCAAGCACGATGATCTATCCACGCGACATCCCCGGCGTCGAGCCGCCGACACCCGTGCTGAAGGATATCTTCGCGGCTGCCGCCGGCGGCGTCGGCTACAATCCGAGCGTCTATCTGCCCGGCACCGTGCTTGACACCTACTTCCAGGTCATCCAGGGCCTGATCTCCGGCCAGGTCGGCGGCGAGGATGGCATGAAGCAGATCCAGGCGAAGATGGCAGAGGCGAGATAGTGGTCATTCGCCAAACGCCCGGAAGCAAGGTCGTGGCTCCTCTCAGGGATGCGCCTGCCGTGGCGGGACATACGGGCGGCATATCAACCCGTATGTCCGAACGCCGGACGGCCAGGGCCGTCTCAACTGACGGCTCATCCGATGGCGATGCCCGCACCGCATTGTGGCTGATGGCGCCGGCGCTCGTTCTTTATGCCGTCTTCACCCTGCTGCCGATCGCCGCCACCTTCTGGTTGAGCTTCAACAGCTCCGCGGGCTTCAATACCTCCGCCAGTTTCGTCGGCTTCGACAACTATGCCAAAGCTGCACACGATCCGATCGTCTGGAAGAGCCTCGTTCATACCTTCCTCTGGCTGGCCTATCATGTGGTGATGGCAGGCGGGCTCGGCCTGCTGCTGGCGCTTGCCGTCAGCAGGCTGCGGATCACCCAGGTCTTCTTCCGCACCGCCTTCTTCCTGCCGCATCTGGTGTCGCTGGCGGTGGTCGGCGTCATCTGGGCGAATATCTACGATCCCTTTTTCGGCCTGCTGAATACGGCCCTGACGCGGGTCGGGCTCGACGCCTTCACGCAAGGCTGGCTTTCCGACCCAGCTTTGGTGCTCTTTTCCGTCAATGTCGCAAGCTCGTGGCAGGGCTTCGGCCTTTACATGCTGCTGTTCATCGCCGGCCTGCAGAACATCGACCGCTCGCTCTACGACGCGGCGGAAGTGGACGGCGCCAACGCCTTCCAGAAACTGATCTACGTGACGCTGCCGGGGCTTCGCGAGGTAACGACCTTCGTCGTCTCGCTGGCGATGATCAACGGGCTGAAGGGTTTCGCCACGGTCTTCGTCATGACCAATGGCGGGCCGTTCTACCAGAGCGAGTTGATCACTACCTACATCTACCGGCTTGCCTTCCAGTCCCAAGATCACGGGCTTGCGGCGGTGCTCTGCATCCTGCTCAGCCTGCTTGCGATCACCATCACTATCGTCTTCAACCGCTGGCGCGCGAGGCTTTCGCAATGAGCGTCCGTAGTCGCGAATGGCCGATGGCACTGGCCCTGACCCCGGCGCTGATCCTGATCCTCGCCCCCTTCGTCTGGCTGGTGGTCTCGAGTTTCAAGACCGAGGCCGAGATTGGCCAGGCCGATCCCTTTACCTGGCCTGCCGACCTGATGTGGCGGAACTATCTGGATGCATGGCAGATCGGCGGGTTCGGCGAACTCGTCGGCAACAGCCTCATCAATCTCATCGGCGTCGTCGTCCTGTCGCTGATCACCTGTGCACCTGCCGGCTATGCCCTTGCCAAGATCCGTTTTCCCGGCCGGGAATGGCTGTTCTACGCCTTCATCCTCGGCCTCACCGTGCCGGTCCAGGCAATCGTCATCCCGCTCTACCAGGTGCTTTTCGGCCTGAACCTCGTCAACACGCTTGCTGGCATCGTCCTGGTGCAGGTGAGCAACGGCATTCCCTTCGGCATATTCCTGATGCGGAGCTTCTTCATCGGCGTGCCTGATGATCTGATCGAGGCCGCCAAGATCGACGGTGCCTCGCATTTCCAGATCCTCACCAAGGTCTTCTTGCCGATCTCCACGCCGGCGGTGCAGGCGCTCGTCATCATCAGCGCGCTCTCCACCTGGAATGATTTCTTCCTGCCGCTGATCGTGCTGATCAGTCCCGAGGTACAGACGCTGCCGCTCGGGCTCGTCCGTTTCGCCAGCACCTATGCTTCCGATTACCGCCTGGTCTTTTCGGGAACCGTCATTTCATTCCTGCCGATCATTCTTCTCTTCATCCTGATGCAGCGCCGCTTCACCGAGGGGCTGACGCAGGGAGCAATCAAGGGCTGACCATGTCGCATCATGTCCAGCGGGAAATCCGCTACAATTTCGAATTCGACCACCGCATAAAGGCCTGCTTCATCGGCGCCGGCGGCCATGCCTATCGCAATGTCTATCCGGCGCTGCGTTACGCGCCGGTCGAGCTTGCCGGCATCTGCGATCTCGATCTCGGCCGCGCCGAGAAATTCGCCAAACTTTTCGGCGCCGGAAAAGCCTATAACGATCACCACGAAATGCTCGCGCGGGAAAAGCCGGACCTGGTCTTTCTCGTCACCGCCTATCATCCTGACGGCCGGGTGCAGGCAACCGATCTGGCGCTCGACGCGCTGGCGGCGGGCGCTCACGTCTGGATGGAGAAGCCGACGGCGGCAAGCCTTGCGGACATCGAAAGGCTGCAGGCGGCCAGTGCGGCGGCCGGCCGCATGGTGATGACCGGCCTCAAGAAGACCTTCTTCCCCACAATCGAGAAGCTCAAGGATCTGATCGGCTCGCCCGGTTTCGGCCGGCTGACCTCGATCAATGTCCGCTATCCCCAGAGCCTGCCGAGCCCCGAAGACCGCGCCAATCTCGTCAAGATGCAGAGCTTCCTCGACCATATCTATCATCCGGGCGCGATCCTCAACTTCCTCGGGGGCGAGATCGAACGCGCTGGTTATGAGTGGGAAGCGTTGACGGGCGCGACCATTACCAGCCTGCGCTTCCGCTCCGGGGCGATCGGCACGCTGCACCTTGCTGCCGGCCAGTCCGGCGGCAGCATCTTCGAGCGGGTCGAGATTATCGGCGAAGGCGCCAATGCCATCGTCGAAAACGGCAGCCGGCTGACTTACTTCCGCAAGGCCGACCTGCCGTCCTATGGCCGCGCCGCAAGCTTCATCCAGCCGGACGAGAATGCGGCGCTGTTCTACGAGCCGGAGCATTCGCTCGGCCAGCTCTACAACAACAACCTGTTTTATCTCGGTTATGTGCCCGAAATCCTGCATCTGACGGATGCGATCCTCTCCGGCACGCCGATATCAAGGGGCACGCTCGAAATCGCCCTCGAGATCATGAAGCTCTTCGAATTTTACAGACGCGCGGATGCCGGCGTCACCACCAATCTCTGACAGGGGAGGGACAGCCTTGACCGATACCGATATCATTTTCAGGAAAGCCGGCGGCGAATTCATGCCGACCTCCTGGGGCGAACTCAACTGGAAGATCACCGGCGACGGCACGCCCGGCGCCGAGATGACCTTCGGCACCTGCCGTATCAATCCCGGCGAGCGCAACCAGCTGCATTCGCATCCGGATTGCGAGGAAATCCTCTACGTCGTTTCCGGCCATTGCGAGCACAAGCTCGGCGACGCGCTTTACCGGCTCGAAGCTGGCGACGCGATCCGAATACCCCGCAATATCAGGCACTGGGCGCGTGCGCTCGGCACCGAACCGCTCTTCGCCCTGATCATGTTCTCCTCCGGCACCAGGACGGCGGTCAATCATGAGGGCGAGGGCGCGGCCTGAGACGACGATAACTGATGGGAGGGAACTATCATGGCGTCAGCGCATTGCGGTCAAGCCGGGCGACACGATCCGCTTCACCTTGCGCGCCGCCGGCGAACATCTGTTTTCAGCGGCGACAGGCAGGCGTCTTCCCATGGCGGATACCTGAAGCGACCGTTTTCTTCAGCTTTGCCAAGGTTCTGACGATTGCGTGAAACCGCGCCGACACCTGTGACAAAACCTCATCGCCTCTGCTATGTCAGGAAAAATGCGGCAACCCCAACCTGCGCCGCACTCTGTCTGACCAATCCCAGGAGTTTGAAAGATGAGCGGTTCTCCCGATTATACACCCCCGAAGGTCTGGACCTGGAACAAGGCGAATGGCGGCCAGTTCGCCAGCATCAACCGCCCGATCGCGGGACCGACGCATGACAAGGAGCTTCCGATCGGCCGCCATCCGCTGCAGCTCTATTCGCTCGGCACCCCGAACGGCCAGAAGGTCACGATCATGCTCGAGGAGCTGCTGGCGCTCGGCCATAGCGGTGCCGAATACGACGCCTGGCTGATCAGGATCGGCGATGGCGACCAGTTCGGCAGCGGCTTCGTCGCGGTCAATCCCAACTCCAAGATCCCGGCGCTGATGGACCGCAGCGGTCCGAAGCCGATCCGCGTTTTCGAATCCGGCGCCATCCTGACCTATCTCGCCGAGAAGTTCGGCGCCTTCCTGCCGACTGAGCCGGCCGACCGCGCCGAATGCCTGTCCTGGCTGTTCTGGCAGATGGGAAGCGCCCCCTATCTCGGCGGCGGCTTCGGCCATTTCTACGCCTATGCGCCCGTCAAGATCGAATATGCGATCGACCGCTTCGCCATGGAGGTGAAGCGTCAGCTCGACGTGCTCGATCGTCGCCTTGCCGAAAGCGAGTATCTGGCAGGCAGCGACTATACGATCGCCGATATTGCCGTCTGGCCCTGGTATGGCGGATTGGTGAAGGGCTGGACCTACGGCGCGGCCGAGTTTCTGCAGGTCGTGGACTATAAGAACGTGCTGCGCTGGGCCGACGCCATTCACAACAGGCCGGCCGTGCAACGCGGCCGGATGGTCAACCGCCTCTCCGGCGAGCCCTCGAGCCAGTTGCACGAGCGCCACGACGCCAGCGACTTCGACACCAGGACGCAGGACAAGCTCGCGGCCGCCGCCGAGTAAGTAGGCTGTATCAGTCACTTGCCGCGGCAATGAATGAGGCTCCACCGCCGTGAGGGCGGCGGAGCATTTGCATGCTGCCCGAACTCAGTTCTTGACCGTATCTTCCAGGAAGAAGCGGCCGAGCGGGTTCTGGTAGAAGTTCTCGATATTCTTGCGTGAGACGTTGATATAGGGGCTGTAATAGAGGTCGATCCAGTTGACGTCGTCCTTGGCCATCTTCTGCAGATCGACATACATCTGTTCGCGCTTCTTCGGGTCGAGCTCGAGACGCGCCTTGGCGACCAGTTCCTTCACTGCCTCGCTCTTGTAATTGGTCGAGTAGTTGTTGTTGGAATCGTGGCCGAGGACGAAGGTGGTCTTCTGGTCCGGATCGAGAATGTCGTTGGTCCAGTAGTTGACCGAGACGTCGTAGTCGCCGGCAACGATCATGTCCCATTCCTGGCTCGGATCGACCTTCTGCAGATTGGCGGTGATGCCGGCCTTCTGCAGCTGCTGCTGAACCAGCACGGCCGTCTGTTCGTCGACTTCGTCGCCGGCGCGCACCAGATAGTTCAGCGTCAGGTCGGAAGCGCCGGCAGCCGCCAGCAACTCTTTCGCCTTCGCTGGATCATAAGGCCGCTGCAGATTGTCGGCATAATAATAGAGCGCGCCCTTCGGAATGTAGGAATTGGCGACCGTGCCCTGGCCGAAGGTGACGGTATCGACGATCGCCGTCTTGTCGATCGCAAGGTCCAGCGCCTGGCGGACTTCCTTCTTGCCGAGCGCGCCATGCGCGTGGTTGATCAGCAGATGATCCTCGCGGGTCGAGGCATCGATATCGACATTGAGGTTCGGATCCTTCTTCAGCTCCTCGACGCGGGAGAAGGGCACGAAGAGCGCCGCATCCAGCTCGCCCGCCTGGACGTTCAGCATGCGGGTGTTGTCGTCGGGCACCGAGATCCACTCGACCCCATCGAGCTTGACGCGGTCGGCCTGCCAGAAGTTCGGGTTCTTCTTGAGAATAACGCGGTCGCCGCGCCGCCATTCGTCGATCACGAAGGCGCCGGATGCGATCGGCTTCTCCCCATAGGCATCGGCGCCCAGCGTTTCCATGCCCTTCTTGGAGATAACCGAGGCATTGGGCAGCGCCAGCGTCGAAAGGAACGGCGCCGACTGGTTCTTGAGCTTGATCGTCAGCGTGTGCGCGTCGGTCGCCACCGCCGTGTCGATCACCTTGTAGGAATCGCTCCAGAGCGAGGCAGGGTCGTCCCGGATGCGCAACAGGCTGTAGGCGGCATCCTCCGCCGTCAGCGGCGAACCGTCGGAGAATTTCGTGTCACGGATCTTCAAGGTGTAGGTCAGTCCGTCATCCGAAGTGGTCCAGCTTTCGGCAAGGCCCGGCTCCAGTTTCGTGCCTGTCTTGTCGACGCGGATCAGCACGTCGTAGACGTTGGAGAATACCCAGTTGTCGATGTTCTGCGCCGTCTTGATCGGATCGAATGTCGTCGAATCCTCACGGCGGCCGATGGTGAGCACACCGGCGGCCTCGGCATAGCTTGCGCTGAGCGTCAGGCCGGCGAGCAGGGCTGCGAGCCCGATTGATTTCCACCTGTTTGTCATGAATTCGTTCCCTTCGTTGTTATGGCATGCGTTTGATGGACTGGATCGGTATCGATTGCGGATCGTCCTTGCCACCCGCGCCTTGCAGCGGCTTATCAGGATCGATGTCGGGAATGGCGGCGATCAGCGCCGCCGTATAAGGATGCTTCGGCCGCGCAAAGACCTCCTCCGAGCGACCTTCCTCGACGATCTCGCCGCGATACATCACGACCACGCGTTCGCAGAGATTGCGCACGATTGCGAGGTCATGGGCGATGAAGATCAGCGTGAGGTTCATCTTCGCCGTGAGCTCGCGGAAGAGCTCGATGATCTGCGCCTGGATGGTGACGTCGAGGGCGGCCACGCATTCGTCGGCGATGATCATCTTCGGATCGACGGCGAGCGCACGGGCGATGCCGGCGCGCTGGCACTGGCCGCCGCTCATGCTGCGCGGTTTGCGGCCAACGAATTCGCGTTCGAGGCCGACGAGGTCGAGTAGTTCGCCGATCCGGGCCGGAATATCGGCCTTGGCGACCTTGCCCTGCACCTTCAGCACCTCGGCCAGCATCTGCCCGATCGTCAGCCGCGGATTGAGCGCATTGTAGGGGTCCTGGAACACCATTGCCGTCTCGCGCCTGAGCTTTGCCAGGCCGGCGCTTCTCTGCAGCGCCAAATCGACACCGTCGAAGGTGACGTGACCTGAGGAAAGCGGCGTGAGACCGAGCACGGCGCGGGCAAGCGTGCTCTTGCCGCTGCCGGATTCGCCGACGATGCCGACCGTCTCGCCCGGCATGATCTGCAGGCTGACGCCGGCAACGGCGCTGACCGTCTTGGCACCGCCCTTGAGCAGGGCGCCGCCGGCCCTGAAGCGCACGTGGAGATCGTCGATTTCGAGCAATGGTCTCGCCGGCTGCCCGGCCTCGGCAATTGCGGGCAGCGGCACTGATGTCTCGCCCGGCAGGGAAGGGTGGCTGTCGATCAGATTGATCGTATAGGGATGCTGCGGCCGCGCCAGGATCGTCCGCTTCGGCCCCTCTTCGATCAGCTTGCCGCCGCGCAGCACGGCGATGCGGTCGCAGGTCTGGGCGACGATGCCGAGATCGTGGGTGATCAGAATGATCGACAGGCCGCGCCGGTCGCGAATGTCGATCAACAGCCGCAGGATCTGAGCCTGGATGGTCACGTCGAGCGCCGTGGTCGGCTCGTCGGCGATTAGGATCTTCGGATTGCAGGACAGCGCCACGCCGATCATCGCCCGCTGCCGCATGCCGCCGGAAAATTCGTGCGGATAGCTGTCGTACTGGCGGGCGGGATCGGGAAAGCCGACCTGGGCCAGGATGTCCGTCGCCGCGGCGCGAGCCTCGCGGGCGCCGCGGCCCTGATGATAGCGAATGCCCTCGGCGATCTGGTCGCCGATCCGCATCACCGGGTCGAGATGGCTGGTCGGGTTCTGGAAGATCATGCCGATCTCGCCGCCGCGCACTTTCAGCATCTCGCCGTCGTCGATCCGCATGAGATCGCGCCCTTCGAGCAGCACGCTCCCGCTTTCGATCTTCAGCAGCGAGGAGGGCAGCAGGCGCACCAGCGAGCGGCAGAACAGGCTCTTGCCCGAGCCGCTCTCGCCGACGAGACCGAGGATCTCGCCCTTGCCGAGATCGAGCGACACCGCGTCGAGCAGCGTGCGCGGGCCGGAATCGACATGCGCCCTGACTGTGAGATCACGGACGGAGAGCACGGAGCCGCTCATTCGTGCACCCCGAGCAATTCGCCGAGCGCATCGCCCAGCATGCTGAAGCCGAAGGCGAGGCAGACGATGGAAAGGCCGGGAAACAGCGTGATCCACCAGGCCGTGGTGATGAAGCTCTGTCCTTCCGCGACCATGACGCCCCATTCGGCGATCGGCGGCTGGACGCCGAGACCGAGATAGCTGACGGCAGCGCCGCTGAGCAGCACCAGCGTCGCATCAGACATCGAAAAGACGATCGAACCGGCGATTGCGTTCGGCAGCAGGTGGCGAAACATGATGCGTCGGCGGCTGAAGCCGAGGCTGACGGCGGCAACGGCATAGTCGCTGCTTTTCAGCACCAGCATCTGCGCCCGGATCAGCCGCGCATAGGAAACCCAGCCGACCAGCGCCATGGCGATATAGAAGCTGCCGAGGCCCGGGCCGAGGATCGCGATGATCGACAGCATCAGCACCAGGAAGGGGAAGGCGAGGATGATATCGACGAGGCGCATGAACAACGCATCGACGATCCCGCCGAAGAAGCCGGCGATCGTGCCCACGATCGTGCCGATCAGGAAGGGAAAGATGACGCCGATCAGGGCCATCTGTAGGTCGAGGCGTGCCCCCCAGATGACGCGGGAGAGGATATCGCGGCCGAAATTGTCGGTGCCGAAGGGATGCAATAGCGAAGGCGCCTGCAGCCGCACCTCGGCATTCTGCATGATCGGATCGTAGGGCGCGATCATGGGCGCGCCGATCGCCAGCAGGACGAAGAACAGCAGCAAGCCGGCACCGACGGCAAGCATCAGCCGCCGGCCGAAGAACCGGCGCCAGCCGAGAGATGCGGGGGCAATCTCGACGCTCACAGCTTCACCCTCGGATCGACGGCGACGGTGACGATGTCGGCGATGAAGTTGATGAGCACGGTGGCGCAGGCAAAGACCATGGCGACACCCTGCACCACCATGTAATCGCGCGAAAAGATCGCCCTGACGAGCAATTGTCCCATGCCGGGCAGCGCAAAGACGCTCTCGACCACCACCGTGCCGCCGATCAGCCAGCCGATGTTGACGGCGAGCAGGTTGATGGTCGGCACCAGCGAATTCGGCAACACATGCCGCCAAAAGACGATACTTTCCGGCATGCCGCGGGCGCGAGCCGCCGTCGCGACATCCGATTTCAGCTGCTCGATCATCGCCGCCCGCAGGCTGCGCGTCAGCACGGTCGAGAGCGACAGCGCGACCGTCAGGCTCGGCAGCACCAGATGCGACAGCTTATCGCCGATCGTCGCGCCGTAGCCCGAAACCGGCAGCACGCCGAGATCGACGCTGAACAGGATGATCAGCATCAGCCCCAGCCAGAAGGGCGGAAAGCCGATGCCGAAGGTCGAGACGATGCGCACCGCATGGTCCGGCGCCCGGCCGGCATTGCGTGCGGCGATCGCCGCCATCGGCACTGCGATCAGCACCGACAGCATGACGCTGGAGATGACCAGCGTAAGCGTCGGCTCGATACGGGTGACGATCAGCTTCAGCACGTCGATCTTGTAGAGGATCGACTTGCCCATCTCGCCATTGGCGAGGTTCTTGAGGAAATAGACATATTGCAGCCACATCGGCTGATCGAGGCCGTACTGGGCGCGGATGCTGGCAAGGGCTGCCGGCGTCGCCCGCGTCCCGAGGATGTTGCGCGCCGGATCGCCGGGGATCAGCCGGACCAGAATGAAAGTGATGACGCTGATACCGAAGATGACGGGCAGGAACTGCAGCGGTCGCGTCAGAACGAATTTATAGCGATGCATGACGGCGGCCGCCCCTCTGTCTTCGTCCGATTTGAGCCGCTTTTGCTTGCATCAGGCTGCCTTGTGCCGGTCGAGAAAATCGAGAAGCGCCGGATAATAGTCCTGCGGGTTCTCATAGAACGGCATATGGCTGGCATTGGCAAATACCTTGAGCTCGGCATTCGGCAGCGCAAGCTTCATCCTCAGCGCACAGGCCGGCGTCAGCTCGTCATGCTCTCCCGTGGTAATCAGCACGGGCAGCGTCAGCCGCGGCAGATCCGGGATGCGGTTCCAGTCCTTCAGGTTGCCGATGTAAAGAAACTCGTTCGGGCCCTGCATCGTCGCGTAAGGCGCCATGTTCCAGTCGTCGAGCGAGCGGCGCACCGGCGCCGGCCATTCCGGCAGACGACAGACATGGCGGTAGTTGAGGATGGTGACGGCGGCGAGATATTCCGGGTGATCGTAGGTGCCTTGCGCCTCGTGCTTCTGCATCATCGACACGGTTTCGGGACCGAGCGCTGCGCGCAGCCGTTCCAGCTCCGAAATCAGATGCGGCATGTCGGCGACGGTATCCTCGAGAATCAGTGTTTTCAGGTTCTGAGCATAGGTCAGCGCATATTCGATCGCCAGCCACCCGCCCCAGGAATGGCCGAGCACGTGGACTTTGCCGAGACCCAGCGCCTTGCGCACCGTTTCCGTCTCCTCGACATAACGGCCGATCGTCCAGAGCGAGAGGTCGTCCGGCCGGTCGGAGGCGCCGGTTCCGAGCTGGTCGAAAGCGATGACGCGATATCCCTTGTCGACGAGACAGGAATGCGCCTCGCGCAGGTAATCGCAAGGCAGGCCCGGTCCGCCGTTCAGGCAGAAAACCGTCTCGCTGCCGGCTCCGAAGCTGTAGGCAACCACGCGATAGCCATCGACATCGATCTCGAATCGCTCGTCTGGCTGCATTTCACGCCACATTGATCGCTCCGGCAGAAGGTTTCACTTGCTCAATATTTGGGCGTGGTTAATTTTTTATCGTAAATCGCGTTCCGTGCCAGCTATAAGAAGTGATAGGGTAGGACACCACGCCGAAACCGGAGCAGCCCATGCTTGACGACATCGGAACGATCAGACGGCAGTTCACAGCGCATGAAACGCTGGACGGCCGGATCGACCAGGCCTTTGAGGCGATGAAGCAGATCGGCTTCGAGGCGCTGATTTACGATTATACGCCGGTGCCCTACGATCTCGACGGCGCGATCATGCTACCGTCGCTGCTGAAGCTCAGAAACATTTCCGACGACATGCACGACTATTGGTTCGACCGCGGCTATTTCCGCATCGATCCGGTCCAGCAGGTGGCGCTGCGCAGCACGGCGCCGTTCTTCTGGAACTACGACACCGATGCCGACACGCTGATCAAGCGCTTCATGAGCGACGACACCGCGCCGGTGGCGCGCTATCTGAACGAACGCGACATGTCGACCGGCGTCACTGTGCCGGTCCATATGCCGGGCGGCGACTATGCGACGGTCACCGGCATCCGCTTCGGCCGCAACAGCGATTTCCAACGGCATGCATTGCGCTATATCGCCGACTTCAATCTGCTGGCCCACGTCTTCCACGAGACGGCTTATTCACTTTTCGACAAGAAGGCGCGCAGCGTCGGCACGGTCCGCCTGACGGACCGGGAACGCGAGTGCCTGCGCCATTCCGCGGAAGGTTATTCTGCCAAGGAAATCTCCCGTATCATCGGCCGCTCGGTGCCGACCGTCGTCATGCATCTGAACGCCGCTTCAAAGAAACTCGGTGCGCGCAACCGCACCCAGGCCGTCGTGCGCGCTACCCATTACCGCCTGCTCGAGGACCGCCCGGCCGATAATGGGTCACCCTATAACTTGTGATAGCTGCCTTCGTTGCTGCCGCCGCGTTATTGGTTTTCGACATGCCAAGAGATGGAGACGCTAGTGGCCGAAATCGTGACCAACGAAGCCTATTTGCCCTTTCGCGACTATCGCACCTGGTATCGTGTCACCGGTTCGCTGGAAAGTGACAAGCTGCCGCTCGTCGTTGCTCATGGCGGGCCGGGCTGCACGCATGATTATGTCGATTCTTTCAAGGATATCGCCGCCCTCGACGGCCGCCCGGTGATCCACTACGATCAGCTCGGCAACGGCAATTCCACCCGGCTTCCGGAAAAGGGCCCGGATTTCTGGACGGTTGGGCTGTTTCTCGAAGAGCTGGACGCGCTGCTTGCCCATCTCGGCATTCAGCATCGTTATGCCTTTCTCGGCCAGTCCTGGGGCGGCATGCTCGGCGCCGAACACGCGGTGAGCCGGCCGCAAGGCCTGAAGGCGCTTGTCATCGCCAACTCGCCGGCCAACATGCACACCTGGGTTTCGGAGGCAAACCGGCTGAGGCAGGAACTGCCGAAAGAGGTACAGGACACATTGCTGAAACATGAGCTGGCGGGAAGTCTCACCGATCCGGACTATATCGCCGCCTCGCGCGTCTTCTATGACCGCCATGTCTGCCGGGTGGTGCCGTGGCCGCCTGAAGTGGCCCGCACCTTCGCGATCATGGACGAGGACAACACCGTCTACCGCAACATGAACGGCCCGACCGAATTTCACGTCATCGGCACGATGAAGGACTGGACGATCGAAAACAGGCTCGACCGCATCGAAGCCCCGACGCTGTTGATTTCGGGAAAATACGACGAGGCGACGCCTTTGGTGGTCAGGCCCTACCTCGAACGTGTTCCCGGCTGCGAATGGGTGCTGTTCGAAAATTCCAGCCACATGCCGCATGTCGAGGAAAAGCAGCTTTGCCTGGCGACCGTTTCCACGTTCCTGTCACGGCACGACTGAGAACGACACGCTGACGATCGCCTATCGGCGAACCAGCCATTTCTTGGCGACACGGCATGCCATCGTAAAGGCCGGATCGAAGACGTTGCCGACGTCGTAACGCACCACCTGGCCAAGCAGATGGCTGGCCGCCGTCCTGTCCAGGCCATAATCCGACGCCAGCCAGGTCAACATTTCGCTGGTCGCATGCTGGAGCGCCTGATCGAGGGGCCGGGCATTGCCGATGGTGAAGATGTCTTCGGCGGTTTCCCCGCGCGGCCAGACCAGGCCGGCCTTCTTCTCCACCGTCAGCCGCACCGTGACTTCGAAGGTGGTCTCAATGCCGGTCCCGACGATCTCGCCATCCCCTTGCACGGCATGGCAGTCGCCCAGAAAGAACAGAGCGCCGGGGGCCGATACCGGCAAGCGGACCGTGGTGCCCGGGCCGAACAGCCGATAGTCCATGTTGCCGCCATATTCGCCGCTGGTCGCGGTCGATATCGCCTGGCCGAGGCTGGGCGCCACGCCGAAACAGCCGATCATCGGGGCAAGCGGCAGGACGAAATTCTCAAGGCCCACGACCGGCTCTGAAAGCCGGACGGTCAAGGCCTCGCGGTCGATCGCCCAGATCGCGATATCGCGCGGCGGCAGGTCGCGAACCGCCTCGGGATCGACGACATTGGCGGCGACGACGCTGCCGGTGAACCCCGTATCCCTAGTCGGGATCATATTGATGATCTCGACCTTCAGCGCATCTCCGGGCTCGGCCCCTTCCACGAAGATCGGGCCGTTCATCGGATTGGGGCCGGATGTCTGCTTGACGCCGTCCTTGTCATACCCGACGGCGTCGAGCGTCTCGGTGACCACGGTGTCGCCGTCGGCGATGTGCAGGGCCGGCGGAAGAGCGCCGATGACATTGTGAAAGATCGTCGGAATGAAGCGGTGAGTGGTCATGAGAATATGGCTCTCGCTCGTTTCGAATATCATGAAGCCTGCGGCTGAACTGCCCGGCGGGGAGTTCGAGACTACATCTCACAGAGATTGCCTGCTAGACCAATATCCAGCGCAGCATCGTGCAAGCAGCAGGCAAATTCACGTGGAACGTCGATATTGCTCGCCGTTAATTATCTGTAAATGCGAATATACTAATTTACATCCATGCGAATAAGCGCAATCACCAACTGGGCCTATGGGGTCACGGTTTTGCTGACGGTGCTGTCGGGCACTGCCTTCATTCTTTCGGCCAATAGCGCCAAACAGGAACGCATCGCCGTTCAAGAGCATTTGACACTCGATGCGCTCGGCGAGGAACTGGCTCTCGGATCCGAAGAGCGGACGGATGAGGCGCGCCTCTATGTGATGCGCGGCGAGGAACGTCATCTCAATGCTTTCCATGTCCAGGAAGCAGAAGAACTGCACCGCGAAACAGCCATCAAGAATATTCACGCGCTCAATGTATCCCCGGCGGAAACGGCAGCACTTGAGGAGATCGCGCGTGACGCGGAAAGTCTCGATAAAATCGAGGAAGCCGCCATATCGTCCTATCAGAACGGCGATCAGGCCGGCGCCCGGCAAATGCTTTTCGGTCCGGAACACGAACGCAGTCAGACCGCAGTGATCGAGACCGTGACCCGTTTTCGGGAATTGACGGCGGCCAGAACCGGCACAGCCTTGAGCCAGGCGCAGTCACGTGCCGACCTGTGGGGAACGGTCGCCAAGACGATGCTCGGCTTGACGGCAGCCCTGTTCCTCGGAGTTCTGTATTTCGTCTTGAGGCGCCGTGTCGCCCTACCGCTGATGCGGATGAGCGGCATTGTCAGCCGATTGGCCAAACAGGATTACGAGGTGGAGGTTCCACTCGACCGCCGACGCGACGAAATCAGCGAAATGAATGACGCCATCCATATCTTCCGCAATAACGGGCGCGAACGGGACAGGCTCGATGCGGAGCGATTGCGCGATCAGCAAACCAAGGATCTCATTCTGCAGATGATGCATCGCCTGCAGGCCTGCCAGACGCAGCATGAGCTGGCGGAGGCGGTGTCGCTGTTTGCACCCCGGATTTTCCCCGGCCTCGCGGGGCATCTCTATGTCATGAACGACAGCCGCACGGCCCTGATGAGCGTTGGCAGCTGGCACGAGCCGCATGCTTCCCAAACCAGCTTTCCGTCGAGCGCCTGCTGGGGGCTCCGCCGAGGCCGCCCGCATGTCAGCAATCGCGATCACAGCGATATTCCTTGCCAGCATCTCGATGAAAGTCAGACACCGTGTCTCTGCGTACCGCTTATCGCCCAGGGCGAGACAATCGGCCTCCTGTATTTCGAGGATCAGCCGGAGCAGGAAACGGTAGCCGAAACCGCGCGGCTTTATCTCGAACTCATCGCCGAAAATATCGGCCTTGCGGTGGCCAATCTTCAGCTTCGCGACAGATTGACGAATCTCGCCGTTCGCGATCCTCTGACGGGACTTTTCAACCGCCGCTCGCTGGATGAAGCCTTCAACCGGCATATTAGGGATCAACCCCGGGAACCGCTTGTCTGCCTGATGGTCGACATCGATCACTTCAAGCGTTTCAACGATGAATTCGGCCATGACGCCGGCGATGAGGTGATGCGATACGTTGCCCAGATCGCGGTCGACACAATCGGCGATGCCGGAACCGTCTATCGTTTCGGCGGCGAGGAGTTCACCGTGCTGTTGCCCGGCTCGACCGAGGAGGCAGGCTTCCAGCTAGCCGAAACGCTGAGAACCAACATTCGCACGACGCCATTATCCTATCGCGGCCGGATTCTCGGCTCCGTCTCGGTCTCGATCGGCATTGCTTCTTCCTTGGAGGCAAGTCAGGTGACGACACTCTTGATGCGCGCCGATGTGGGCTTGCTCGAAGCGAAGAGCCGGGGCCGAAACGTCACGGTTTCCGCCTCGCAGCTGACGAGCAGCGACAGCCCGAAATTTCGCGCCAGATAGGCTGGCTGTTGTTGAAATATTCAAATGATCAGAATGTTCCATAACCTGCATTACGCCAGACAAGGGTACGCCAGGGTACATTATATATCTCGCGACAGCCGTCATTTTCGACCATCCCAAAAATCCCCTTCCCGCAGGAAGGATTCCGGCGTGACCGTTAGCCGCCTCGCGCCCGGGGCGACGGAAACCGAATTCTTCAAGCGGGCCGATTTCACAGGCACTGCCATCGACCAGTCAAAAAATGACGATGCCGGTCGCGCGGATCGGCTATGATGCGATGATGGACGAAAAACAGCCGCGACGGCGGCGCCGGATGGACCGCATCCACGGCGGGCGGCTGACGCCGTACCCCTTTGCCCGCTTGGAGAGGCTCCCTCGTCCAAAATACGGCGCTGCGCTAACCCAATGTTTAGTTGCGCCCTTTCGATGTCTTCGCCAGCATCTCGCTCAACGTTGCCGCCGAGAGCATGGCTTCGGCCAGAAGCTTCTTGAGTTTCTGGTTCTCTTCCTCCAGCGCTCGCACCCTTTTGGCCTCAAGACCGACATTTCCAAACTGCAGGGATTGCCACCGATAGAAGGTCGGCTCGCTGATGCCGTGCTTGTGGCAAACATCCGCCACCGTCACTCCGGCTTGGTGCTCCTTCAGAATGATCGTAATCTGCTCGTCGTCGAATTTCCTCTTGCCCATCACCGCTTCAGTCCTCACGAAATGCTCTGTTGAAACTGTCGAGAAGTGGTCTGACAGCATAGAGCGCCACGCTGCTTTTGCCCGTTTCGATCAGCGTCTGTGCGGGCATGCCCGCGACCAGTTCGACATCGCGCATTTTCGCCAACCGCTCGTCCGTGACGCGGATCGTCGCGGCAAAATAGGGCTGACCGCTCTGCGCATCGATGAGACGGTCCGCTGATACATACTCGACCCGACCCTTCAGGAGGGGCACGCGCCGCTGATTGTATGGAAGGAGGTGAACCTGCGCCTCAAGCCCCGCACGGACGAGATTGATGTCTTCCGGCCTGACATGGGCAGATACGATAAGGCGATCGGTGCGTGGCAAGAGATCGACGAGCGGCTCACCCGCGCCGATCACCCCGCCTGACGTGTGGATGCGCAGATTCATGATCGTTCCATCGTCGGGAGCGCGGATATAGGTCCTTGAAAGCTGGTCGTCGATCGCCCGCAAGCGCTCGCGCAGTTGCATGATCCGGCTTTCCGTCTCGCGCATGCCTTGGGCGACTTCGCTCAACCGGTCGCTCTCGAGCTTTGCGAGATCGGCCTGTGACCCGCTGATCACCTGGTAGGCGCGGGAGATCTGTGCGTCTACTTCACCCTGCTGGCCATCAAGGTCTGCCTTTTCCCGCTGGAGGTTGAGAAGCCTGCTCCTTGTTTCCAGTCCTTTGGCGGTGAGGGCCGTAACCTGATCCAGTTCCTGCCGCGAGATCGCGGCTCTGTCGGCCAGCGCCGCCTTCTGCGCGCCAAGTCCGACGATTTCCTGCCGCACCTGCGCGATTTTTTCATTGGCGATCTGAATTTCCGCCTGCATGACCTGGCGACGGGCTTCGAAGATTTTCTGTTGCCCGATCAGAATCGCGCCGACCAAGGGGTATTTGCCCATTGCTGCCCTGAGATTGCCGGGATAGGCGACATGGTCGCCGCCCGTCTGCTCCGCAGCAAGGCGGGCGCGGCTTCCTTCGGCCTCCCAAAGTTGCCCTTGAATGCTGTCGCGCTCCGAGCGAGACTTCGTATCGTCGAGCTCGATGACGATTTGCCCGGCCATGACAGCATCGCCGTTTTTGACGAGGATCCGTCGCACAATCCCGCCTTCCAGATGCTGAATGGTCTTGCGGCTGGTTTCCGGTTCGATGATGCCCGATGCGATCGCAGCGCTTTTCAGCGGCGCCAGAACCGACCAGATCCCCAATCCGACGATGAAGACCAGGATCAACAGGTTGCCCGTCCAGACAACGCCTCTGAGTCCCGGCATGGGCGAAGGGGGGGCGGGTCCGCGCTGTTTCGCCTCGATCACCGGCCAATAGACCGTCTGTTGCCTTGATGTCGCCGTCGTTCGTTGAGGCAAGCGCTGCCCCCCTGACGAATCGGAAATTCTCGCCGGAGTTGGGTTCAATTGAACAACGGTCACGGCAACGTCCTTCCCTATGTTCCTGTTCGAGCCGGCGGCTGAAGATAGGTTTCATAAATCCGCTCACTGTCACCGAAGGCAGCCACTGTCCCGTCGCGGATGATGGCAATCTTGTTGGTAACAGGCAGGATCCCCATCCGGTGCGTTATGATGACGACAGTCATCCGCATGGATTTCATGCGCTCGATTGCCCTGAACAGCATGCGTTCGCCGTCATAATCCAGGCTCGAATTCGGATCGTCGAGAACGATAAGAGATGGATTTCCATAGGCCGCCCGTGCCAGTCCCAGCTGTTGGCGCTGGGCTCGAAGGAGCAGGTTTCCACCTTCACCGATATCGGTCTCATAGCCCTGGGGTAGCCGCATGATCGCGTCGTGCAATCCAACCAGCTTCGCGGCGTCGATCGCCTTGCCGGGATCTCCACCATCCAGCCGACCGATCACATCCTTGATGGCTCCGCCGAAAAGTTCGATGTCCTGCGGCAGGTATCCGACGTGGCGGGTGCCCCCGCAGAGGCGCAGAGCCGAGATATCCACCCCACCAAGAAGAGCGCTTCCGCTCGTTGCCTGCACAACGCCTGCTATGACGCGACCGAGCGTCGATTTTCCCGATCCCGACGGACCGATGAGCGCTACGCAATCGCCTGGGGCGAGGCGCAAGGTGATGCCTGTCAATATCGGCCGATTGGCGAAAGGCACGGTATAGCTGACATTATCTAGAATGAGGCCATTGGGCTCCGGCATCGGCACCATTCGGCCGTCGCGATCCGAAGCAACTGTTATCAGCATTCTGTTCAAGCGACGGAAGGCATTGCGCGCGAAGGTAAAGGAGCGCCATGCGCCTATCGCGCCCTCGATGGGTGCAAGCCCGCGCCCCAGCAGCAGGCTGGCAACGAAGATGATCCCGGGACTGCCGCTGTTTATGAGCACCAGCCATGTCGCCGATCCCATCATGAGGATCTGCGCGAGCGTGCGGACCGATTTGGAGAAACCAATAATGATCTCCGTGCGATGCATCGCGATGTCCTGCGCCCTTCTTGCCATTTCCGCATCGCGATAGACGATCTGCGCCGCGCCATCCTGCATACCCATGGCCCTGATGACCTCGAGGTTTTTGAGGGCGGTCGCAAATCTGAGATAGCTCATCGAAAGGGCAAGATTGGCATGAGCAAGCGGCTCACGCGTCGCCAGTTCCGTCAGGAACGCAAACAGCAGAAGTGCAACTGCGCTCAAAAGGCCGATGGTCCCGAGCAGCGGATGAACGAGAAACAGCAGGAGCAGGAATACCGGCGCCCAGGGAACGTCAAAAAAAAGCGAGCTGGCCGGTGAATCGAGAAACTGGCGTAATGCGGCCAGGTCCCTGTAGCACTCCGTGGCGGATCCCGTATCGGCGCGCGTGGCATATTCGAATGATGCGGTGAGCACCATGGGGCGTAGCCTGTGGTCCAGCCAGCTGCCGATGCGCGAAAGAGCGGCCCTGCGCACGATATCCAGCATGGACCCGACCAGGACGGCGATGGCGATGATCATCGTCAGCATCAGGAGCGTGTCGGCGCTTCTGCTCGACAGGACCCTGTCATAGATCTGCAGGAGATAGATGGACGGCGCGAGAAGAAAGAGATTATAGCCGCAGCTATAGAGGAAGACCAAGCCGAAGGCTCCGGCACAGGCTCGGAGCGCGACAACGAGCTGTGTCTGCGAGCGCAATGGCTTTATCGAAATCGTTGTCATTATCAGATCTCGCTGCACTTGATTCTGACAAGAAGAGGCTGCGTGCTGATTCAGCAATTCAGGAGGGTCGCCAGCCGAAACCGGCGACCCTCAGAGTCAGAGTTCATGAGCCGAGATGGTCGACGTCGATATGGCCGAAGGCGTTTATGAAGTGATCGAGAGAATTGTTCACCGTCGTCGTTTCGGGATCCGAGTGAACCAAAGCCGACGAGATATCGCCGCCCAGAGCGTTGTTTCCGTTGCCGCCGTTGCCGCCGACGCCTGCGAGGATGGTGGCATGCTGATCGGCCACGAGCTGCGTATATTGTGTCGCGGTCGTAGCCGCAGCTACCGAAGCCGTGTCGTGGCCGCTCGTGTTTCCTTGGCTGCCGTTGGAGTGGGAATCGCCCCCCGCGCCGCCGTCGCCGCTGTTCGTGACCGCCGCCAGGAAGCCGTTCTTGGCCTGAGCAAAGCCACCGTCTCCGCCACTGCCGGCGTCCCAACCTGCCTTCTGCCAAACGTGATCGCCGTTGTGCAGATGGGTCTCTGCCCCGTAGACCGTTTGCACGGGGTCTACATACGCAACCGGATTGTAGTTGATGTTCCCATTGTTGTGGCCATCACCGCCGTTGCCGGCATTCGCATCGCCCGCATCCGGGTTGTTGAGGTGAATCGTGTCGGATATCTGTGGAATAGGCATTGATGTCACTCCTTTACTTGGTTTCATCCGTGTTCGTTTTACGGCGTCCCCCTGCGGTGTGCGTCCCAGCATGTCACCACAGCCAATACAACCGCAGGCGAATATTGCCTGCGATTTAATCTGTGGCCTATCTAGATATTCGGCGACATTCATTCGGGTGTATACTTGGATGTAGCGGAGCGTTATTTGGATTAGCACTTAGCGATTTGGTGCAGGGTGGCATAGTCACGATCCTGTCTGCGACCTCGTCGAAGCGACGCCAGGGCCTTTGATCCAAAGGCGGATTTAGCGTCGCTAATTCGCACAACAGGCGTTGCGGCCATGACAGCCAAATGGCTACAGAACTAGCCGACAGGATGTAGACGAATTGCAGGCTCTGCTTTTCCCACGTTCAGATGCACAATGCCTGAACAACTCAGGCTGCATAGCGCCGCGTGCTCGGTGGACGTGCAGTCGCCCGCGAATGGAGACCGTAATGGCGGAAACTCGTCCCTTATCGGAAGACCTGCCCAAGACGGGCACCGATCAACACCTCGCCTCCAACGTGGCCGCGGGACATCTGGCGCTGGTGCCGACTTGGCTTCCATTGGATGTCGCTTCCGGTCCGAGCCATAATTCCGCCGGCAGCGGTGGTGACGGGATCAGCGAAGGCGTGATCAGCAGCAACGCACTGGCCGTCTTCACGCCGTCCAATGCCGCCATTGCGGGACCTCATTCGGGTGCCGACGCCTTCCAGGGAAACGACGCGCTCATCAATCAGCATCCCACCGAAATGGCGGGGATAGGCGGGAATGGTGGAAGCGGCAATGTTGCAATCGGCAGCGGCGATGGCGGCAATCATGCCGGCACCGGGGGCAATGGCCTCTTCTATGGCGGGCTCGTCAGCACCGAAGTCGCGCTGTTTGCCCCGGTCAATACCGCCGTGGCTGCAGGCCCCGGCGCGGAGGCTCACGCCGAGCAATCGAACAACGCACTGTTCCTGCAGGGCGCGACCCAAATCGGCGGCATGGGCGGTTCGGGCGGAGACCATAACGTCGCGAGCCACGGTTCGTCGATGAGCCCGGGAACTGCGCTCACATTGACCGGCGACTTTTATGCGGGCCACGGCGGCGATGGATATTTCGTCGGCAGCATGGTCGACGTGAGTATTGCCATCTTCTCCCCGATCAACATCGCCGTGGGCGCCGCAGGCGGCTCGGCTGAGGCTCATCAGACAAACAATGTCATTTTCGATCAGGGCACTGTGCAGATCGCAGGCATCGGCGGCAATGGCGGTGGCTTCAACCTGTCGTCGGACACGATTTTCACCGGCAACCATGCGGGCGGAGGCGGCGGGGTCGGATCGTCAACCGGCAGCATGGTCGACGTCAATTTCGGCTATTTCCATCCCATCAACATTGCCGTTCCCGCCGGTGGGACCGCGGACGCCCAGCAGATCGATCATGTTCTCTACGACCAGCATGCGCTCCAGTTGGCCGGCATCGCCGGCCACGGCGGAGAGGGCAACCTCACCGACGCCCATTCGGCTCTCGTCGACGACATTCTGAGCTTCATGCATAGCTAGCGGACAGACTCTCTTGCATTGCAAAGGTCCAACTGCACGAGCCTGTGCTTCGTGTCATTTTTCAAGCCATATGTTGAAGCGCGTCCTCCGCCCGGCTTTCGTCTCTTGGGCCGATATGGCACGGAACGGACCGAGACACCGAACATCCCACCCTGCCCTCATCCGCATCGTCGCCGATTTATGCCGCCAGACGCCGTTGCCTCTGGCCGGCGTCTGACTGTGCCGGAGGGCGGTGTTGCCTGAGTGAGAACGATGGCAACTGGTATTAATGCGTCATTAGAGCGTAGTTTCACTAATCATAACGGGTAATCGGTAAACTTGTAATTTTGTTGCTTTTCGCCTTTGTCGTTTTGCTGTCGGGATCTGCGACCGCTTTGCATTGAGATATGGAAACAAAGCCGAGCCGATCGCCAGCTTGTTATATCCAATGGCTCTTTCCTCAATGGTTCTGCGGCAGATCGGTTGCCTTTTCAGTGCCTTTGAAAGCTTTGTTGACCCGCTTGCCATACGTGAATTCAGCGAAGGCTGGAAAATCTGCAGCGACAAGTCGAACCAGCAGGCCCTCATGAACAAGCTCTTCAATGTTCTCCGCAAGCCCAGTTATCTATCGATGAAATCTTATAGACTATAAGAATTATCATGAGAGATCAGACTATTGATATCAATAATACACTCGCTTTTTATCATGACATGTAGTGAGAAGAGGAATAATATGAACAACTGTTGCGTTGCAAATTCTGGGGAGCACGCAAGTGTCCGATATTGCTAGACCTAAGCGCCGTATGGGGCGCAATGCACCAACTGTGATCATCATTGAGCACTCTACCTTGGCGCGCACGACCGTGGTGAAGCTTCTTCAGGGTGAATTTGCTGGGTGGAACTTTATAGATTTGATCTCTATCGAGAGTCTCGATCGAGCTCTTGGAGCTGAGGTGCGTTTGATTGCATTGGATCTGGCCGGCAGAGGTGTCGAGAGCGCCAGCCTGCGTGATGATCTCGCGGCAATTGCCGCGCGTTTTCCTGAGGTTCCGATCACTTTGCTCTCAGATACGGATGACGCCATCATAGCCCGTCAGGCGCTCAAGATGGGCATCCGCGGCTTTTTCTCGACTTCACTGCCCGTTGACATTGCCCTTGCCGGTCTTCGTCTCGTCCTGGCAGGAGGAACATTTTTCCCACAGCTATTGGGCGCTGTTACAGCAGGCTCGAGCGAGCATAGCCCGCCGAGAAATGAGGCCGAAAAAAGCTTGGATGATAGGACGCAGTACTTGGCGATTGCCGATTTCACTCCCCGGGAGACGGATATCCTCGCAGAGTTGCAATGCGGCTGCTCAAACAAGGTCATTGCGGGAAAACTCAATTTGTCGGGGCATACGGTGAAGATGCATTTGCAACATATAATGCGCAAGTTGCAGGCGCAGAACCGCACCGAGGTGGTTGCGCGCTTGGTTCAAAGAGCCGCCGGCGGGCATGACGCCTTGCCGAGTTAGGCGGTGTCGTAAGTACCAGGGAGCTGTCTCACGGAGTCTGTGGGAGCTTCCCCTTAGAAAGGAAAATTCGGTATTTCTCAGGCCTCGAGCCCCACACGATGGCGCCGATGTCGGCTGCCAACCAGTTCCTCGCACTGATCCTTAAAGAACGGCTTCGGGCGCCGATGCCCCCATCTCTCGAAGAAGATGTTCATGCCAGGCTTCCTGATTTGCACATGCCTGTCGAACTTCGCTCTTCACACTAAGTTACCAACATGGACCGAGCAAAAGCACCGCAATGACGGGTCTCGGAAGAAAAGACCTGTTGAGCACCCTTGAATCGGATCGGAGAAGCGTTCCCCAACGTATCGGGCATCGAATTTGACAGCCTCGCCGCGTGCCAAAACCTGCCGATCCAAGGAACTCCCCGGTCGCCGATTTGTTTTACATTCTGCACCGCCCGGAAGTTTGCCAAGATGCGATCGGGACAGTGGAACTGATCCATGGATATGACGCGCATCCGAGATCACATGGTGGAGCACCACGTTACGCGTCGTGGCATTCGCGATCAAAACGTCACCGCGGCGATGCGCACGGTGCCACGCGAAAAATTCGTCGCTCCCGGCTGCGAGGAATTCGCCTATGAAGATGCACCGCTGTCGATCGGCGAGGGCCAGACAATCTCGCAACCATTCATTGTGGCCCTGATGCTCGAAAAGGCCAAGCTGGATGCCGGCGACAAAGTGCTCGAGGTCGGAACGGGCTCCGGCTACGCTTCAGCCCTCATCAGCCGGATAGCAAGGCAGGTCTATTCAATCGAGCGACATGAAAGCCTGGCACTTCAGGCCAGCGAACGGTTCGAGAAACTCGGATACCGCAACATAGACGTTCGCGTGGGCGATGGCAGCAAAGGCTGGCCGGACGCCGCCCCGTTCAATGCCATTATCGTTTCTGCGAGCGCCCCCCAGGTGCCGACCGCGTTGAAAGAACAGCTGGGCCTCGGAGGCAGGCTCATCATCCCGGTCGGCCGCGGTGAAGAACAGCGGCTGAAACGCATCACGCGCACTGGGGCAACCGCGTTCGAGGACGAAGATCTCGGCGGTGTGCGCTTCGTTCCCTTGATCGGCGAAGACGCCTGGACTGCTGCACATCCGATGTACACGGCACCCGCCCCGTCATCATCGGGAACTTTTGCCTCCGCGCAAAGTTCTCCGCGAAACGCTGAAGGAGCGGGCATGGGAAAAATGCATAAATCGCCCGCACTGCCGGAAGGCGTGATTGATCATAGCGAATTCCAGCAACGGTTCTGGGCCGTTCAACGCATTTCCTGGGTGGTGTTTACGCTTCTTCTGGCGACCAGCTTGCTGGGCTTGCTCGGAAGGGGCGGTCCATTTTCACGGCAAACACTCCTATTGCCCGATGGCTCCGTGGATTTTCCCGTGATCTCCCGATGGAATGCGCCCGAGGATATGACGGTGAAATTCATTCCGTCATCCGAAGACAGGGTGTTCACGATCGATGCCGCCTTTCTTCAAACGTTCTCGATCCAAGGCATCGACCCGCCCCAAAAAGCGACTTTCGCGCGTGAGGGACGGATAGGTTATGTCTTCCCCGCCGATCCGGCAGGGTCGACGCAGATCGTGTTCCGGCTGAAGACACAGCTCCCCGGCGCTCGTCGCGCCACCGTCGGCATGGGTGGGGAGACTCGCGCCCAATCCACTTTCATCTTTCCATGAGGGCAGCACGGTGGATGCGGTATTACGCGGACTGGCAATTTATTTCACGCTGCTCGTGATCATCCGTTTGTCGGGAAGACGGACACTGGCCCAGATGACGCCGTTCGATCTGGTCATCGTGCTGGTTATCTCCGAAACCACGCAGCAGGCGATGCTGGGCGATGACTTCTCGATCACCAACGCCGTCGTCTTGATCCTGACGCTGTTTACGACCGACATCGGCCTTTCCTACGTCAAGAGGTGGTGGCCTCGCGCGGCGCATATCGTCGATGGTGTTCCAACCGTTCTCGTGACGGATGGCGTCTACGACGAACGCGCGCTCAAAGGAGCCCGCCTGCAGAAGGAAGATGTCATGCAAGCAGCGCGAAGCCAGGAAGGCATCGAGAGCGTGACGGAGATCAAATTCGCAATCCTCGAAGTGAGCGGCAACATCAGCATCATTAAGAAGCAGAAATCCGGCTGACAATCGATCTCTGGCACCAAAAGGTCGATGTGATCCTATCATTCTGCTTGTAAGCTAAATATTGACACATGTCAGCTAAAAGTTTACAAATCGATCATGATCAAGTCGTTCAGAAACAAAGCTCTGGCAGATCTTTTTGAGACAGGCAAAACTGCAAAGATCGATGCCAAGCTGCAAAAGCGCATTCTGATCCGGCTCGACCGCCTGGAACAGGCCGAAAAGCCTGATGACATGAACCTCCCGGGGTTCGACTTCCATGGCCTGAAGGGTCATCATCCCACCCGGTACACCGTTCATGTCAACGGACCCTGGTGCATTACATTCGAGTTCGACGGCAACGATGCCGCCCGCGTCGATTTCGAGCAATATCACTGAGGCGGCTCGGACTGGGGAATGACTTAATGCCCGTATATGAAACGACGAGGCCGACGACGCGCTGCCCTTCCCATCCTGGAGCACTGCTTGAGGACATCATCCCCGCAACGGGAAAAACCAAGGTGGAAATCTCCAATCTGCTCGGAATCTCGCGTCAGCAACTCTACGATATTCTGAATGAGAAGAAGCCAGTGTCGCCCAATGTCGCTGCTCGGCTTGGGAAATTGTTCGGTGATGGTCCCGCAATATGGCTACGAATGCAGGCTGCCTATGATGCTTGGCACGCCGAACGGGAGGTGGACGTCTCCGGCATCCCGACGATCCGGGCAGCTTGAGCGAAGGTGCGCTTGTCTGCCCGCGGACGTGCTTCAGAAGGACAGGTCGAGCGCCCTGCCTTCGAACAGACGATCGCGGGAACCTTCGAGATGCGCCTTCATCAGTCTTTGCGCGTCGTCAGGCCGGCCATCGGCGATCGCCTTGTAGATGGCGTTATGCTCTTCATAGACCTGCTCCAGCCCCTGGCGGGGACCAAGCAGCGAGAGGCCGTGGAGATGCATACCAACGGCGATATGGGCTTTCAGCGCATCGATCGAGGCCGTGTAATAGTGATTATTAGCAGCCTCGGTCACCGCGCGATGGAAGATGAAATCGGCGTCGGTGCGATGAAGCTGATGGCTGGTCGCCTCGCGCAGATCGGCAAGCGCGCTGGCAATCTTCTGGATCGCCTGCTCGTTGCGGCGTTTGGCGGCGAAATAGGCGGCGGCCGGCTCAATGGTCAGGCGAAATTCGTAGCAGCGCTGAATGTCGGCGATCGTCTTGACCGGCGAATAGGCAAGCTGCGTCGTCGGCGACCCATGCGCGCTGACGAAGGTGCCGGCGCCCTGCCGGGCATAGACCATGCCCTGATCGCGCAGGCGGGCCAGCGCATCGCGAACGATGGGCCTGGAAACACCCAGCATCGAGGCAAGTTCATGTTCGCCGGGAAGACGGGAATCCGGCGGATAGTTTCCGCCGCGGATACGCTCAAGCAATTGGTCGAAGACGCGATCGACCAGTTTGACGGCCTTGCCGCGTTCCGGCTTGCCCGGCGGGCCGGCTTCCGCGTTCAAAGATTCGCCATTCACTTCAACCACGTCATTCTCCCCGACGGTATCTTACTAGAGCATGATGCCGAAAAGTGTGAGCGGTTTTCGGCATCATGCTCCAACTATAGAATTTAGAACAGGATGATTACCGGCTCGGCCTAAAATCATCCTGTTCTATGCCGCCTGATTCCGAAGAACCAGTTTTAGCAAACTATCGGGTCTGCCGAAGCCCCCCGACTTGACGGCGCACCGAAAATGCCGCCCGTCGGCGGCCGTGACGTCAAACCACGGAACGCCGGCCTCGATCTCGCCCTTCGGCGTCAGCACCCTGACACCAAGCGCTTGAAAAACGGCAAGCGCCGTATCGCCGCCGCCAACCATCAGCATATCGGGCTTGGTGTCGTCGATCACCGTTTTGACCCCTGTCGCAAAGCGGCTGGCGACAAGCCCCGCATCGGCCGCCAGATCGCCGTTGCAGCGCAGCAGCGCCGGCA
Organism: Rhizobium sp. BT04; assembly: GCF_030053135.1. Classification (NCBI taxonomy): domain Bacteria; kingdom Pseudomonadati; phylum Pseudomonadota; class Alphaproteobacteria; order Hyphomicrobiales; family Rhizobiaceae; genus Rhizobium; species Rhizobium sp. BT04. The sequence goes on along the minus strand of NZ_CP125648.1, from coordinate 154,800 downwards.
GTGCCAGGCCCTCGCCGCATTCGATCTCGCCCATCGGTGCGTCCACTACCATACGCAAGGCGCCCGAGGCTTCGAGCCGGTTCATCTGGGCAGTCGTAATTGGATCGCGCGAGCCAAAGGCAAACAGCGTGCGCTGGGTCGCCGCAAATTCCGTCACCGGCCGCCCCGCTTCGCCGAGCCAGCGGGCGAGCGCCGCGCCGAGGCCGCGCGCACCGACCGCAAGCGTCTTCAGCCAGTCATGACCTTCGACGATCCGGTCGAGATCAGTATCGTCCTCAGCATCCGCAACGACAACATTGTCTGCGCTGCCCTCGAACAACTTGGCGATGGGCAGCGGTTTGTTGACGCCACGTCCGACGACACAGCCTCGGTAAGTCAGGCGCTCTTGATCGGGAATGGCAGGCGCCACAAGAATATTCTTCAGGCCGAGCGCATCCGCGAGCGCCAGGCTTTCCGCCGCGACATTGCCCTTCAGGCGGGAGTCGATCTTCTTCATGATGACGCCGGGCTTCACCTCACGAAACACCTTCGTCGCTGACCGGACCCTTTCGGCGGCCTCACGCTCGCCGAGCGCGCGCGAGGCAGTGTTGACGACGACGACATCGCAGCCGGTGGCAAAGGCCTGCTGCGCCGCCTCGACATCGACGGCGACCGCAACGGAAAGGCCGGCCGCGACGAAGGGCGTGCCGGTATCGAGCGCGCCCGTCAGATCGTCGGCAATGATGGCGGCTTTCAGCGTCATGCAACCTGTCCGGTATTGACGGCGTGGCAGGCGACGAGATGGCCGGCCGTGGCCTCCTTCCAAGCGGGAATGAGCTTGCTGCATACATCCATGGCGATCGGGCAACGCGTGTGGAAACGGCAGCCCGACGGCGGGTTCAGCGGGCTCGGCACGTCGCCTTGTAGGATCTGGCGCTGGCGAGTGCGCTCATGCTCCGGATCGGTCTCCGGAACCGCCGACAGCAGCGCCCTGGTATAGGGGTGCAGCGGATTGTCGAAGAGTTCTTCGCGGGTGGCAAGTTCGGCGAGCCGCCCGAGATACATGACGCCGACACGGGTGCTGATATGGCGCACGACCGCGAGATCATGGGCGATGAACAGATAGGTCAGCCCGTATTTTTCCTGCAGATCGAGCAGCAGGTTGATGATCTGTGCCTGGATCGACACGTCGAGCGCCGAAATCGCCTCGTCGCAGACGATGAATTTCGGCTGGCAGGCGAGCGCGCGGGCGATGACGACGCGCTGGCGCTGGCCGCCGGACAGCTCGTGCGGGTAACGCTGGGCAAACCGCGTGGACAGGCCGACATCGGTGAGCAGCGTCGCCACCCTCTCCTTCAGTTCCGCCTTGGTGCAGAGCTTGTGGAAGAGGATCGGCTCGCCGATCGCCTCGCCCACCGTCATGCGCGGATTGAGTGTCGAATACGGATCCTGGAAGACGATCTGCAGGTCGCGGCGGAAGGGCCGCATCTGTTTTTCGTCGAGCGTCGCCAGATCCTGGCCCTTGTAGACGACCTTGCCGCTGGTCGCCTTGTAGAGGTTGAGAATGGTGAAACCGGTCGTCGACTTGCCGCAGCCGGATTCGCCGACGAGGCTCAGCGTCTCGCCTTCCATGATGTCGAGATTGACATTGTCGAGCGCATAGACCGTTGCCGAACGCTCACCGAAGGCGCCGAGCTTGACGTGGAAATGCTTAACCAGGTTTTCGATCTTGAGCAGCGGTTGAGCACCCATCATGCGGCTTCCTGCATTCTCTGGACGACGAAACAGGCGGCGCGGTGATTGCTGCTGCCGCTCAGCGGTTCGAGCTGCGGCACCTTTTCGTGGCAGATGTTTTCGGCAAGCGGGCAGCGTGGCGCAAACGGGCATCCCTTCGGCCGGCGGCCGGGCTCCGGCGGCGTGCCGCCGATCGAGCTCAGCCGGCTTGCCGGCGGGTCCGAGAGCTTCGGGATCGATGACAGCAGGCCGCGCGTATAGGGATGGCTCGGGCGGGCATAGAGCTCGTCGACCGGCGCATCTTCGACCACCGTGCCGGCATAAAGGACGGCGACGCGATCGACGAGGCCGGCGATCAGCGCCAGGTCGTGGGTGATCCAGACGACCGACATGCCGAGCTTGGCCCTGAGATCCTTCATCAGATCGACGATCTGGGCCTGAATGGTGACGTCGAGCGCCGTTGTCGGCTCGTCGGCAATCAAAAGCTTCGGATTGCAGGCAAGGCCGATTGCGATCATCACGCGCTGGCGCATGCCGCCGGAAAGTTCGTGCGGATAGGCCTGCAGCCGTTCTTCCGGGCCGGGAATGCCGACCAGCCGCAGAAGCTCGACGGCACGTCTGCGGGCCTCCGCCTTTTTCATTCCGCGGTGATAGATCAGCGGTTCGCAGATCTGGTCGCCGACGCGCATCACCGGATTGAGCGAGGTCATCGGATCCTGGAAGACGAAGCCGATATCGCCGCCGCGCACCTTGCGCAGCTCTCTATTCGACATCGTCTGCAGGTCGCGGCCGTCGAACGTCGCCGATCCCCTGGTGACCTTGATCTTGTTTGGCAGTAGCCGCATCAGGCTCAGCATCGTCAGGCTCTTGCCGCAGCCGGATTCGCCGACGACGCCGAGGGTCTCGCCTCTGTCGACATGCAGATCGATGCCGTCGACCACCACGGCGGGGCCGTTGCGGCCATCGATTTCGACGGTGAGGCCCCTGACATCGAGCAGGCGGTTGGTGCTTTTCGTATCCATCATTTGCTGCCCCGCGGATTGAGCGCGTCGTTGAGACCGTCGCCAAGGAAGCTGAAGGCAACCGAGGCAAGGCCAAGCACGGCCGCCGGAGCGGCGAGAAGATGCGGATAATGCTGCCAGACACGCAGGCCGTCCGAGATCATGTTGCCCCAGCTCGGCGTCGGCGGATTGACCCCGACGCCAAGGAAACTGAAAGCGCTTTCCAGCACCATCGCCGTGCCGAGACCGGCGCTGACCGAGACGATCAACGGCCCCAGCGCATTCGGAATGACATAACGCTTGATGATGATCCAGTTCGACAGGCCGAGCGCCTGGGCCGCGGTGATATAGGGCCGGCTGCGGATTGACAGCACCTGGGCGCGGACGAGACGGGCGTAAGGCGGCCAGGAGATCAGCGCCATCGAGCCGAAGACAAGGATGAAATCCACCCACATGGTTTCGCGGTAGAAGGGATTGAGGGTCGCGAGGTAACGCGCCTCCATCCATTTGCTGATCGGCGACTTCAGCGAGGCGTTGATGACGACGACGAGCAGCAGGTTGGGAACCGACATCGTCACGTCGGTCAGCCACATGATGGCCCGATCGAACGGATTGCCGAAGAAACCGGCGACGGCACCGAGCACGAGACCGATCAGCACGGCAAAGACGGTGACGATGACGGCGACGAGGAAAGCGGTGCGCGTGCCGAAGACCACACGGCTGAAGACGTCGCGGCCGAGATCGTCGGTTCCGAAGAGGTGGCTCATCGACGGCAGGACGTTGCGGGCGTTGAGATCCTGGCTCAGATAATCATAGGGCGTGAGGTAAGGCCCGAAGATCGCCGTGAAGGCGAGGATCACGACGACGACGAGGCCGAAGATGGCGAGCCGATTGCGCTTCAGCCGATACCAGGCGTCGCGCCACAGGCTGACCGGTTCTTCAACGGTTTCGAGGGTGGAAAGAGGGATGGCGGACATGGTCAGCGGCTCCTTCTTGAATCATTGGCGCGCGGATCGAGCAGCGGATAGAGCACATCCACCAGGAGGTTCGACACCATCACCAGGAACGACCCGATCAGTGTGATCGCCAGAATGACGGGATAATCGGAATTGATCAGCGCCTGCACGGTCAACCGGCCGAGACCCGGCAGGCCGAAGACGAGTTCGACGAAGATCGCGCCGTTGACGATGGTGATCATGATCAGGCCGAGCTGCGTGACCACGGGAGTCAGCACCGGCCGCAGGATATGGCGGAGCGCCACGATGATCTCGGGCACACCCTTGGCGCGGGCGGTCCGGACGAAATCCTCCGACAGGACCTCGATGACGGCGGCACGCGTCTGACGCACGATCAGCGCGATCGGCTGGAAGGAAAGCACAAGCAGCGGCAGCAGGATACGGACATCGAATATGCCGCCCCAGCCGTAGGGCACGCTCGCACCCGGCAGCAGCACGATGAGGCCGACCATCAGCAGTGGACCGGCGACATAGGCCGGGATCGCCCAGAGGAAGAGTGCGGAGCCCAGAATGGCATAGTCGATGCGCGAATTCTGGTTGAGCGCGGCGATCATGCCGAGCGGGATCGCAACGACGGCGGTCAGGATGATGGAACAGAGGGCAAGCTGGAAGGAGACGGGTGCGGCAGCCGAGACCATTGCCCAGACGGAGCGGCCTGATGTCAGCGAATTGCCGAACTGGCCGTGCAGCAGGTTCCAGATGTAAAGGCCGAACTGGACGATGAAGGGCTTGTTGAGGCCGGCACTTTCGCGAATGGCTTCGATGCGCTGCGGATTATAGGCGACATCGCCCGGCGCGCGCAGGAAGATCAGCTTGATCGGATCACCGGCGCCATAGAAGGCCAGCGCGTAAACGGCCAGCATCACCACCAGAACGGACGGAATCCAGATGGCAAATCGGGTTAGCACGTAGCGCAGCAAGGCCACCTCCCACCGGTTGTTCGATGCGTTCCCGCTTTTGGCTGCGATCGCATCTCTTCTTCTTGAAACTTGCGCGAAGGCCTAGCGGCCTTCGCGCGGTTTATTGCCGACAGGGACGGTTTCCGCCGATCAACCGATGGAAATGTTCCAGGGTTCGACGACCTGCCAGTCAAGGTTCTTTTCCAGGCCCTTGACCTCTTTGGTGGCCCAGCGCGACATCGCCTGAGAATACCATGGAATGAAGGCCCAATCCTCGCGGAACGCCTTCTGCGCTTCCTGGGCGAGAGTGATACGCTGCGGATCATCCGCAGCCTTGGTCGTGGCTTCGGCAAGGGCACTGTCGACCTTGTCGTTCTTGTATCCGCCGAGCTTGTTTTGCGCGTTCGACGAGGTCGAGGCGATGCTGCCTGCCAGATAGGAGACGGCATCCGGTACGCGGGTGCCGACGTCATCGCGGAAGATCTGGACCGAGTTCTGATCCGGACCCGCATAGGAATCCTGCTGCGGCTTCATATCGACGGCGGTGATCCCGAGATTCTGACGCCACTGCTCGGCGATGAACTGGGCGGCGGCCTGAATGGCCGGCGCCGAGATGCCGACGAACAGGATCTTCGGCAGGCGCTCCGGACCGCCGTAGGTCGATTCCGCAAGCAGTTTCTTAGCAGCCGCCGGATCATAGGGATAAGGCTCGAAACCGGAATTCTCCGCACCCGGAACCGAGTTGAGGATCTGGTCGGCTTTCTTGTGCGGCCCATCGGGATAGGACGCCTTGAAGAGGCCGTCTCGATCGACGGCCATGATCAGCGCCTGGCGGACCTTCGGATCGTCCATCGGCGCGCGGGAGATGTTGAACCAGAAATGCTGACTGGTCGGGATCAGCGGGCCGGCCGAGAATTCCGGACCAAGATCCTGGATGATGGTCGAGGTGACAAGTTCTGTGTGGGCATTGAACTCACCCGATTTGATCAGCGACGTTGCCGTGACATTGTCCTCGATCGAGGTGATATCAATGCGCGCAAGCTTCGGCTTCGGTCCGAAGAAGTTCTCATTCGGCTCGAAAGAGAGTTTGCCGGCGTCGATGTCGATGCTCGTCAGCTTGAATGGGCCGGAAAAGACCGGCTTGCTGTCGGGCTTATACCAATCGATGATCTCCTCACCGTCGCTGCCGCGCGACTGAGATGCCTTGGTGATCGGCGCGATGTGGTTTGCCAGGCGCATGAAGAAGATCGGGTCTGCGGCACCAAGCGTCACCACGACCGTCCCCTCGTCGGGTGTCGCGACACCAGTCAACTCCTTGCCGGAGCCGGCGGCGATTTCGGCGTAACCCTTGACCCTGCTCAGCACCTGGTCGGCGCGCTGGTTCTTGGTGTTGGGCATCGAGGACACTTCCCACGATCCTTTGACATCCGCCGAGGTGATCTTGCTGCCGTCGGAAAAGACGGCCTTCGGGTCGAGCTTGAAGGTCCAAACGGTGTTGTCGGCCGATTCCCAGCTGGTGAAGACGTAGGGCTTGATATTGCCTTGGCTGTCGAAATACATCGGCGATGCCCACCAGATCGAATTCCAGCGGAACGTCCTGCCGCCGCCGCGCAGCGGTGACCAGTCCTGGTCGAAGGCCGGATTTGCGACCTTCAGGACCTGGCCTTCATCGGCCATAACGATGCGGGCATTCATCCCGAATACGGTCAGGCCGACGCCGGCTGCAAGGCCGAGCTTCAGCGCGTTACGACGTGATATGTTGGTTTTATCCGATTGATCAGACATGGCATTCCTCCCAGAGTGAATTCGGCAGCGCTCTCCCTGCACCTGCCAGGCGCAGCACAATCCGTTCCGTATCGTTCTCTCGTTATTGTAAATATGTCAACAAAAAATCGCAATTTCAATTCGAACAAAATTTTCTTCTGAAAATATATAAGTTATAACAGATAGATAACTTTTCGCGGCGGCTTCACGGCATTTTGTCTTCTTGACAAAAGATCGGCAATGGAAAAGTTCTTTGCACTCCATCGCGACAGACGAATGACAACTGGAATGCGCAGCCGGGCGGTTCGAACACGGATCCCCAGACAGGACGCGCCGAGGAGGGCGAAATGAGCCATCACAGGATTACAGGCGTTTTTAGCGCATCTGCGACGCCGCTGACCGCCGAGAATACGCCGGATTTCGCCCTTTTCACCGATCATTGCCGGCAGCTGCTGGCCGAGGGATGCCATGGCGTGGCGCTGCTCGGCACGACGGGCGAGGCCAACTCCTTCTCCGGCGCTGAGCGCCGCGCCATTCTGGAAGCCGCACTGAAGGCCGGCATTCCTGCCGACAGACTTTTGCCGGGCACCGGCGTCGTCGCCATTCCCGAGACCGTCGAACTCACCCGGCACGCGCTGTCGCTTGGCGTCACCAAGGTGGTGATGCTGCCGCCCTTTTATTACAAGGGCGTCTCCGACGACGGCCTCTTTGCCGCCTATTCGCAGGTGCTGGAAAAGGTCGCCGACACCCGCTTGCAGGTCATCCTCTATCATATTCCACAGGTCTCAGGCGTTCCCCTATCCATTCCGCTGATCGGGCGGCTGATTGCGGCCTTCCCGGAAACGGTCGTCGGCATCAAGGAATCTGCCGGTGATTTCAATAACATGCAGGCGATCATCGCCGCGTATCCCGGTTTTTCGGTGCTGGCGGGCGCCGATCCGCTGCTACTGCCGCTGCTGAAGGCTGGCGGTGCCGGCTGCATCACCGCAACCTCCAATCTCGTGGCGAATTCGCTGCGCACCGTCTACGACCATGTCCATGACGAGGCGCACGCCGCCGATGTCGAGGCGGCGCAGGCCCGCATCAACGCCTACCGCACGCTATCCAATTCTTACGTCCAGATCCCGACCATCAAGGCGATGGTGGGGCTGAAGACCGGCAATCCCGCCTGGAGGCGCACGCGTGCGCCGCTGATGCCGCTCGGCGATGCCGATTATGCCGCACTCACCGAAAGCTATGCCAAGCTGCCTTGAGGAGATCCGCCATGCGTTTTACCGGCCTGCCTCCGGAAGCCGTTCCGGCCCTGATGACCGGGGCCACCGCCCCTCACCCCACGATCGAGGGTCGTACGGAAGCCTATCTGCCCTCGCCCTGCATCCAGAACCATGCCGCCAATCTTGCCTTTCTGTCCGACGGCACGCTGACCTGCGTCTGGTTCGGCGGCACGATGGAGGGCATGGGCGACATCTCGATTTACATGTCGCGGCTGGCGCCCGGCTCCGAGCGCTGGTCCGAACCGGAAAAGATGAGCGACGATCCGCAGAAATCCGAGCAGAATCCTTTGATTTTCAATGCCCCTGACGGAAAGATCTGGCTCCTCTATACCTCTCAAACCTCGGGCAATCAGGACGGCTCCATTGTCAAATGCCGGATTTCAAATGATGGCGGCCGGAGCTTCGGCCCTGTCCGGATCCTCTGCGGCAGCCCCGGCACCTTCGTTCGCCAGCAGATCGTCGTCAACGGCAGGGGCGACTGGCTGCTTCCGATCTTCCGCTGTGTCGGCCTGAACGGCCAGCGCTGGAGCGGCGATGCCGACACGGCTGCCGTGCTGATATCACGTGACGGCGGTGCGAGCTGGCAGATGCACGATGTCGAGGACAGCATCGGCGCCGTGCACATGAACATCCTGCCGCTCGGCGGCGACGAGATGATCGCCTTCTACCGCAACCGGTTCGCCGAAAATATCCTGTCCAGCCGATCATCCGATGGCGGCGAGACCTGGAGCGCGCCCGCGCCCACCGACCTGCCGAACAACAACTCATCGATCCAGGCGACCATCCTCAATGATGGAGCGATCGCAATGGTTTACAACCATTCGAATGCCGGCATGTCGGATGCGCGGCGCCAGTCGCTCTATGACGAAATCGAGGGCAGCGACGCGGGAGAGACCGCCATTGTCGCCGATAACGGCCGCAAGGCGGTCTGGGGTGTTCCGCGTGCGCCGCTGAGCCTGGCGATATCGAGGGATGGCGGCAAGAGCTTTCCGCACCGCGTCGATCTCGATACCGGCGACGGCTTCTGCCTCAGCAACAATTCGAAGGATTCGCTGAACCGCGAATTCTCCTATCCCTCGGCGATCCAGGGCAGCGACGGCACGCTCCATATCGCCTACACCTACTACCGGCGCGCCATCAAATATATCGGCCTCGCCCCGCAATCGCTGCCGTGAGCAAAACGACAGCCGGAAAATTGTAAACCTGCATAGGATCGGCTGCTAAAGGATGCGAGATACAACGGCTGCCGAGCGGCGGCAGGATGGCAGTTGACAACAGGTTCGGATGCGTCCGCCGTCATCGGGGTGGCGGCTTGTCCGTTGCGCTGAAATGCAGCCGTCATCGATGGCAAATTCCATAAGATACTGATATTTCTATGGATATTCACGCAGCAACCTGCCTTGAAGCGTGGCCGGACCACATACCGGCCGATAAAAATCTCCGCCCTTTGGAATGCCGGCTTGACATTGATCTTACAACTTTACATTAAAGAGAGCGACGATATTGCAGGGAGGACTGGTTCATGGCCAGCTTGGGTTCGCCAATCACGATAATTCGGCCGCATCTGATCGAATTCGGCGTCGGCACGGCGGGAAAGCTCGGCAAATGGGCCGCCGAAAAGGGCTATCGGCGCACACTTGTCATCTCCGATGCCTTCAACGCTTCGCGCATCGACGTGCTGGAACTGAAAGGCGAGATCACTGTTTTTTCCGAGGTGACGCCTGAACCGGATACGGCCAACCTAGAAAAAGTCCTGGCGGCGGCAAACGGCGCCGATGCCGAGCTGGTCGTCGGCTTCGGCGGCGGCAGCGCCATGGATCTGGCAAAACTGGCCGCCGTGCTTGCCGGCTCCGCGCAGACGCTGCACGAGGTCGTCGGCCCGAACAAGGTGCATGGACCGCGCAAGGTGGGGCTGGCCCAGGTGCCGACGACATCGGGCACCGGCAGCGAAGCCGGCATCCGCGCGCTGGTGACCGATCCCGCCACGATGGCAAAACTTGCGGTGGAAAGCCTGCATATGCTCGCCGATATCGCCGTCATCGATCCGGCCCTGACCTTCAGCGTGCCGGCCCGCACGACGGCGGCAACCGGCGTCGACGCGATGGCCCATTGCGTCGAGGCCTTCACCAACCGCAGGGCCCATCCGATGGTCGACATCTATGCGATCGAGGGAACGCGCCTCGTCGGCAAATATCTCGCCCGCGCCGTCAAGGACGGCAACGACGCCGAGGCACGCGCCGGTCTCTCGCTCGCCTCGCTCTACGGCGGCTTCTGCCTCGGCCCGGTCAATACCGCCGGCGGCCATGCGCTCGCCTATCCCCTCGGCACGCGCTGGCACGTGGCGCATGGCGCGGCGAATGCGCTGATCTTCCCGCATGTGCTCGCCTTCAACACGCCGGCTGCCCCCGAAAAAACGAAGGCGGTGATGGAAGCGCTCGGTTATGGGACCTCGGAAAACACCGCATCGGTTTTCGATGCGGCTTACGCTTTCTGCGCCGAACTCGGCATCGAGATGAAACTGTCCGGCCTCGGTGTGCCGGAAAGCGATCTCGACGCCATGGCCGACGACGCCTTTGCTATCCGCCGTCTGCTCGACAACAATCCGCGGGACCTCTCGCGCGCCGACATTCGCTCGATTTATGCAGCCGCCTTTTAGGCGACGCGGTTTTCAGAAGGGACTTTGATGATGGACAGGAATGCGATAGTCGCCGTGACGCTCGGTGATCCCTCTGGCGTCGGCCCCGAAGTGATCGTCAAGGCCTTGGCAGCCCTTCCAAGGGAAGAGCGCCGCGATTTCGTCATCGTCGGCAATGTCGAAGCGCTGGAGCGCGCCAACCGCGTCACCGGCGCCGGGCTGCGGTTCGGCCCTGCCGATGCACCCAGTGACGACAGGATCGCCGTCGACGAAGTCGCGCTCGGCGCGGCGCTGCCGGAAATCGGCAAGGTCAGCCCCGTCGCCGGCGATGCCTCGGTGCGCTATATCACCCGCGCCGTCGATCTCGCCATGTCTCATGAAGCCGATGTCATCGTCACCGCGCCGATCAACAAGGAAGCGATGAACCTCGCCGGCCATCACCATGACGGCCACACCGGGCTGCTCGCCCATCTCACCGGCTCGAAGAGCTCCTTCATGCTGCTCGCCTCCGAGCGGCTGAACACCATCCACGTCTCCACCCATATTTCGCTGAAGGGCGCGATCGAGCGCGCCAAGACCGAGCGGGTGCTTGCCACCATCGAAGCCGGCCACGGGCACTTCCTGCGGCTCGGCCGCAAGGCGCGCATCGCCGTCGCCGGCCTCAATCCGCATTGCGGCGAAAACGGCCTGTTCGGCACCGAGGACATGGAATTCCTGGCGCCCGCCGTCGAGCAAGCGCAGGCAAAAGGCATCGACGTTGTCGGACCGATCTCGGCCGATACGGTGTTTGCCCGCGCCTATAACGGCTCCTTCGATCTCGTCATCGCCCAATATCACGACCAGGGCCATATCCCGATCAAGCTCGTCGCCTTCGAGACCGCGGTCAACGTCTCGCTCGGCCTGCCGATCGACCGTGTCTCGGTCGATCACGGCACCGCCTTCGACATCGCCGGCACCGGCAAGGCCAACCACGTCAACATGCTGTCGGCCATCGCCTATGCCCGGCTGATGGCCCGCTCGCCGCGGCAGAGGGTGTGACGGTACGACAATCATTGCACCCCCATCATTTGATGTGGGGCGGAGTTTGCGCATTATCGAGCTGGCCGAGTCTGCATGGCCATGGTTCTGTCGAGGAGACGAGCCGTTACATAAGCGAAACATACGACGGCACTCAGAAGCACGAAGAAGGCGAGAGGGCCATTCAATCCAATCCACCCCGCGACTGGCTTGAAAACACCGATCACACCTCGGTGCAGGATGTAGACGGGGTAGGAGATATACCCGACCCACGTTGCCCACGCCTCTGCCTTTGCCGGCATCTCCAGAAAGAGGCCAAGCATCACGATGAGCGGCGCCAGGGCCGTCGCGAACATCAAATCATAGTAAGGCCGCAGCAGGAGAGGAACCGGCGCGGCAATACAAATCATCAGAAGAAGGCACGGCACGATGGCCGCCCAACCCTTCCTCCAGGCGGGCATGCCACCGAATAGACGGCTGATCACGACCCCTGCAGTGAATGAAAACATCACCCTTGGGAGACCACCCACCGCTGAAGGCCACTCCCAGCCGATATTCAACATACCGTAGTGAAGACCCACAAAAACCAAAAGCGCAGCCGAAACCAACGCAACTCCGCAAAGGGCGCGGATGGAGAGCCGGAAAAGCCATAGCGCGAAGACAATATTCACCAACAATTCCCAGAACATCGACCATGCCGGGCCATTGATTGGAAACATCCCCTGCATCGGCTTCGTCTGCAGGAAATACATCGGGCTGGGCAGAAAAACCCCGTTGACCACGGTCGACACCAGCAAGTCGATGGCACTTTGATCTCTCAGACCCCAGCCTGTTAACAATATGATCTGAACGAGGCCGACCAAAATTCCGATCAAATAGAGCGGATAGAGACGCTTGATTCGAGCCGTCATAAACCCCTGGAATGGCAGACCACGCGAAAGCCGTTTTCCATAAATCTCCGCGATAATGAACCCGCTGAGAACGAAGAAAAAATCGACTGCCAGATAGGCCGATGGAGCATATCGTTCCTGGAAATGGGTAGCGACGACACAGATAGCGGCAAACCCACGCATTGCATCCAGAGAATAGTAACGGCTGCGGTCGGGAATCGAGACGCCAGCGTCGTCAATCGTCGATGGCGAATAACCGCGGTCGAGACTGGTCATCTGATGGATTATCCTCTTTCGCTTGCGTCTGAGTGGCGTTTAGACGCGGTGGGGAAAGTGACGCCGTGCCGACTTACTGCTTTAAGTATCAATCGGCTCGACCGCAACGCAGGTCGCTGCGGAGGAGCACCGATATCACGATTGTTGTGTCACAGGTTCGACAGGCGCGTCCCTATTGGTTTTGCGCTGCCGCACCTGCTTTATGCTGCCGATCAAGACATTGAGACGCGACCTGCACAGAACAAAGATCAGGCAGCAATATGCAATTCCGCCTGCAACGATTTCCACAGCCAAACGTGGATAAGGCGACCAATGAATGAGCGTTTCATGCAGGAGCAAAACCACAGCGACCATTCCTGCACAAGCCAGGCTGGGCCGAAGAAACTGCCTGAGATAGGCTCCGACACTCAGCTCTATATGTCGCGACACCTTCCAGCTGGTGATCGGCCAAAACAGCAGAACTTCGATCATAATTGCGAAAACAACTGTTGTGACGCCATAGGGATAAAGCACTGCGATCGTCACCAGCGTCAGGAGATTTCGGGCCAGCTGGTAGTAAAACCACCAATCCATCTCCCCCTGGCTCTTGATCAAGGATGCCTGCACGTAGCCGATCCCAGCCATCAACCCGATAACGCAGTAGAACCGGACCGGCCAGACGGCCTCGATCCAGTGCGCACCGAAAATGGTCGTGATCGCATCATCGGCAACTGCGGCAAGGCCAATGAATACGGGGTAGGAAACCAGAGCGCAACCAAACGTTGCCATCAGAAAGGCTTCTCGAACTTTCTTCGGATCGGACCGCAATGAGGACAGCAAGACGTGGGTGACAGATGTTAAGCCCCCGGCGATGACGTTGTTGATCATATCAAACAAACGCTTCGAGAAATTATAAATACCGAGTGCCGACGGGCTTAGGAGCACACCGATGATCAAGTTGTCCAAGCTCATCGTCTGCAAAAACCGAGTGCCGGATGCAAAAAAGCCGTAGTGCAGGAGGTCCTTCAGGCTTTCTCTCTTCACGTGAAGTCCGGGCGACCACCCTGCACCCCAGAAAGCAGCGCCGCATGATGCCGCCGTGGCCGCGATCTGTGCAATCGCAAGCGCCCACAGGCCGAAGCCTGCGAGAACCAAAACAAGGCAAATGCAACCCGATGTGATCGTGGCGATAACAGTCCGGACAGCGACCAGATGGAATGACATCTTCCTGTTAACGATCGCGTTCGGAACGATAGCGGTGAAGTCGAAGAACACCTTCAGTCCCATGATGTAGATAAGGGACGTGACTTCCTTGTGCCCCACATATGCGGCGATTGGCGAGGCGGCGATACACAAGACTCCGTAGACCAAAAATGAGAAAGCAAGCGACAACAGGAATATCGTATCCAGATGGCTTCGCCTTATTTCGGATCGTTGTATGATTGCTTCGCCAAATGCAGTCGGTCCAAAACTGCCGGCAAACGACACGATGCTGAATGACAGCGCGACGAGACCGAAATCCTGAGGCTGGAGGACTCGAGACGTCACCACGAAAACTGCGAAGGTGAGGACCGTCGGAATAAGCGTACTCATCGCCGACCAGAAGGCACCGGTTACAGCTGCCGCGGATCGGTTCTTGTTGACATGGCTGAATAGAATATCATCGTCTCGTGCAACCGACAAAACTGAGCTCCTACTGCGAATCAAACTATCGAGGGATGAGGTACGAGATCTCTAGCAGGTAGGCTGTGGCTTAGATCCATGGGTATACTTGACCTGTACCAAGTTCCGTTCATCTCATACGGAAGGCGGGACATTGCCGCTAAAAGCTCACTGGCATTCGTTGCTTTCTCCACCAGAGGGGTGTCGCCAGCCCAGCTGCTGACGATGTCGTGCAGCTTACTTCCGTTTCTCGCAACCGCGACATGTGGCTTGTTGAGCAAAAGACAGAGGATATGACCATGCAGACGGTTGGTGATGATCCGCTGCGCGCCGGACAGCATCTTCACGCCATAGTCGACATATCGGGCGGCGACATCCTCGCGATGTTGGGCCACCATTTCGGCGCGGCTGAAGCCACGCCGCATTGCGGCCTTGACAACACTCGACTTGCGCATGCGCGACAAGCCATCCGGACCGTTAGTCCAATTGGTGAGGGGGCCGTCAACGATCGCTCGCGCTTCGGCGATATCAACGTCGTCCTCTCCAGAAGGCTGCATGACGTATAGTACCCTGAGAGGATCGGCTTCGAATGGTTTAGGCAGCTCAATGCCGAATGCCGTGTCCGGGCCACCCTCGATATCGCAATCGAAGTTGGCTTTTGCCAGCTCGTAACTCTGCTCGTCGCGCGTCATCAAGAAATATTTGCGATGCCTTCCAATCGTGCGCTTCGCGTACTCCTTAAGTGACTCATTGGCGAAATCGATGGTTTGAGGCATCTGAATTATAGTTCGATCCGGATATCTGCAGGCCAGACGATAGCGAATATCATCTCTGCCGGTCCGGCCGTCTCCGAAGGTTGACCACCCGCAAATGAATATTGGAGCGTCGCCCGGAGTGGATTTTACTTCGTCAATACTTTCGGGAGAGCTGCCGGCAAGCACGGGCAGGCGCCCTGTTATACCGTACAATACATTAACCAACCCCAACCAACTTGCGTGGTGACCGGGATCTTTAGTGGATGGAAAATCCATTATAATGTATGGCTGCCCTCTACTAACAAATTTCCTTACCGATCTAATCAACTTTTCTTGCTGTCGCCGTATTACAACTTCGCCCAGATGATACATATATTCTACTTGCATTTTCAAAATTAGATTAGCAATTACATGTCCAAGTTTTAGAAGTCAATTGGACTGCCGTGCGTCATAGCTACGCACCAAATTTACCCTAGTTTTTAACGTAAATGATGATGGCGAGGTTCGGGCCTTGCCGGCTCCGGGCGATTGCAGCATTCGGAGGAAGCGCAGAAGCATGACAAGCTCGTCGTGCCTGGCTGGCGGCGAAGTCAGCCGCCGGGAGCTGGCCTGCATTATCCGCGGGAAATTGAGCTCGTCAGACGCCGAACAGACGGCGATCCCAGAAGACGGGTTGGTGAAGGCTGACCGCGATCGAGGGGAATTCCGGGTGGGCCGGGTTGATCAATATGTTGTTGTCGACGCGGGCGACGACGCTTGGCACCAGCAGGATGGCGCTGCGCTTCTCCTGGCACCAGCGTTCGCCGAAGGCCTTGCTGACAACAGCCGGCATGCTGTCCCAGCCGGGCAGCGCGGGCTCGGAGAACACCTCGTAACTTAGCCCATGCGGTATGGTGATCGTGACATAGTGCTGGTTGGGCGGCAGCCGCCCGCTGCCATGGACGAGCTTTTCCAGCAGCGCCGTCGAATAGTGCTCGCTCGTATAGATCATCGGGCTGCCCGATGTGTTCCACCGTCCCGGCGCGATGGTCGAGCCGGTGGCGTCGAAGATCGGATAGTTTCCCTGGGGATCGCCGATGCGGACGGATGTCAGCGTACGGTCGAGATGCTGTGCGCTCACGCAGCGCTGCCGTATTTCAGGCTTCCAAGGATATCGAGCACCAACTCGCCGCCGATCTCGCTCTGGATGACCACATCGATCGGCCGCCGGTCCTCCAGCATCGCATGCGGGCGAAACAGGAAATCGCGTGCCTCGGCCTCGCTCTGCCAGACATCGAGCGCCAAGCCCCAGACGCGTGCAAGACGGGCGAGCTTTATGCCCTCGTCGGAAGAGAGCCGATGCTTGGACTTACGCCGCTCATAGGTGGCCTTCGGAACGAGGCGGTATTTGAACTGGGCGTCGCTAGGCGCCAGCAGCAGCGCCATGCGGTCAAGCGCCTTGACCGGCAGGCCTTCCTCGATGCTGGAGAGCAGGCCGAAGGCCGAGCGTGACGCCGGCTCCCTGGCGGGCAGCCCGAGAACATCGGCGATGACAGCAAATCCCATCATGGTCATGGATCCTTTTCACTTGAGGTTATATTTAGCCTCAAGTGAGCCGATGTTCAATAGCGCTTGCGGTTCTCTTCGGTAGCAGCGATTGCCCCGGGCGCCGGAGACCTCTAGATTTTCCAAAGGCACACATGTGCTGCCCGCATTGAACGCTTTCAGTTGCGCGCCGGCTGCAGCCGACGGAAGATCCGCTCGATCTGGGCGACAGCGGCAAAAAAGACGATGCCGGAGAAAGAGGCGAGCACGACGGCGGCAAAGAGCCTTTCCGCCTGATAGTTGAAGGTCGACTGGATGATGACAGCGCCCAGCCCCTGGTTCGAGCCGATCCACTCCCCGACGATCGCGCCAATCACACAGGTGGTTGCCGAAATGCGAAGCGATGCAAAGAGCAAGGGGGCGGATCGTGGGGCGCGCAGGCGCCAGAACGTCTCCCACCCGCTCGCCGAAAGCACATGCATCAGGTCAAGCTCGCTTGCAGTCGCCAGATTAAGGCCCCGGGCCGTATTCACGAGGGTTGGGAAAAAGCAGATGAGAGCGGCGATGATGACCTTTGGCAGCATGCCGAGGCCGAAGATGAGGATGATGATCGGCGCAAGCGCCAGCACGGGGATGGTGTTGAAGAGCAGGACAACGGGAAAATAGGCGGCCTGGAACCGCGGATTATAGACAAAGGCAACCGCCAGGATCACGGCGAGACTGTTGCCCAGGAGGAAGCCGAGGCCCGCCTCAGCCCATGTCGGGGCGGCGTTCGACAGCAGGAAGCGCCATTCGATGCCAAGCGTGCGCAGGATCGCCAGCGGCGTTGGAACGATATAACTGGGAATACCGAGAGCCGGCACCAGCCATTGCCAGGCAAGGAGCAGCGAAAGGGCGCCGATAACGGGAAGGCCGACCGCCTCGGAGAGTGACAACGGACGATGCGTCATGCAGCCGAACTCCCCTGCTGCAGCAATTGGCGCAGATGGGCTGCGGTCTCCTGAACATCGAGGCTCTCGCGCCGACAGAGGCCGCGCTCGTCTTTCAGCGGTGCAAGGTCGATCAGTGCCTGAACGCGGCCCGGATTGGCCGCGAGGACCAGCACACGTTCGCCGAGATAGATCGCCTCGATGACGCTGTGGGTCACGAACAGGATGGTCGTGCCGGTTCGGCGCCAGACGTCCAGAAGCTCGTCGTTCAGACGTTCGCGGGTGATCTCGTCGAGCGCACCGAAGGGCTCGTCCATGAGCAGGATATCCGGCTCGCATTGAAGCGCACGCGCAATGGCGACGCGCTGGCGCTGGCCCCCGGACAATTGATGCGGATAGCGGTCGGCCAGATGCGACAGGCCGACCAGCTCGATCCAGTGGTC
The DNA here is from genome assembly GCF_030053135.1 of Rhizobium sp. BT04. Classification (NCBI taxonomy): domain Bacteria; kingdom Pseudomonadati; phylum Pseudomonadota; class Alphaproteobacteria; order Hyphomicrobiales; family Rhizobiaceae; genus Rhizobium; species Rhizobium sp. BT04. The sequence goes on along the minus strand of NZ_CP125648.1, from coordinate 137,023 downwards.
GGGCCGCGGATCGACCGATCGCGTGACGCTCTTCTTCCCCACCTGCAGCGGCAGCGCGACATTCTCCCTCACGGTCCGCCAGGGCAGCAGCGTTGCGTCCTGGAAGACGAAGGCGACTTCGCGCCGCCGGCGCGCCTCCGAGGCTGTCCTGCCGAGCACCGACAACCGCCCGTCAAGCGGCGGAAGAAGGTCCGCCACCGCACGCAGCAAGGTCGACTTGCCGCAGCCGGAAGGACCGAGAATGGTCAGAAATTCGCCCCTGCCGACGCTGAGGTCGACGCCGGACAGAATGCGGGTCGTCTCGACAGCGCCGGCATAGCCGATAGCCAGATCCTTGGTTTCGATGGCCGCTGCTTCAGGCAAATCCGCTCTCACGCAATCTTCGGACGGTCGCCCGCCGTCATGTCGAGTATTTCAGTCGTATAGCAATCCTCCAGCTTCGGCGCACCGCTCTTGAATTGGCCGATCTTGTCGTAGACGGAAATCTGCTCGGCAAGAGCGACCGGATCGAAGCTGCCCCAGCCATCCTTACCGGTCGCCGCGTCAAAGCTCAGCGACAGGATGCGCGGCACCGTCTTCAGCTCCACGGCAAGATCGAGCTGCGGATAGGCCTCCACCGTCAATTTGACTGCCTCTTCTGGATGTTCATGCGTCCAGGCCCAGCCCTTGGCGACGGCACGCAGCACCTTTGCCAGCGTCTCGGCATGGCCGGTCACGGCATCGTCGGTGGCAAAGTAGACGTTGGCGTAGGACGGCAGACCCGTGTCCTTCATCATCAGATCGATGCGATCGGGGCCGATGATGGAAAGAGCCTGGGTGTTGGTGATCCATCCGGTCACGGCATCGACCTGGCCTGTCATCAGCGGCGTCATGTCGAAGCCGATATTGGTGATGGTCAGGCTCGACGGATCGATATCGTTCTTCAACAGGATGGCATCGAGCACGTAACGGGCCGTCGGCTGGATGCCGATGCGCTTGCCGACCATGTCCTTGACGGTGCGGATCGGCGCCTTGGGCAGCGAATAGAAGGCGAAGGGCGCCATGCGGAAACCGCAGGCGAAGATCTTGATCGGCACGCCGGATGCGCGGGCAAGAAGAAGCTGTGCCGAATCCGAGAACTGGCCGAGCTGCGCATCACCCGTGATCACGGGCGGCACCGTTGCCGAATTGGGACCGCCAGGGGAAAACTCGACGTCGAGACCCTCGGCCTCGAACAGGCCTTGTTTGACTGCGACGATATCGCCGATCTGTCCGTTGCTCATCAACCAGTCGTATTTGATGACGACCTTGGATGCGGCGGCATTCGAGTGACGCGGCACGAAGACGCTGATCCCTGCCGTCGCTGCAGCAAGGGCAAAGGCTCCGCCCTTCAGGACGGTACGCCTGCCGACCACGATTTGTTTGTCATCCCCGTTCATTTGCTTGTCTTTCCCCTTGTTGGATTGTTGGAGGACCGCCGGTGCGCTCGCTATTGCGGGCCGATGTCACCGATCGGGCCGCCTGCGGACCACGCATAGATTTCCCAGAGATTGTCGTCAGGATCGGCGAAATAGACGCATCGCGCGTTCCAGACATAGTCCTGCGGCGGCGCGTGGAAGAGCACGCCCGCAGCTTTCAGCTCCGCATAGGCAGCATCGACCTGCTCTGGCGAGGCGAGCTCGATGGCGGCGCAGACCTTGTGCGCACCTGGAGGCGCACGGCGGCTTGAGACACCGGTATTCTCGGCGATATGCTCGATCTCCCACAGCGCCAGCGTCACGCCCGCCCCTTTGAAATCGGCAAAGCCGGGAGCCCGGCGGCGCGGCTTGAACCCAAGCCGCTCGACATAGAAGGCCGATGCTTTGTCGATATCCTCGACCAAAAAGCAAATGTCGGTAATGGGATTGGTTTGGGCAAAAGCGGTCATATCGGCCTCCTGATGGGAAAAGCCTCGCAGACCGCAGCCTCAAGAGATTTCAAATTCGTGCGGTTGTCTTTCGCAAAGCTGCTGATCTGTCATCGGCAAGAACCGGCTCAAAGACGGACCGAACGCTGGTATTCCTTCGGTGTCGCCCCCATCAGACGGCGAAAGACGCTGGAGAAATGCGCCTGGCTGGAAAAGCCTGTGGCATAAGCGATGTTTGCAAGCGTCTCCTTGCCATCGGCGAGGTAAAGTCGCGCCCGCTCGATCCTGCGTTCGAGAACGAAGCGATGCGGCGCCATGCCGGCCGCCCGTTTGAATTCCCGGCTGAAGTGAAAGGGGCTCATATGGGCCACCCCGGCCAGTTCCTCGATATTCAGATCGGATTTGCCAAGCAGGTTCTCGATGTAATCGATCACACGCCGGAGATTGTCCGATGTCAGCGGACGATCGCTGACTTCAGGTTTGGCGCCCAGCAGTTTTACAACGCAACAGGCAAGCGCCATCCCCAGATGCTGCATCAAAAGCGGGTCGTCGCGCCCGGTCTTCTCGGCGGCAAATGCAAGGGAGAGCGCGACCTGCAGCGTTGTTGGATCAGTCGTCGCGCTGAGCGCGTCGCTATCCCAATGCTCGGGATCGAAGCGAGAGCCGCCAATGCCGCTGTAGAGCGCAGGCGACTGGAAGATCGAGATATAATCCGCCGCATCGCCATCGACTTCAAGGACGGTGGCGGCCGGTTGAAATCCCAGGGTGAACGGCGGCCTCTCAACTCTACGGAACGCCCCGCTTCCAAGCCGATAGGCGTATTTGCCGTGCGCCGTGCGGTTGATCGAAATTCTATGAAGGGAGCCCCTCGAAACCATTTGCCCCGAGGCGCTGCGATAGGTCTCGACGATCATGTCGCGTTGGACGAAGGCCTTGTAGCCCCCGAGGGATGGCCGGCTTATTGAGAAAATCTGCGGGTCGATATCGGGCATTGTTCATTCTCCCTGGCAGGGAGAAGCAAGTTGCGCGCCAAGTGGAAACCGAACTTCGCGCTAGATATCAGTGTCGTGGGATAAAACCCGACAGCGCAATATCAAATCGCGTTATACCGCTGCTGCCGTGCCGAACGACACCACGCCGAGCAGGCGGCATCATGCGCAAGAATTATGCAGCGAATGAGCTCCGCTCACTCTTTTTCACTGGAGATCGTCTTTTTGGAAATTCGTTTCTCCCCATTCTTATTAGTCTACCTAATTTATAGATATACATCAATTTGGAGAGCGGTAATGAGCATCGAAAAGTCCGAAAACGGTCTCGGAAGACGAGATCTGCTGAAATTGTCCGCAGCGGCCGGGGTCGCCGTCGCCGGTGCTTCGCTCATCGGGCAGAAGCCGGTTTTTGCAGCCGAAGAGCTGTCGCTGAAAGGCAAGCGCATCGCCATCAGCGCCACCGGCACCGATCACTTCTTCGACCTGCAGGCCTATAATGCCCAGATCGAAGAGGTAAAACGCCTCGGCGGCGAGCCGATCGCCGTCGATGCCGGCCGCAATGACGGCAAGCTCGTTTCACAATTGCAGACGCTGATCGCCCAGAAGCCGGATGCGATCGTTCAGATCCTCGGCACGCTCAGCGTCATCGATCCGTGGCTGAAGAAAGCGCGCGATGCCGGGATTCCCGTTCTCACTGTCGACGTCGGCTCGACCAACTCGATCAACAACACCACCTCCGACAATTGGGGGATCGGCAAGGATCTGGCGCTGCAGCTCGTCTCCGATATCGGCGGCGAAGGCAATATCGTCGTCTTCAACGGCTTCTACGGCGTGACCCCCTGCGCGATCCGCTACGACCAGCTGGTCAATGTCGTCAAATATTTCCCGAAGGTGAAGATCCTCCAGCCGGAACTGCGCGACGTCATCCCGAACACCGTGCAGGACGCCTTCACGCAGATCACGGCCATCCTCAACAAATATCCGGAAAAGGGTTCGATCAAGGCAATCTGGTCGGCCTGGGACATTCCGCAGCTCGGCGCGACCCAGGCGCTGACGGCTGCCGGACGGACCGAGATCCGCACTTACGGCGTCGACGGCAGCCCGGAAGTATTGCAGCTCATCGCCGATCCGAATTCGCCGGCCGGCGCCGATGTCGCGCAGCAGCCGGCGGAAATCGGCCGCACCGCCATTCGCAACGTCGCCAAGCTGCTCGCCGGCCAGATACTGCCGCGCGAGACCTATGTTTCGGCCCTGCTCGCCAACAAGACCAATGTCGGCGAAGTCACCAAGAAACTCGGCATCGGCTGACACGGAACACGAGCGATCCGGCCCTGACCGGATCGCTCGGAATATACCCGGAGAGATCGACATGACGGCCATTTCGTTGAAGCAGGCGGTGACGACAGGCAACGACATCGTCCGCTTCGAAGGCATCGTCAAGCATTTCGGCGGGGCGCAGGCGCTTGCTGGTGCGTCGCTGCTCGTCAAGCGCGGCACCGTCCACGGTCTCGTCGGCCAGAACGGCGCCGGCAAGTCGACGCTGATCAAGCTGCTCGCCGGTCTTCACCAGCCGGATGCCGGCCGGATCGAGATCGAAGGGCAAACTTTCGACAGGCTGACACCGCATCTTGCCGAAGAGCTCGGCATCCACTTCATTCACCAGGACCGGCTGCTGGTGCCGACCTTCACCGTCGGCGAAGCCCTGTTCCTCGGCCGTGAACCGCGGATATCGGGCACGCCGTTCCTGGACCGGCGGCTGATGCAGCGGCGCGCATCCGACATTCTCAACGACTATTTTGGTATCCGCTTGCCGAACAGCGCGTTGATCGGCGAATTGTCGACCGCCGAAAAGCAGATCGTGCAAATCACCCGCGCCCTCCTCAACCAGCCGAAAGTGCTCGTCTTCGACGAGCCGACCGCCGCCTTGGTGCGCCGCGAGGCCGATATCCTCTTCCGGTTGATCCGCCGCCTGCGCGACGAGGGCGTCACCATTATTTATATCTCGCATTACCTGAACGAAATCGAAGAGCTCTGCGACCACGTCACCGTGCTGCGCAATGGGCTCGACGTGGCATCTCTGCCGATCAGGGAGACGTCGGCCGGTGCGATTGCGCGGCTGATGGTCGAACGCGACATCAAGGAGATGTTTCCGAAGCCGCAGGTGACGCCGGGCGAGGAAATCCTTAAGGTCGAGCAGCTGTCGGCGCCGGGGAAATACAGCGACATCAGTTTCACGCTTCGCCGCGGCGAGGTGCTCGGCCTCACCGGCCTGCTCGGCTCCGGTGCCAAGGAGCTGGTCCGCACTCTCTTCGGGCTTGAGACCCCGGCGTCCGGCCGTATCGAGATCGGCGGCAAGACTGCCCGTTTCACCAATCCGACGCAGGCGACTGGGCGCGAGATCGCGCTGGTGCCGGAAGATCGGCGACGCCACGGCGTTGCGCTTGAACTCAGCGTCGCGGAAAATATCAGCCTTTCGAGCTTGAGCCGTTTCACGCGTTTCGGCTTTCTCAATCGCAAACGCGAACAAAGCGAAGTCGATGCGCTGATTAAGCGACTTCAGGTGAAAACCAACGGGCGGGATGCGTTGCTGCGCACGCTTTCGGGCGGCAATCAGCAGAAAGTGGCGATCGCCAAATGGCTCAGCCGTCATTCCGAGATTTATCTCCTCGACGAGCCGACGGTCGGGGTCGATATCGGCTCCAAGGTCGAGATCTATACGCTGATCGGCGAACTGGCGGAGCGTGGCGCCGGCGTCATCGTGCTGTCGTCGGATCTGCCCGAACTCATTGGCATCACCGATCGCATCCTGGTGCTCTTCCGCGGCCATGTGGTGCGGGAATTCTTATCGCCGGAGACCACGGCCGATGCCGTGCTGGCTCAATCGACAGGATCATCCGAGGGACAGCGCCATGTCGGCTGAGGTAGAATTCGCCCCTTCCGGTTTTTCCTCTGCGGAACCGCCTCCGCGACCAACCGGCAATATTGCGGCTAGGGCATTGCGCTTCGGATCGCTGATCGCATTTGCCGCGATCCTGATCATCTTCTCGCTGACCGCACCCTATTTCCTCAACATCGGCAATATCGGCAACGTGCTCGGCCAATCGGCGATCTCAGGCGTGCTTGCCATCGGACTGACGGTCGTGCTGATCGCCGGCGGCTCCAATGTCGTCACCGGCGGCATCGACCTATCGCTCGCGGCCAATATGGGCCTCAGCGCCGCCGTCTATGCGAGCCTGACGCAACTCGGCTACGGCGATGCGACGGCAATCGCAGCGGCGATCCTGACCGGCGCGCTGATCGGCATGGTCAATGCCGTTGCCGTGGTGTTTGCCGGCATCGTTCCACTGCTCGCCACGCTTGCCGTCATGAACGTCGTTGCCGGCCTGGAACTGGTGCTGACCGGCAATACCGTCCTGCCGGCATCCACACCTTTCCTCTCGGCCCTTTCGGCCTCCGATCCTTTCGGCATTCCTGTTCTTGCCTACGTGCTCCTCGGCTTCACGGCGATTGCAGCGGCGATCGTCCAGTACACGCCGCTCGGCCTGCGCCTTTATGCGGTCGGCGAGTTTCCGGATGCGGCGCGCGCCGCCGGCCTGCCGCTTCGCCGCCTGCTGGCTGGCGCCTTCATCGCCAGCGGCCTCTCCGGCGGCATTGCCGGTATCCTCTCCGTTTCCTATCTGAGCGGCAGCACGACCGGTTCCGGCGAGATGCTGCTGCCCGTCGTCGTGACGGCCCTGCTCGGCTCGGTCTTTTCGCGCCGGCTGGTTCCGACTGTCACCGGCACACTGCTTTCGGCTCTTCTGGTCGGCTTCCTCACCAACGGCTTCCAGCTTCTGAACATTTCGAGCACGCTGGTCAGCGGCGTCCAGGGTGTGCTCATCCTCATCGTCGTTTCCGCGACCACGCTATTGCGCCGGCAGGAGGCCTGACCATGTCGCTCCAGACCCCCTCCTCCGTCACCATCCGCTTGCCGCGCCTTATCGCCGGCAGCCTGGTGCGCTACGGGCTGATGCTGGCACTGATTGCAGTGTTCGCGATCTTTTCCGCTGTCACGCCGACATTCCTGACGCTGGCAAACCTGCAGAGCATTCTCGTCAATAATTTCACGCTGCTTGCCATCGTCTCCATCGCCATGACCTTCGCCGTCGCGTCGGGCGGTATCGATCTTTCTGTGGGAACGGCGGTGGATTTTGCCAGCTTCGCCTTCGTTTCGCTCGTCCTTGCCGGGCAGCCGGTGGCACTCGCAGCACTTGCCGGTCTCGCCGCCGGCGCGCTGGTCGGCGCCTTCAACGCCCTGCTGATCTCTGGGATCGGCGTCTCCCCGTTTCTTGCGACGCTCGGCACGCTGTTCATCGGCCGCAGCATCCAGCAACTTTTGACCAATGGCGGTAATCCGGTCTATCTGCCGCCGAACGGCGTGCCGGAAGCCTTCCGTTTTCTCGGCCACGGCACGATCGCCGGCTTTCCGGTACCGCTGGCCGTTGCCATCATCGTCATCGCGGCCGCCACCGTTGTTTTTGCCCGTACGCGTTTCGGCCGCGTCATTCTGTCGATCGGCATCCAGCCGGGCGTCGTGCGCTATTCCGGTATCGCCTCGCGCACGCATATTGCGGCGACCTTCATCCTGGTCGGGTTGATCGCGGCCGCCGCCGGCCTGATCCTGACCGCGACCGTCACCACCTACATCCCCTCCTCCGGCAATGCCTTCCTGCTGAATGCCATCGGCGCAACCTTCATCGGCACGACGCTGAGCCCGCTCGGCCGGCCGAATGTCGGCGGAACCGCTCTCGGCGTACTGCTGCTCAGCATCGTTGCCAACGGGCTGCTGCTGACCGATCTGAACTTCTACTGGCAGCAGGTCGGCACGGGAACGCTGATCTTCGCCGTCCTGGCATTGAGCTTCATCAACAGAAAAGCCGCCGCCGGCGCATGAGGGAAACCGCCATTGCCGCCGTACTCGGCGAAGCTGCTTACCCCGCCGAGGCGTCCGAAATCATCCGGGATACGGCATTCTTCCAGCCGATGATCTTGGACTGCCGCTCAGTCTCCTCCATCGAAGGGCTGAAGCGGCGGTCGCAGGTCCAGGCTTGCGCGAAATCCTTCCTGCCTCGCCAGATGCCGGCTTTCGAGCCGGCAAGCCATGCCGCGCCGAGCGCCGTCGTCTCGCGTATTGCTGAGCGATCGACGGGCGCATCCGTTATGTCGGCTAGGCACTGCATCGTCCAATCCGATGACGCCATGCCGCCATCGACCCGCAGCACCGTTTCCAGCTGGTTGGCGCCCCAATCCTTCTTCATCGCCACCAGAAGGTCGAGCGTCTGGTAGGCGACGGATTCGAGCACCGCGCGGGCGAATTCCGCCGGCCCGCTGTTTCGCGTCAGACCGAAGATCGCGCCGCGCGCGGCCGGATCCCAATAGGGCGCGCCGAGGCCGGTGAAAGCCGGAACGATATAGACCTGTTGTCCGGGATCGGCCTTGGCCGCAAGCATCCCCGCCTCCGACGCCTGGCCGATAATACCGAGGCCGTCGCGCAGCCATTGCACGGCGGCACCGGCGATGAAGATCGAGCCTTCGAGCGCATAGGTCGTCTCGCCGTCGAGCCGGTAGGCAATCGTCGTCAGCATCCGGTTGGAGGAGGAAACACGATCCCTGCCGGTGTTCAGCAGGGCAAAGCAGCCGGTGCCGTAAGTGGATTTCATCATGCCGGGCTCGAAGCAGGCATTGCCCATCGCCGCCGCCTGCTGATCGCCGGCAACGCCGAGGATCGGAAGCTCCTCACCGAACAGCGCTTTGTCGACGCGGCCGAAATCATCGGCGCACTCCCTGACCTCGGGAAGCATCGCAGAGGGAATGCCGAGAATGCCGAGAAGCTCCTCGTCCCACGCACCATCATCGATATTGTAGAGCAGCGTTCGCGACGCATTGGTCGCGTCGGTGGCATGCACGCGCCCGCCCGTCAGATTGTAGATCACCCAGCTGTCGATCGTGCCGAAGCAGACGCCGCCCGCCTCCGCCTTCTCACGCAGGCCATCGACATTGTCGAGCAGCCAGCGCAGCTTGGTTCCGGAGAAATAGGGGTCGAGCAACAGCCCGGTCTTGGCGCTGAACAGCTTCTCATAGCCGTCCGCCTTCAGGCTCTCGCACATTTCCGCGGTGCGCCTGTCCTGCCAGACGATCGCGCGGTGAAGCGGTGTGCCGGACTTGCGATCCCAAACGACCACCGTCTCCCGCTGGTTGGTGATGCCGATGGCGGTGATGTCGGTGGCATCGAGACCGGCATCGGCAATCGCCTTACGCACCGTGTCGACGACAGACTGCCAGATCTCAGTGGCATCATGCTCCACCCATCCGGGCTGCGGATAATATTGGGTGATCTCCTGCTGCGCCGAGGCGACCATCTTCATGTCGCCATCGAAGATGATCGCGCGCGACGACGTCGTGCCCTGGTCGATCGAAAGAATGTAGCCGCTCATGTCCGGTCTCCGGCTCGCACGAAACCGGCCCCTGTCGCCGGACGGCAGGGCGCGGACGTTTCATGAAAGAAAGATTGTGGGTGCCACCGGCTTACTGCCGGTGGCAGGAAGTGACGGCCGGAAGCCCGTGTGGGCTTCCGGCCGGGTCCGCCTTACTTCGACTGCCAGCTCTTGACGAGTTCGTCGTAGTTGACCGTGACCGGCTTTTCCTTCTCGTTCTCGATCTTCAGCTGCGGCGCAAGGTTGCCCTTCTTCACCGCATCGGCGTTCCAATAAGCGAGATCATGCTCTTCGGCCAGTTTCGGGCCGATATCGCCCTGGACGCCCGATTTCTCGATACGCCCCATGACCTTCTCCTGCTCGCCGCAAAGAGAATCCATGGCTTCCTGCGGTGTCTTGGCGCCAGCAGCAGCGTCACCGATAGCCTGCCACCAAAGCTGAGCCAGCTTCGGATAGTCGGGAACGTTGGTGCCGGTTGGCGACCACTGAACGCGGGCCGGCGAACGATAGAACTCGATCAGACCGCCGAGCTTCGGAGCACGCTCCGTAAAGCTCTTGTCGCGAATGGTGGATTCGCGGATGAAGGTGAGACCGAGCTGGCTCTTCTTCACATCGACCGTCTTGGAGGTCACGAACTGTGCATAGAGCCAGGCAGCTTTCGCACGGTCCGTCGGGGTCGATTTCATCAGCGTCCACGAGCCGACGTCCTGATAACCAAGCTTCATGCCGTCTTTCCAGTAAACGCCATGCGGGCTCGGTGCCATGCGCCATTTCGGCGTGCCGTCCTCATTCATAACAGGCAGGCCAGGCTTAACCATGTCTGCGGTAAACGCCGTGTACCAGAAGATCTGCTGCGCGACATTCCCCTGTGCCGGCACCGGACCGGATTCCGAGAAGGTCATGCCCTGAGCTTCCGGCGGGGCGTACGCCTTCAACCAATCGAGATACTTCTGGATCGAATAGACCGATGCCGGGCCGTTGGTATCGCCGCCACGCGCGGTGCACGAACCGACGGGACGCGACTTCTCGTCGACCTTGATACCCCATTCGTCGACCGGAAGACCGTTCGGCAGGCCCTTGTCGCCGTTGCCGGCCATCGACAGCCAGGCATCGGTGAAGCGCCAGCCGAGCGACGGGTCCTTCTTGCCGTAGTCCATGTGGCCGAAGACCTTCTTGCCGTTCACGTCACGGCCGGTAAAGAATTCGGCAATGTCCTCGTAGGCCGACCAGTTGACCGGAACGCCGAGATCGTAGCCGTATTTCGCCTTGAAATCGGCCTTGTTCTTCTCGTCATTGAACCAGTCGTAGCGGAACCAGTAGAGGTTGGCGAACTGCTGGTCGGGAAGCTGGTAGAGCTTCTTGTCAGGCGCGGTCGTGAACTTGGTGCCGATGAAGTCGTCGATATCGAGGCCGGGGTTGGTAACGTCCTTGCCTTCGCCGGCCATCCAGTCGGTCAGGTTGCGCACCTGCTGATAGCGCCAGTGGGTACCGATCAAATCGGAGTCGTTGACCCAGCCGTCATAAAGGTTCTGCCCGGTCTGCATCTGTGTCTGGATCTTCTCGACAACGTCACCCTCTTGAATGACGTCGTGCGTGACCTTGATGCCGGTGATCGCAGTAAAAGCCGGAGCCAGAACCTCGGACTCATACTTGTGAGTGGTCAAGGTTTCCGAAACAACCTTGATGTCCATACCCTGGAAAGGCTTCGCCGCATCGACGAACCATTGCATTTCCTTTTCCTGGTCGGCGCGAGAGAGCGTCGACACGCCGCCGATCTCTTTGTCCAGAAAAGTCTTTGCCTCGTCCATGCCGGCATAGGCCGACCCGGTCATGGCCAGCAGCACCGCTGCTGTCGTCGTCAATAAATGCCTTCGCATGATATCCTCCCAGGGTTTGCGATTGCAGTCTTCACGTCTCAGGCGACCAGAAAAAACCCGGCCGTCTGCATCAACTTGCCTCACACGTAACGGAATACGCCGACGGCGTAGACAACGGAGAGAGCGAGAGCCCACCAGAGGCTTGATCCAGCGAGACCAAGCCAGGCAAGATGGATAAAGGCGCTGCCGAGCAGCGAAAGGAAAAGCCGATCACCGCGCGTCGTCTCGAAGCGCAGGATTCCGATCCGCGGGTTGCCGCCCGGCACGGCATACTCCCAGACCCCCATGCCGATCAGCAGCAATGCGATAACGATGAAGAACGCGGCCGTCGGCCAGGTCCATGCCATCCATGAAAAATCGGGAAGCGAAAAGCCCATCAAACCCTCCCCAGGGCGAAGCCCTTGGCGATGTAATTGCGCACAAACCAGATCACCAGCGCCCCTGGGATCAAGGTCAGAACACCCGCGGCGGCGAGCAAGCCCCAATCCATGCCGGATGCGGAGACGGTACGGGTCATGGTGGCAGCGATCGGCTTCGCGTCGGTCGTCGTCAGCGTTCGTGCGATCAGCAACTCGACCCAAGAGAACATGAAGCAGAAGAAGCAGGCGACGCCTATGCCGCTCGCAATCAGCGGCGTGAAGATCTTCAGGAAAAATCGTGGGAACGAATAGCCATCGATATAGGCCGTTTCGTCGATTTCCTTCGGCACGCCGGACATGAAGCCTTCAAGGATCCAGACCGCAAGCGGCACGTTGAAGAGGCAATGCGCCAATGCCACGGCGATGTGCGTATCGATCAGTCCAAAGGCTGAGTAGAGCTGGAAGAACGGCAGGGCAAAAACCGCCGGCGGCGCCATCCGGTTCGTCAGCAACCAGAAGAAAAGATGCTTGTCACCAAGGAACCGATAACGAGAAAAGGCATAGGCCGCCGGCAGCGCGGCTGCCACCGAGATCACCATGTTGATCACGACATAGGTGATTGAATTGATGTAGCCGGAATACCAGGCCTTCTCCGTGAAGATCGTCACGTAATTGGCGATCGTCGGGTTATGAGGATAAAGCGTCAGAGAATTGACGATTTCCGCATTGGTCTTGAAGCTCATATTGACGAGCCAGTAGATCGGCAGCAGGAGCACGATGATATAGATCGTCGGAACCAGCCACCACCAGCGCGATTCCTCGCCGCGCCGGCGCATCAGATGGCTGACTTCATCGGAGGAGAGACCGCTTGCGACACTGGTAACGGCTGAGATTTTTCGGCTCGCTGTCGTTTCGTTGGAGGCGCTCATTTCAATTCTCCGCGTCGTGGCTTGTCATGACGGTGTAGAACACCCACGAAAGCAGCAGGATGATCAGGAAATAGATCAGCGACATGGCAGCGGCCGGACCGAGGTCAAACTGTCCGAGGGCGGTCTTGACCAGATCGATCGACAGGAAGGTGGTCGCGTTGCCGGGACCGCCGCCCGTGACGACAAACGGTTCGGTGTAGATCATGAAACTATCCATGAAACGCAGCAGCACGGCGATCAGCAGAACGCGTTTCATCTTTGGCAGCTGGATATAGCGGAATACGGCCCAACGAGACGCACCGTCGATCTTGGCTGCCTGATAGAAAGCATCCGGAATGGAAACGAGGCCTGCATAGCAGAGCAAGACGACTAGGCTCGTCCAGTGCCAAACGTCCATGATGATGATCGTCACCCAGGCGTCGAGCGGATCCTGCACATAGTTGTAATCGATGCCGATGGCATTGAGGGAGTAGCCGAACAAACCAATGTCGTTGCGGCCGAACACCTGCCAGATCGTGCCGACAACGTTCCACGGGATCAGCAGTGGTAGCGCCATCAGAACCAGGCACACCGGCACGCCGATGCCCGATTTCGGCATGTTGAGCGCAATGAAGATACCGAGCGGGATCTCAAGAGCGAGAATGATCAACGAAAAAATTAGATTTCGCTGCAGGGCGGCCCAGAAACGGTCGGAATGCAGGATTTCGGTAAACCAGTCCGTTCCGTTCCAGAAGAACTGGTTGTTTCCGAAAGTGTCCTGAACGGAATAGTTCACAACCGTCATCAAGGGAATGACGGCCGAGAATGCCACCAGCACGAGGACCGGCAGGACCAGAAACCACGCTTTGTTGTTCCAGGTTTTTTCCATGATCAAGCCTCCGGTCCGGCGCGCCAAGAGTCGGCATAGATACTGATACCCGATGGCTCGAAGGTCACCCGGGGATCAGCCGGAATGTCCCCGTCTTCAGGGACGACGATCGCGATCGGCTGGCCGGCAAACTGCGCGCGGACGATCTTCTGCCGGCCGATATCTTCCACCTTGCTGACGGTCACAGGCATGCCCTCGCGGCCGACCCGGATAAACTCGGGCCGGATTCCTAGCTCTACCTTGGCCGCTGCCGAAGTCTTTGGCGCATAGTCGAGCGTCAGAGCGTGCTCGCCGACCCGAACCGTGCGGCCTTCCACCTTGGCTGGCATGAAGTTCATGCCTGGAGACCCGATGAAGTAGCCGACGAAGGTATGGCTCGGACGCTCGAAGAGCTCGGCCGGCGTGCCGATCTGCACGATCTCGCCATCGTACATCACCACGACTTTGTCGGCGAAGGTCAGCGCCTCCGTCTGGTCATGCGTGACATAGACCATCGTAAAACCGAACTGCTTATGCAGCCGCTTCAGCTGCGATCGCAGCACCCATTTCATATGCGGGTCGATAACGGTGAGCGGCTCGTCGAAGAGAATCGCGTTCACATCCGAGCGCACGAGGCCGCGGCCAAGCGAAATCTTCTGCTTTTGGTCCGCCGTCAAACCGCGCGCGCGACGCTTAGCCCAGTCTGCAAGATCGATCATCTCCAATATTTCGCGGACACGACGATCAACATCAGGCTCCGCGACTCCGCGGTTGCGCAAGGGGAAAGCCAGATTGTCATAGACGGTCATCGTGTCGTAGATCACCGGAAACTGGAATACCTGCGCAATATTTCGCTGCTGCGTCGGCAGGTGCGTAACATCCTGTCCGTCGAAGAGAATTCGCCCTTCGGACGGCTGAATAAGGCCGGAAATGATATTGAGCAGCGAGGTCTTTCCGCAGCCTGAAGGCCCGAGCAGCGCATAGGCGCCGCCATCGTTCCACTCGTGGTGCACTTCCTTGAGAGCGTAGTCCTTCTCGCTCTTCGGGTTCGGTCCATAGGCATGTCTGATATGATCGAGGGTGATACGTGCCATGATCTTCTCCTAGCCCCTCTGCCTGGCAGTGGTGATCGCCCGGCCGTCCGCGCCGAACGCCATCAGGTGGCGCGTATCGATGAAAACGGAGAGATCCGTGTCCGGGTCGATATTGTGGATGCCGTGCGCAAGCATCACCCAGCGGGTGTCGGCAAATTGCAGATGCACGAAACTTTCCGACCCCGTGATCTCCGAAATCTGTGTCCGAGCTGTCAGCCGCGCCGAATCAGCCGTCTGGGGGGTTGGTGCAAGATGATGCGGGTGAAACGCGATCGTTGCCGGCCCGTCCGGCACGTTCTGAAGATGCGGCGGCACGGCAAAAATCAAAGCGCCGTCGCGCAGGAAATTGCCTGCCGATTTGATGAGATCAATAAAATTCAGCGGCGGATCGGCAAAGGTTTTCGCCGTCGTCAGATCGAGCGGTTTGCGATAGACCTCGATCGTCGGGCCGAACTGCGTGATCCGGCCCTCGTTGAGCGTCGCCGTATTGCCGCCCAGCAACAAGGCTTCGGAGGGTTCCGTCGTGGCATAGACGAAGATCGCGCCGGACTGGGCGAAGATGCGCGGCAATTCCTGCCGCAGTTCCTCGCGCAGCTTGTAGTCGAGATTGGCGAGCGGCTCGTCCATCAGCACCAGGCTGGCATTCTTGACGAGGGCGCGGGCCAGTGCCGTGCGCTGCTGCTGGCCGCCGGACAGATTGAGCGGCGTGCGGTCGAGATAGGGCGTGAGCTTCAGAAGCTCGGCCGCCTTGCGCACGTCACGGTCGATCGTCGCGGCATCCTTGCCCGATATGCGCATCGGCGAGGCGATGTTCTCATACACGGTCAGCGCCGGATAATTGATGAACTGCTGGTAGACCATGGCGACGTTGCGCTTCTGCACCGGCATGCCGGTGACATCGGCGCCGTCGAAATGAACGGAGCCGCCTGTGGGACGATCAAGGCCGGCCATCAGCCGCATCAGCGACGTCTTGCCAGACAGCGTCGGCCCGAGCAGGACGTTCAGCGTGCCGCGCTCGAGAACCAGATCGGTCGGATAGATATGATAGTCCGCCCCCACCATCTTGGCGGCGTTTCGCAGTTCCAGCATTCCGATTCCCGTGCCTCCACGCAGCGGGGACCACACGCCGCCTTTATCCGGCCATTGCCGGTATGGCAGCCATGTACTCCTCCAGTGACTGAGCCTGCTCCTTGGAAAGGCGCAGGCCATCCTTTGTTCTCCTCCACAGCACGTCTTCGCCGTGCCGGGCCCATTCATGTTCGGCGAGGTATTTGACTTCTGCCTCGTAGAGATCGCCGCCGAACAGCCGTCCGAGATCGTCGATCCCGCGAGCATCGCCAAGCAGCACCTCGGCCTTCGTGCCATAGCGGCGCACCAGCCTGCGGGCGTGCGGATCGGTCAGGAACGGATAGCGCCGTTTCAGTTTGGCGACCTCGGCCTCATAACCCTTGACCGGAAAATCGCCGCCCGGCAGGTGGCTCTTTGCCGTCCACGGCGCGCCCTTGACGCCGATCGCAGCGCCGATCTTTTCCAGCGCATGTTCGGAAAGCCGGCGATAGGTCGTGAGCTTGCCGCCGAAGACGTTGAGCAGCGGTGCCGCCTCACCCTCGCCTTCCAGCTTCAGCACGTAATCGCGCGTCGCTTCCTGCGCCTTGGAGGCGCCGTCGTCATAAAGCGGCCTGACCGCCGAATAGGTCCAGACGATATCTTCCGGCTTGACCGGCTCCTTGAAATATTCCGACGCCGCATTGCAGAGATAGACGGTCTCCTCCTCGGAAATCCGGACATCCTTGGGATCGGCGGTGTAGTCGCGGTCGGTGGTGCCGATCAGGGTGAAGTCGCTCTCATAGGGGATGGCGAAGATGATGCGATTGTCGGGATTCTGGAAGAAATAAGCTCTGGGATCGTCGAACTTCTTCTTGACGACGATATGGCTGCCCTGGACGAGGCGGACATGGTGGGCTTCGTTCTGGCCGAAAGCGGAACGGATGACATGGTCGACCCAGGGGCCGGCGGCATTCACCAGCATGCGGGCCTGATGGCTGTCATTGCGGCCGGTGACCGTATCGGTGGTTTCGATATGCCACAGACCATTCTCGCGCCGTGCCGCTACCACCTTGGTGCGCGGCAGGATGGTCGCCCCCTTGTCGGCAGCGTCGCGGGCGTTCAGCACCACCATGCGCGCATCGTCGACCCAGCCGTCGGAATATTCGAAAGCCTTGGCAAACAGCGCCTTTAGCGGCTTTCCGGCCGGATCGCGGCGCATGTCGAGCACCGATGTCGCCGGCAGCAGCTTGCGGCCGCCGAGATGGTCGTAGAGGAAGAGGCCGAGCCGGATCAGCCAGGCCGGGCGGATGCCGCCCTTATGGTAAGGCAGCACGAAGCGCAGCGGCCAGATGATGTGCGGCGCCATCGCCCAGAGGATCTCGCGCTCCATCAGCGATTCACGCACCAGGCGGAACTCGTAATGCTCGAGATAACGCAGGCCGCCATGGATCAGCTTGGTGGCGCCCGACGAGGTGCCCGAGGCAAAATCGTTCATCTCCGCCAGCGCGACGGAATAACCGCGCCCAACGGCATCGCGCGCAATGCCGCAGCCGTTGATGCCGCCGCCGATGACGAATATGTCGTGAATCTCCCGGCCCAATATCCCCTCCGAGCCCACTGTCGATTTCGCATCGCACAAAACTTGCGCAATTGCGAAAGTAGCATCAGTTAAAACGAAAGAGATCCGAATGTCAAACGAATGTTTCCGCAGATCGCCATCTAACGGGATCGGCCATTCGTTTCGATCAGTTTCACATTGTTTTCGAGGCAGAGATTGCGGATCGACGACACCGGACAGTGGTCGGTGATGAAGGTATGAACCTGGGAAAGCTGGCCGATCCTGACCGGTGCGGTACGTTCGAACTTTGTCGAATCGGCAACGAGAATGACATGTCGCGCATTGGCGATGATTGCTTGAGCGACCTTCACTTCGCGAAAATCATAATCGAGAAGCGCGCCGTCGATGTCGATAGCCGAAGCGCCGATCACAGCGTAATCGACCTTGAACTGGCGGATGAAATCGACGGCCGCCTCGCCGACGATCCCGCCGTCCGAACCGCGCACGACGCCGCCGGCAATGACGACCTCGATTGCCGGAAAAAGACGCAACCTATTGGCAACATTTATATTGTTGGTAATCACCATCAGCTCGTGATGGTTGGCGAGCGCCTCGCCCACCGCCTCGGTCGTCGTTCCGATATTGATGAAGAGCGAGGCACCGCTCGGGATGAGCTCGACGGCCGCAATGCCGATTGCCTGTTTCTCGGAAGCGGCGATCTGGCGGCGCGCCTCGTATTTGACGTTCTCCGTCCCGCTCGGAAATGTTGCGCCGCCATGGATGCGTGTCAGTACCTGCGCATCGCAGAGATCGTTCAGGTCCTTGCGGATTGTCTGCGGCGTCACCGAAAAGCGGGAGGCGAGCTCCTCGACCAGAACCCTGCCGCTCGATTTCGCAATCGCGACGATTTCAATTTGCCGGTCGGTCAAGAACATGGGGCGCCTTTCGATCTACTTTCGTTTTAAAGAAAGCGAACGGCGGCGCAATGCCTAACTGTTGCCAGGCCGCCTTCACGGCCCGAATTTGACGCTACCGATTCCGCATGACGTTGACGAACAGCACGCCGAGGATTGCCATGACGCCACCGATTGCGCCGAGCGCCGTCGGCGTTTCGCCCAGCCAGACGAACCCGATCAGCGTAGCGACCGGCGGAACGCCATAGAGGAAATTCGAGGCGCGGGCGGCCGTCAGCCGCTTCAGGGCGATCGCCCAGGTGAGGTAGCCGATCGCGGTCGGGAAGATAACGAGATAGGCAACGCCCCAGTTGACCTCCGCCGGTGCGGCGGCCAGCGCCTGAATCGTCGCCGGGACGGCCGGAAACAGTGGCACGGAACCGATGAGCAGGATCCAGGCAGTGACGGCAAGCGCCGGCAACCGTCCGAGCAGCGGCTTCTGCAGCACGCTGGCGATCGCCGAGCAGAGCGCTGCGCCAAGGATGAGGACGGCATTCGGATCGAGCTTGAAGCCGCCGTCGGAGGCGACCGCAATCAGCGCCACGCCGCCGAAGGAAACCGCGGTGCCCACCCAGCCCCAGCGGCCGAAGCGCTCGCCGAGCGCGAATGTGGCAATGAGGGCGGTGAAGACGGGCATGGTGTTGATGATGAAGCTCGCCGGTCCTGCCGCTACGGTCTGCTCGCCGGTGTTCAGCAGAACCGCATAGGCGGCGATGAAGAGCACGGCGGCAACGGAGAGGCGGAAAAAATCGCGTTTTTCCGGCATCGGCCGATAGATGACGAGATAGACGAGGGCGATGGCGCCGGCTGCCACATAGCGCGCCGTCGCCAACTCGATCGGCGTCAGTGGTCCGAGACAGATGCGGATCACCACGAAGGAGGAAGCCCAGGAGAGGATGGTGACGACGATCGCCCCAAAGGCCACCAAATCGAACCCGCCTTGCTGTTTCCTCGAAACCGGTACGCTTGCCGCCATGCTCATTTTCGCCTCCATATGTTCCTGCGACAGTGATTAGGCCTTCGATGCGTGCTTGAAAAGCATCGCAATCGATGATCAAATGTGCGTATGGTTCACAGCTCGCCAGTTCTTCCGCCGCTCGATACGCTCGAGACCTTTGCCCGCGCCGCCCGGCTGGGATCATTTTCCGCCGCGGCCGAGGAAAGCGGCATCACCCACGGCGCAGTGTCGCGGCAGGTCTCGCGCTTGGAGCGCTGGATGGGCGTGCGCCTGTTTGCGCGCGAAGCCCGAGGCGTGCGCCTGACGCCGGAAGGCATGCGGTTTTTCGCGCGGGCGGAAGAAGCACTTACGCTGCTCGGCAATAGCGGCGAACGCTGGCTGCCTCGCCGCAACAAGGCGGTGGTGCGCCTTTCGGTGACGCCCTCTGTCGCCTCTCTATGGCTGTTTCAACGCCTGCCGAAGCTCGAAGGAAACGAGCTGCATGTCGAGCTGACGCTCGAACACCGGCTGGCGGATTTCGGCGAAGGCACGGATCTTGCCATTCGCTGCGGCAAGGGACCATGGGCCGGCGTGCGCGCCCTGCCGCTCTGGCAGGAGAAGTCGTTTCCGATCGCCGCCCCTGCGCTGGCGGAGCGGCTCGGGCAGCGTTCCGATGCCTTGTCGCTGCTCGATCTGCCGATCCTGCACGATTCGAATATTGAAGGCTGGCGGCGCTGGCTCTCCGGTGAGGGCGTCGACTATATACCGCGCGGCCACGATCGGCGCTTCGAAGACTACAATCTGGTGATCGATGCCTGCGCCCAGGGCCTTGGGATCGCACTTGCGCGACCGCCGCTATCGGATGCCGCGATGGCCACCGGACGCGTTGTCGCTGTATCGGAGCGGACGCTCGATTACCATGTGGCCTTTCACCTGATTAGACCGGACGAGGCCCTCAGAAGCCCTGCCATCGAATTCGCCAGCCGCTTCCTGCGCGAAGCCGGCCATGACGAGGCGACGATCGCTACTTTTATAGCACCCGGCCGAGCGAAAGCGTAGTGGAAAGCTGGCGGCGGCTCCGGCGATCGCCGGTCGCTACTCCGCCGAAAACTTCAGGCGCATTTCCTTCGCCAGTTCGAAACCAGCGGCCAGATAGACGTGTTCGCCGGCATCGGAGGCATGAATGACAGCAGTCGTACAGCCGATTGATTTCAGATAGTCGACAGCCTTGTTGGTCAACTTCAGTGCGATGCCGCGCCGGCGGAAGGCGTCGGCAACATAGACGGACCAGATGTAACCGTGCAGCCGCTGTTCCGGCTGGATGACCTCCGGAAACGGCGATTGGTGCAGTTGGCAGGATGCGGAACCGGCGATGTCCCCGTCGACGATGGCAAGGAACGAAGCCAAGCGGCGCTCTTCGCGACCGCTTCTGATGAAAGACAAGATCTGCGCCGCCGCATCAGGCCTGTAGTGTCCCGGTGGTGTGCCGTAGCTGTCCCAGATTTTCAGATAGTGCCCAACCAGGATCTCGTCCTCGCTGGGCGTTGCCATTCGAATATCCATCATGTCGTGATCCGGCTTGGGCATACGAGGGCGCGAAATCGCTCCTCAGACGAGGTGGCGTCCCCTGCCTCGACGCGGCAGGGAACCACCAAAAGGTCATATCAATTCGCTGCCGTGAGCGTCATCGAGGCGCTACCGGCCGCAACGTTGAGGCCGAGTTGACCGGTCAGGCTGACCGTCTGCAGATGGATCGAGCCGGAGGTGCCGCCAACCAGGAGATTGGCGCCGACACCGGCGCCGAGCGTCGCTTCAGCGGTAGCGCCGACATAGAGACCGGCGAGCGAGCCGCGGTGATAGCCAGCGGTCGGCGCGAACACCGCCCAGATCAGCCGGCTGCGCGTGGTGAAGCCAAGGTCGATGCCGAGCTTTCTCACTTCGCCCGTATAACGATCCGAAAGTTCGTTGCCGACGGTCGACTGGAAGATGCAGTCGGCCTCTTTGGAGGAACCGAGCACGTAACCCGTGCCGCCGCCGATATCGCAGGTGAGGTAGCCGATCTTCACGCCATTGCGCAGGTCCGGCTCTTCATATGTCCTGGTGACGGGGTCGGCGGCATTGACCGCCCCCGCGCCGATGAGGCTCAACGATACCGCGGCAAATGCGGTCGCAAAAGTCTTATTCATAAGTGTCTCCTTCTCAAATCGTGACGGGAGCAAAATACCCGGCTACTCGCCACCTGATTCGGCTACAGATAACGGACGGAACCGCAAAACGATCCCGAACCGGCATCATTTACGCATCGCATGTCAAAGCGCAGGGGAGGGCGCACGCGACAAACAAGCCTACGGTTCAGCCTCTATTGGGACATTTCGAAGGCACCTTTTCGCGGCATTCGATTATTTCATGATCTTATCCGGAATGGTTGCCAGAAAGGCACATTGATCTCGATCGACCGCATTATCCGGAGTGAGTTTAGCCGCCGGTAATGGCGCTTTGCCTGATATCCAGCAAAGAAAAACCCGGCGATGTATTTCGCCGGGCTTATACTCGATCTGTCCGAACTATACTTTTCGCATCAGTCTCATGACGAGCGACACGACGAACAGCACCAGGAAAATGAAGAACAGAACCTGGGCGATGGAAGCTGAAGCCCCTGCGATGCCGCCAAATCCGAGGACACCGGCAATCAAGGCCACAACGAGAAACACCAGAGCGTAATAAAGCATCGCAATCTCCTTTTACGTTGCTGCGGAGATAACGGAGGCCGCCCCATTTGGTTCCGCCGGCCTGACGGCAGGCGCATGCAACATCGCATCGGTTCCATTCAGCCGAAGTGCAAGACGCCGTTATACATCTGGTCGCCTTCATTCGGCTCAGGAGGTTCGGCCGCATCGAGATAGGCCTTGAGCGGCCCGGTCAATACGAACCAGATGCTTGCTCCCAGCATGAAATAGGCTCCGACCGGATCGTCGATGCGGGCGATGAAGGGAAGGCAGGCGGAGGCGAACAGGACGATGATCCGCACCGACCACTCCGCCTCACGTTTGGCCATGGCGCGCGCTCTCAGCGACTTGTATTCCCGTGCGCCGTAACCGCCTCCCCCCGCCTTTACCGCTGAAAGCAGCTTTCGTGCTGACGGCAGCGCCAGCATGACCAGCGCGGTAATACTGAGCGCGAAAGGCTTGTCGGCCATGACCTGCCCGCTCAAGATCAACAGAAAGGAGAGCACGACGAGATTCCATGTCGGCTCCAGCAGCTCCGGCGGTTGCCGCGTGCGGATGTGCCAGCCCCGCAGCAAGCCCGCCGCGCCATGCAGCAGCGGCTGATCGATATAGCGATTGATCCAGTCCATGCCGATGCGCCCGTCCCCAATTGCATGAAGAGGGCTCCGAACACCACGGAAATTGGTCATCATCGTGGCGATGACCGCCGAATCCATTTATCGCATGGACGAAACGGCTTGCCGAGGCGCGTCACGATCGCAAAATCTGGAGGCGACCTCAGAACCCGGCGACACCAGCTTAGCGTAATTCCTCCGCGACCTCCCAGACATGGCCCGACGGATCCGCAAAGGCTGCCGTGCGGCGGCCCCATGGACGATCGACCGGACCATTGAGCAGCGTGACCCCGAGTGTGCGCAGTTCGGTGCAAACCGCATCGACGTCATCGACCTTGATCGTCAGCAGGACGCGTGCGCCCGCACCGGGGGATGACACCGCGGATGGCTCGACCAGCTGAGCCGCCTGCGCCGCATCCAGCAGGTTGACCATCGTTCCCGAGAATTTCAGGACAGAGGATACCGCGTCCTGATAGACGACGTCAGGCGCAAAGACCTTTCGGTAGAACGCTTTGGCCTCGTCGATATCATCGACGAACAGGGTGACGACTTCGATCCGATCCAACTGCATGGGCATTCCTCCTCCGTTGCTTCGAGCGGCCAACCGATATCGCTGGCCGGTTCTTCACTGGTCGTTTCGACGCTGACGGTTTCGACATGCCGGGCAAAAAATACCGGTCAGCTTCGCAGGCCGGGCGCCTCCTGGCCGGTGCGCGCCACATATTCGGTATAGCCGCCGCCATATTGATGGATGCCGTCGGGCGTCAGTTCCAGCACCCGGTTGGAAAGTGCCGCCAGGAAATGCCGGTCGTGCGAGACGAACAGCATGGTGCCCTCATATTGCGACAGCGCCTTGATCAGCATCTCCTTGGTGTCGAGGTCGAGATGGTTCGTCGGTTCGTCGAGCACGAGCAGGTTCGGCGGGTCGAACAGCATCATCGCCATGACGAGGCGCGCCTTCTCGCCGCCCGAAAGCACACGGCACCGCTTTTCGACATCGTCGCCGGAAAAGCCGAAACATCCGGCGAGCGCCCGCAACGGCCCCTGCCCCGCCTGGGGAAACCGGTCTTCCAGCGATTGGAAGACGGTGTGCTCACCGTCGAGAATATCCATGGCGTGCTGGGCGAAGTAACCCATCTTGACGCTGGCGCCGAGCGCGACACTGCCTTCGTCAGGCTCGGCGGTGCCGGTCACCAGCTTCAGCAGCGTCGACTTGCCGGCGCCGTTGATACCCATAATGCACCAGCGCTCCCGGCGCCGCACCATGAAGTCCAGCCCCTCATAGATGCTTCGGCTGCCGTATTTCTTGTGCACGTTCTTCAGGCTGACCACATCCTCGCCGGAGCGCGGCGCCGGCTGGAATTCGAAGGCGACCGACTGCCGGCGCTTGGGCGGCTCGACCCGGTCGATCTTCTCCAATTTCTTCACGCGGCTCTGCACCTGCGAGGCATGTGAGGCGCGCGCCTTGAACCGCTCGATGAACTTGATTTCCTTGGCGAGCATCGCTTGCTGACGCTCGAACTGGGCCAGCTGCTGCTTTTCGTTTTGCGCCCGCTGTTGCTCATAAAATTCGTAGTCGCCGGAATAGGCCGTCAGCGTGCCGGCATCGATCTCGATGATCTTGTTGACGATGCGGTTCATGAATTCGCGGTCGTGCGAGGTCATCAGCAGCGCGCCTTCATAGCCCTTCAGGAACTCCTCCAGCCAGATCAGGCTTTCGAGATCCAGATGGTTGCTCGGTTCGTCGAGCAGCATGACGTCGGGACGCGCCAGCAGAATGCGGGCGAGCGCCACACGCATCTTCCAGCCGCCCGACAGCGCTCCGACGTCGCCGTCCATCATCTCCTGGCTGAAGCTTAAGCCCGCGAGCACTTCGCGGGCGCGGCCTTCGAGCGCATAGCCGTCCAGCTCCTCGTAGCGCGCCTGCACTTCGCCGTAGCGCTCGATGATCTCCTCCATCTCGCCGGCCCTCTCGGGGTCAGCCATAGCGGCTTCCAGCTCCCGCAGTTCGGCGGCAACGATGCTGACCGGACCGGCGCCATTCATCACCTCGGCAACGGCGCTGTGGCCCGCCATCTCGCCGACGTCCTGGTTGAAGTAGCCGATGGTAACGCCCTTTTCGCAGGAGACCTGACCCTCGTCGGGCTGCTCCTCGCCATTGATCATCCGGAAGATCGTCGTCTTGCCGGCGCCGTTCGGGCCGACAAGACCGATCTTCTCGCCTCTGTTAAGGGCTGCTGATGCCTCGATGAAGAGGATCCTGTGGCTGAGCTGCTTGCTGATATTTTCGATACGAATCATGATGCGCGCTGGGTCTAGGGGGAAAGGTTTCGGCGCCCTTATGCCACGCGTCGAAACGCCGGGATAGGCCTGTTTCGAACCCTCTCGATCTGTCGAGCCGGATTGGCTAAGATCGTGGCCTACGCTGACAAGGAATTCGTGCCAATGAGCGTTCGTCCGCCGCAGTCCTTCAGACAATCCCAGCAGGATAGAAACGGCTTCAACGTCCTCGAATACGAGCTGATGTCTGAACGCGCCGATTCACTCGGGCGTCACGGGCTGAAGGTGGAGGCAGCGCTCGCCGGCCTGAAGACCTGGACTCCCGAGCGCCAGAGTGCCGAGGAGCGCGAGAGGCTTCTCAATGAAGCATCCGACGCCGTCTGGGCATTCTTCATCCAGCGCGAGATCTGCGGGCTGCGCAACAATCGCGACGCCATCCAGCGCTACGGCATCCCGAATGAAGTGATCGCAAGATTGGGCGCGGTCCGAAAATAGCCTCCGCCCGAGCGAGGCCCTTCCACCTATTGGCTGGAAATCCCCGGCGCGGAAAGGTATGGCTTGATACCAACCAGTGCGAAAGGGAATTGCGATGCCAACCTTAATCCGGATCGGCAATCAGGACCTCACCGTCGATATCTCTCCCCTCGGCGCCGAGATGCAGGCGCTGACATCAAGCGACGGACGCTCCTGGTTGTGGACGGGCGACGCAGCCTTCTGGACCGGCCGGTCGCCGATCCTGTTTCCGATCGTCGGCAAGGCGCCCGACGACAAGATAGCGATCGACGGCACGGTCTACCCGATGGCCCAGCATGGTTTTGCCCGCCGCAGCGAATTCGCCCTTGCCGCATCCACCGAGACGATGTGCCGGTTCGAACTGACCGCTTCGGAGGCGACCCGTGCGGTCTATCCGTTCGAATTTCAGCTGGCTGTAGTGCATGCGGTCGAGGACCGTGCCTTGACGGTGACGGCGGAGGTCACCAATCGCGATCAGAAGCCGATACCGTTCGGCCTCGGCTTCCATTCGGCTTTCGCCTGGCCACTGCCCGGTGCTGCCGGGCGCGACCATATCGTGACGCTCGCCAATGAAGGCGAGCCGGCGCTTGTGCGGCTGACGGGCGGCCTGATCAACCCGGTGCCTCTGCCCTCACCGTTTGATGCTGGCCGTCTGGTGCTGGATCACACGATGTTCGAACAGGATGCGATGATTTTCCCGAAGGGTGCGGGCGAAGGTTTAAGTTATGGCGCCGAAGGCGGGCCGGCCATGCAGTTCCGTTTCGAAAACCTGCCCAATCTTGCGCTCTGGACCAAGCCGGGTGCGCCCTTCCTCTGCATCGAGCCCTGGCATGGAACGGCTGCGGAAGCTGGAAGGTCGAGCGAGCTGTCGGCGCGGCCATCGACCACGATCCTGGCGCCGGGCGCTGTGGCCCGCTTCGCCTTTACGGTCGAAATTCCGCAATAGAAAGCGCTCGCCGGGAAGCCAGGCGAGCGCTTCTGTTTTAGTGGGCGCCGGCGCCTCCCCCGGCCCGCGGCTTCTGGGTGAGCAGCAGGGCGACGGCTGCAATGGCAAGAACCATGCCGATCACGGCGAACGTATCGCTGAAGCCCATGATCAGAGCCTGGCGTTTGACGACCTGACCCAACGCTACGACGGCCTTCTGGGCTGCGACGGCATGGTCGGAGACGCCGTGCGACAGGAAGTAGCCGGTCAGCTGGTCGAGGCGGTTGCGGACTTCGTCGCGGCCGAGCGTCACCGACTGACCGATGATGTTGGAATGGAACTGCTCGCGTTTGGTCAGCACCGTGCCGAGCGTTGCAGTGCCGACGGCGCCGCCGAGATTGCGCAGCATGTTGGTGAGGCCTGAGGCAGCGGCCGCATCCGAAGGTGCGATGCCGGCCGTGGTGATGGCGGTGATCGGCGTCAGCACCAGAGCCTGGCCGATGGCGCGGACGATGTTCGGAATCCAGAACTGGTCGCCTGCATTATCGGCCGACAGCATGATGTTCATGAAGCAGCTGATCGCAAAGATCGAGATGCCGAGGAAACCGATGTAACGCGCATCGAAGCGCTTCATCATCATCGGTACGAGCGGGATCAGCAGCAGTTGCGGCAGGCCGGTCCAGGCCAGCACGTTGCCGATCTGCTCGGCATTGTAGCGCTGCACCTGACCGAGATATTGCGGCAGGATATAGACGGTGCCGAAGAGGGCGACGCCGACCAGCACGTTGACCGCAACGCCGATGCCGAAATTGCGCTGCTTCAGCAGCCGGAGCTTGACCAGCGGCTTCTCCACCGTCAGCTCGATCCAGATGAAGGCGACAAGGAAAACGACGGCGAGGATGCTGAGCTTGACGATGAAGGGTGAGGAGAACCAGTCCTCCTTGTTGCCTTCTTCGAGCACGGTCTGCAATGCCGAGAGGCCGATCGCCATGGTGACGATACCAGCCCAGTCTCCTTCTCTCAGGAGGCGGAGCTGCATCGGCTGCTTGTCGAGCGTCAGGGCGAGGGCGACGACCATGATGGCGCTCGGCACGGCGTTGATGAAGAAGATCGTCTGCCAACCGTAGTTCTCGGTGAGATAACCGCCGATGGTCGGGCCGATCGCCGGGGCGAAGGTCACCGAGAGCGCGAAGATCGCCAGGCCGAGCGGCTGCTGCGGCTTCGGCAGCTTGGTCAGCACCATGGTGAAGGCCATCGGGATCAGCACGCCGCCGGCAAAACCCTGCAGGCCGCGCAGCACGATCATCGTGCCGAGATCATGGGCGAAGGCGCAGGCGATCGAAAACAGCGGAAAGAGCACTGAGTTGACCAGGATATAGCGGCGGAACGAGAAGACGTTGCTGAAATAGGCCGTCAGCGGAATGACGACAATCTCGCCGATCAGGTAGGACGTCGAGATCCAGGCGCCGTTGTCGACGCCGGTTCCGATGCCGCCCTCGATGTCGAGGAGCGAGGCGTTGGTGATCTGGATGTTGAGGATCGCCATAAAGGCGCCGATCATGCCGGCGAGAACGGCGATCCAGTCCCTGGTGCTGGCCCCTGCCCTTGGCTGCGGAACGGCGACGGCGGTTGCTGCGATGGTGGACATGACACGAACTCCTCGTCCCCCGGCCTAGCTGCGGTCGTTCTTGGTGTCGATGCTCGGCTGGACCGACATGCCGGGGCGCAGATCGCCGTTTGCGGCGGCGTCGCCGTCGAGCACGATCCTGACCGGGATGCGCTGGACGACCTTGGTGAAGTTGCCGGTGGCGTTGTCGGGCGGCAGCAGCGCGAATTCCTGGCCGCTTGCCGGAGCGAGGCTGTCGACATGGCCGTGATAGGTGCGGCCGGGGAACATATCGACCTCGATATCAACAGGCTGGCCGGCACGGACGTCGGTCAGCTGGGTTTCCTTGTAGTTGGCGATGACATAGGCTGATGTCGTCGGCACGACCGACATCAGCTGGGTGCCGGCCTGAACATATTGACCGACGCGCAGCGTCCGGTTGCCGACGGTGCCGTCGACGGGGGCTGTGATCGTCGCATAGGAGAGGTTGAGCTCGGCCTGGTGCTGGACGGCCTGGCTGCGCGCAAGAGCCGCCTTTGCCTGGGCGAGCTCGGCGTTGAGAAGATCGACCTGCTTGATGGCGGCATCGAGCGAGGCGCTGTCGCGGACGATCGCGGCCTGGGCGGCGGCGATCTGCGAGGCGGCCTGTTGCGCGGTCTGGACCGGGGCATAACCGCTGGTGGCAAGGTTCGAATAGCGCTTGTTGTTCTGCTCGGCGAAAGTCTCGTTGGCGCGATCGACGTCGAGGGTCGCGCGAGCGGCGGCAATCGTCGACTGCTGGATATCGAGCGAAGCCTGCTTGGCGTTGACGATGGCTTCCGCGGCGGCGACATCGGCCTTGGCCTGATCGAGGGCCGCCTTGAAATCGCGGTCATCAATGCGGGCAAGCGGCTGACCGGCCTTGACGGTCTCGTTGTCCATGACGAGGACCTCGGCGAGATAGCCGGAGACCTTGGGCGCAATCGTGCTGTTGTCAGCCTTCACATAGGCATCGTCGGTCGAGATATGGAAGCGGCCGACCGTCCAGTAATCATGGCCGTAATAGGCGCCGGCGGCGATCAGCACGAGCGCGGTGGCGCCGAGAAGCAGGGAGCGGCCGCCGCGCTTGCGGGCGGGCTTTTCCTCGAGGGCGGGGGCGGCAGCTTCGACGATGCGCGGCGCCTTGCCGGCATCCAGGCTTGCCGGGGCGGCTTCGGCAACGGTCTCGACGGCGGTATTATTGTTCAAGGCTTGCAGCTTCTTGATGGTCATTGTCTCTCTCCGGATGACGGTCGCCGTCACTTGGGCTGCGGCCTCTGTGTTCGGTAATTCATATTTAGGAAACTTGATATTTTCCAAAATATGTTCTACAAAACGAAAGTCAATAGGAATTTGGAAAATAACGATGGTCCAAAATCAACAAATCGAGAAGAGGCCGAGAGGCAGGCCGCAGATACGCTGTGACGACGACACCAGGGGCCTGATCGTCAAGGCTGCGAACACCCAGTTTCACGAGAATGGCTACGCGGCGGCAAGCATCGCCACGATCGCTCAGGAGGCTGGTGTTTCCACAAAGACCCTCTACCGGCTGTTCCCGACCAAGGCCGACCTCTTCGCCAGCGTGATTTCCGAACGTATCGTCGGTTTCCTGCTTGCACTCGACCCGGCAACGCTCGCCACTGCCGATCTCAGGGAAGGATTGGAGCGCATGCTGATGGCCTACGGCATGCTGTCGCTGTCGGAGGATACGGTCACCATCATGCGCCTCGTCATCGGCGAATCAGACCGCTTTCCGGAGATCGCCACGTCCTTCTACGAACAGGCGATCCTGCGCACCAATGACCTGATGGAGGACTGGCTGCGCCGGCAGGTCGAGCGCGGCCTCATTGCGCTCGACGATCCGCATCAAGCCTGCGGCATGCTGCGCGGCATGATGGCCATGGAGCCGCAGCGCGCGGCGATCCTGCGCCAGGAGCCGCCGCCGACGATCGAGGTGATCCAGGC
The DNA here is from genome assembly GCF_030053135.1 of Rhizobium sp. BT04. Classification (NCBI taxonomy): domain Bacteria; kingdom Pseudomonadati; phylum Pseudomonadota; class Alphaproteobacteria; order Hyphomicrobiales; family Rhizobiaceae; genus Rhizobium; species Rhizobium sp. BT04. Next base: position 107,428 of record NZ_CP125648.1, on the reverse strand, counting down.
GCGGGCGAAGATGTGCGCCAATCTTTTCCTGAAGGGTTGCGCACTCTGAAGCATCGCTCGGGCTTCAGAGTGCGATGGTTTCGTTTACGGGCAACCGGTGCGGGCGCGGCTTGTTCCCCTCTTCTCCCCGGCGGGGAGAAAAGACAAGTGGCAGCGCCTTGCCCCTCCTCAGCCAGAGACAACACCTCAGGTCGGCGGGGCGCCCAGCGCATGCAGGATGCCGCGGAGTTCGGCGAGACCACGCATGCGGCCGATGGCCGGGTAGCCTGGGGTGACAACCTTGTCGAGATCGTCGAGCATGCGGTGGCCATGGTCCGAGCGGAAGACGATCGTGTCTTCGGGGCCGCGGCGGCGGTCTTCGGCAACCAGCTCGCTTAGAACGGCAACCATATCGACGTCGCCTTCGAGATGCGCGCTTTCATGGAACGTCCGGCCATCGCCTTCACGCGTCGTGGCGCGCAGATGGGCGAAGTGGATGCGCGAGGCGAAGCGCCGGGCGATCGCCGGCAGGTCGTTGTCGGCGCGCACGCCGAGGCTGCCGGTGCAATAACACATGCCGTTCGCCTCCGACGGCACCGCATCGAAGAGAGCGGCATAATCATCGGCCGTCGAGGCGATGCGCGGCAGGCCGAACAACGAACGCGGCGGATCGTCGGGATGCAGCGTCAGCTTGACACCGCGCGCTTCGGCAGCCGGCGTCACCGCCTCCAGGAACTCGATCAGATGCCGGCGCAGCCTTGCTGCATCGATGCCGCTATAGGCGACCAGTTTCTCCCGGAAGGCCGGAATGGTCAGAGGTTCAGTGGTCGAGCCGGGCAGAGCCGAAGTGATGATCCGGGTGATGTCGGCGATCTCGTCGTCCGACATGGCTTCGAAGACGATACGCGCGCGTTCGCGGTCTTCCGCAGAATAGTGCTGTGCCGCATCCGGCCGCTCCAGAATGAAGAGGTCGAAGGCTGCGAAACGCTCATGATCGAAGCGCATGGCGGTTGCACCCGTCGGCGTCACGAAATCGAGTTCGGTGCGGGTCCAGTCGACAACAGGCATGAAATTATAGCAGACGATGGGGATGCCGCAGGCGGCGACCGCTTCGAGACTGGCGATCCACGCCTCGATTTCGGCCTTCGCCTCCCCGCCCTTGCGCTTGACGGCATCGGGAATCGGGATGCTCTCGACCACCGACCAGACGAGGGCAGAACGGTCGCCGGGTGTCGTCTCGATCAGCGACTGACGTTCGCGCACTTCCGTTTCCGTCCAGGCCCTGCCGATTGGCACCTGATGCAGCGAAGAGACGATATTGGTCGCGCCCGTCTGACGGACATCATCCAGCGTCACCGGCGCTTCCGGCCCGAACCATCTCCAACCTTGCCGCATTCTTCTTCCTTCTCTCGCCTCTTCGTTTCGTGTTCGGTCCTGCCGTCAGCAGAAATAATCGGGGTAGCGCGAGCGCAGCTCGTCGACATCGGGAATGACGGCGCTCAAGTGATGGATCATCGCGTTACGGGCTGCCGACGCATCATGGGCGGCGAGCGCATCGCGGATGATCAGGTGTTCGTGCACCACATTGTCCATCCGCGCCAGCACCGGCAGCGTCAGCCGCCGCGCCCGGTCGATCTGCACCTTGACCGTTTTCAGAATCGTCCAGATTCCGGGATAGCCCGATATCTGTGCGATCGCCTCGTGAAAGGCCTCGTCTTCCTCATGGAAGCTCGAGGTATTGCCGGTCGCGGCATACGACCGCTGGCGGGCGATGATGGCATCGAGACGCGCAATATCTGCAGCGGTGGCGATCAGAGCTGCAGTCTCGACGGTCGTGCCTTCGAGCGCTTTGCGCACGACGACCGCCTCGGGGATCGCAGAAACCGGCACACGCGACACGACGGTGCCCGACTGCGGGTAAATGTCGACCAGACCGCCTTCGGAAAGCCTCAGCAGCGCCTCACGCACCGGCGTGCGGCTGACGCCGAAATCGTCGGCGATACGCTTTTCCTGCAGCAACATGCCAGGCGGCATCCGCAGCGACACGATATTGGCATGCAGGCGTTCATAGATGGCGCCGGCCGTGGTGATACGACGCAGCCTGCCAATCTCTGGCGCGGCCGGGACGGCCAAAACTTCGGTTTCTGATGCCTGCCGCATAAAGACCATCACAGAGCGACTTTGCGGCATACTAGTATACCAGTTATTTCACCTTGCCAACACATGCCGCCGGAAGCGACGTATGACAATGCATCCGCAGGTTCAGCCCTCCGCAAATCGATCGTTTCGACCGTCGCCTGCAGGCCCCCAGATCGAATGCAGCGATATGCGGGAGGCCAGATCTTCGCATCAAGGCACTCTTTGTTTGGAACTTAGACCGGCCGTGTTGGTTGAAATCCCAAGGAGACGTTCATGAAAAACCCAGCACGACGCAAGACAAACGAAACCACGGCCGACGCCGCCCGGCCGGAATTTTCATCTGCCGCCGACGGGCGCGGACAGAAGACGGCTCGGCAAGCCGCAAACGAAATCGACAGACAGAACGGCGCATCGCCGGCAGCCCCCCGCGAGGAGGAGATCCGGAAAAGAGCATATTCCCTATGGGAAAAGGAAGGTAAGCCAGAAGGCCAGCACCGGCATCATTGGACCTTGGCTGAGCAGGAACTCGATGCGCAAGAACGCGATTCACGCGACACCGGCAATGCTCCAAATCTCGCGGCACTGCGAGAAGCCTCGCGCCAACATGCCGATGCATTCCTCGTCAAAACGGATCTTGAAGATGCCGATCAACGCGAAGCCTCCCCGGGCGGGCGCGAGCAGCGTTGAACTTCCGCCCGAGCCGATCTCAGGAAAGGTCCCGACATGGTAGACAAACAAAAGTTGAACGCCGGATTTACCGGAACACCGGCTGAGCAGCCGGAGGGATTGACCAAAGCTGCGAAGTCGGCGGCCGACGGGGTGACGCGTGAGGTCTACGCAGTTGCCTCCGGCGTTCGCGCTCACCCGCACACTGCAAGCGCATTGTTGCTCGGCACCGGCATTCTGGCGTTCGGCCTCGGCTATCTCGTCGGTCGATCATCGACCGAAAGTATGACAGGCCGATATTGGCGATAGGGTGACAAGGAGTGGGCTCGCCGGATCAAACATCTGTAGCGAAATCCCAGTCCGCGTCTCGACGCAGCCTATCGCATCATTTCGTCAGTGCTTCGCACCCGCCCTTCCATCCCCGCGCGTGTGTTAAAAACACTTGCGTGACGATCAAACCTTCGAGCCGACCTGCACCTCAGACGTGTTTACTGCCGAAGCTGGCCTTGTGTCGCATCCCGTCCTTTCGTGAAACAACATCCGTCTGTAGATCCTAGATCCTGTTGCTGGAATACCACGACGAATAAAGCCTTAGATTGCACGCAATCCTCGGCTTGACAGCCGTGACCACGATCCTTAGCGAGACGGCATCGGCATGGTCAGGATCGGCAAGTGAAATACCTCAGACAACTGAAGATGGCGGTGCTTTATCCCGATAGTGGGGCGGGAAGCGCACTCGATCGAAACAACCGCATAGCGGTCTTTTCCTTTGCAATCCTTCCCGGACTTTCGCCGAACTTTAATTCGTTCATCCTTCTGGCATCGATGGTGTGGGGCATCTACTGTCTGGCGACGGGCCGGCTTGCCTTAAACCTGTCGAGATCCGACCGGCTGGTTGCCATCGGCATGTCTATCTACCCGCTGGTGATGATCGCAAGCATATTCATCAATCCGCCCTACTCCGAAGAACTGGACTGGATATTCCGGCTGCTGCCGTTCCTTTCGGTCTGGCTGATATTGCCGCGAATGCGCCAATCTCCCGATGGCAGCCTGGTGCCGCTGTTTATCCTCGGCGCCGGTATCGGCATGATCATTACCTTCCTCTTTAGTCTGCTGCAGATCATGTTTCTGATGGAGAGGGCAGAGGCCGGAACTTCGAACGCTGCGCTGCTGGGCGTGATAGGCGTTCTTTTCGGCGGTATTGCGCTTCTTAACGTTCAATCACCCAAGAGTGTCGAGCAAAGAATTGCCATATTGGGATATGCCGCCGGTCTGGGCTGCGTCCTGCTTTCCGGAACGCGCTCGGCCTGGCTGGTGATACCCATTCATATCGTCATCTTTCTCTGGTACTTCCGCAAACACAGCTTCCATCTGAGTTTACGCAGCCTCGCCATTACCGGCTCTTTGCTGTTTGCGGGGCTGATTGCCCTCGGCAGCGGCCAAATCCTCCACCGCATCGAGGCGCTGCAGGAAAATATGGCATCGCTCGAACGCAGCGACGGCGAAGTCACGTCGCTGAGTGCACGGTTCGCTCTGTACAAGGGTGCGGTATCAGCGATCAGCAAGGACCCATTGACCGGTTATGGCCCGCAAAACCGGATGGCTTCGGTGCTGGCAGAGCTGCCCGATAGCATAAGGCCACAACTGACCTATTCGCATGTCCACAATGGTTTTCTCACTGCAGGGATCGACGCCGGCATCTTCGGCATTGCAGCGCTTTCGCTAATGCTGGCGACACCCGTGATCGGCGCGTGGAGAAAGGAAGCTGGGCCGGGCCGGGACTTGGCCATTGCGCTCGCTCTTCTGCTCGTCAGCAGCTATGTCATAACGGGCAGCTTTGGCATCATGTTCAATCAGAAGGCCTTGGATCCGATCTTCGCCTATCTCGTCGCCCTTATTTGCGTGGATCGCGGCAGCACAGGCTTTGCGCCCGTTGTTCACAACTGACGTTTGGCACCAAAGTTGTGAGCGGTTTTCGAACGCGATCCTGGTCTATTGAATTCAGAGCAGGATGATTGGTGTCTCAAGCGGCCGTATTGGTTTCGGCGCCGGTGAAAGCCAGATCCGAGACCTCACCCGTTGACGAATAGCCGGAAACAAGCTCCGCCAACGTCGCACGTGCGGCGATCATATCGTTCCGGTCCAATGCCGCATTGAGAGCGTTGAGCTTTTTCAAAAGCTCCGGCCAGAACAGGAAATCCTCACGCGCCTTCATGATCCGGGGATGTTCGGTTGTTTCCGGATTGTCTCCGATCAGCAGTTCTTCATAGAGCTTCTCGCCGGGCCTCAGACCGGTGACGGAAAGCTCTATATCGCCGTCGGGATTGTTGTCATCGCGGACGGCCAACCCGGAAAGCTCGACCATCTTGCGGGCGAGATCTGCGATGCGAACGGGTTCTCCCATGTCGAGCAGGAAAACATCGCCGCCCTCGGCCATCGCGCCGGCCTGTATGACGAGCTGCGAGGCTTCCGAAATGGTCATGAAATAGCGGGTTATGTCAGGATGCGTCAGCGTAACGGGGCCACCATCCTTGATCTGTTGCCTGAAAAGCGGCACGACGGATCCGGAGGAGCCGAGGACGTTTCCGAAGCGGACCATGGAAAAATTCGTTCGCATTCTGTCGGTCGTCAGTTCTGCTGCGAGCGCCTGCAGAACCATCTCCGCCAGCCTCTTGCTGGCGCCCATCACATTCGTCGGTCGCACAGCCTTGTCCGTGCTGATCAGCACGAAATTCGAGACGCCGCATTTATGCGCCGCGCGGGCGGTGACCAGCGTACCCATGACATTGTTCTTGATGCCTTCCACGGCATTATGTTCAACAAGGGGCACATGCTTGTAGGCGGCGGCATGATAGAGCGTCTGCGGTCGCCAGCTCTGCATGATATGCTCCATGCGATCCTGATCGCGGACGGAACAGAGGATCGGTACGATCTGCAGATTTTCATGTTCGTACAGTTCGGCGAGCTTCCGCAATTCGGCATGGATATTGTAAAGCGCAAACTCGTTCTGATCGAGGAGGATCAGACTGGAAGGCTCGTTGCGCAGAATCTGCCGGCATAACTCGCCGCCGATCGAACCGCCGGCACCTGTGACCATCACCACCTTGTTGCGCATTGCCTTGTCGAGCAGCTCCTGCCGCGGCGCGACCGCTTCCCTGCCCAGCAGATCTTCAATCTCCAGCTCACGAATGTCGGAAACGGCGACACGTCCCTGAGCGAGCGCCGTGAGATCCGGCAATGTGCGAACATTCACCCTGGCTTTGCGGATATGTTCCAGGATTTCGTTGCGCCGCTGCCGCGATACCGATGGAAGAGCAAGCAGCACATTGTGCACGCCAAGAGCCTCGGCGAGCACCGGAAGATCCGAGGGGTCGTAGATCGGCAAGCCACCCATGACACCGCCCTTGAGGCGTGGATCATCATCCAGATAGCCGACGACATTGAGTTCGGCACTGTTGATCAAGGCGCCGGCCAGTTGCCGCCCGGCCGTCCCTGCCCCATAGATCAGCACCTTGGCGAGCATATTCTTGTGAAGGATGCGCTGGTAGGCATCCCCGAGCCAGTAGCGGATACTCAACCTCGACAGCCCGATCGCAATCAACAGCAGAAAGGGCTGGAGGATGCCGACGGTTCTCGGAACACCCGGGACGCTGAGCGCCGTAAATATCGTCATGAAGGCGAAGCCGTAGATCGCAATCGCCTTCAGAACAGTAATGAAAGCAGCCATATTGGCATAGCGGAAGATCGCCCGATACATGCCCATGACGATGAAGATGGGAAGGGCCATACAGAGCGAAACGAAGACCGGCAGCCACTGGACGCCGGTCAGCACCGTCCATTCGTTCAAGCGGAAGCAATAGGCCAGCCAGATCGTCAGAACACAAAAGCTGGAATCCACCAGCAAAGCCAGAGCACGTTTGGCAAACCTCGGCATCGCCAGCAGAGGGGCGACGAGCGCTTGCATCGGCACTAAGAACCGTCCTGAGCGCCGTATCTCAGAGGGAGAATTTTCAGGCATTGCTTACCAGCGTCTCGCAGATCAACAGACAACCACCTTCTTGTCGCTTTCTGCAATGAGCGCAACTGAAATAATCGGAAATCAAGGTCTTCCGCACCGCTTATCTATCAGAAGTAGGTAGCTTAATGCCGTATTCCCTTACGGCGTATGACCTTCTCTGCGGTCAGAAACAGGATGCGCATGTCGAAATCGAATGAACGCCGCTCAAGATATTCGACGTCGAATTTCACCTTCTCCGGAATCGGCAACTCGTCGCGGCCGTTGATCTGCGCCCACCCCGTCAATCCGGGCAGGAGCGTATCGACGCCATGGGCTGTCCGCAACTCTATCAGATCATCCTGATTGTAGAGCGCTGGCCGGGGGCCGACGAAACTCATTTTCCCCTTGAGGATACACCAGAGTTGCGGCAGTTCGTCGAGGCTGGATTTGCGCAGAAACGAGCCGATGGGGGTCAAAAACCGATCCGGATTTTCGAGCAGATGCGTGGCAACTGTCGGCGTGTCGACGCGCATGCTGCGGAATTTCGGCATCAGGAAGATCTGGTTGAAACGGCCGACACGTTTTGACCAATAGAGTATCGGTCCCGGCGAGGTAAGACGAACACAAAGAGCGACAATAAGGATGGGAGCGAGCAGGATTACCGACGCAACGACAGCCAGAAAAAAATCCACCGCCCGTTTCAAACCCATCTTCCGCAGCTCTTCCCTTGCCTCACCGGCGGTCTTCCCGCCATTTGCGTCGTTGCCCTGCCGTATCGTCAAAAGGCGTTTCGCGTCAACTGCAGGATGATATCGTGATTTCTCTTTGGTCGGCCTTGGCGCGGCTATGTAACTCCATGATCTCAAAGCGATAAGCTCCCAATCAGAAGTCATCTCGACCTTCATTTCCGTCACATTTCGTTAACCATAACAGTCTCGTTGAGAAGGTCGTGAAGCGTACCTTCATCCTGTCTTTCCTCTGTGCGGCACATTGATCCGGGCAAGGGCCATCAGCATCGGACCAATGGCGAATTCTCCTCTTTCGGCACGGCGTGTCAGATCGCGGAGATAACCGCCGGCGGAGTTGATGTGCCCTGCCCTTTCGAGAACACAGGCGATGACAGTGGCAGCATTTTCGGGCCCCATGACCTCGCAGGCCTGCTCGTAGGCCGACGGGCTGACGCCGAGCATCGAACGAACGACCACGGCCGCCGCCATGAGATCACGCCAAGTGCCGACCGAGCCCTGGGGTCCATAGGCAGCGATCTCAGGGCAGGCCTGCAGCACCAGCCCCAGCGGGAAGGATTTCAGCGCGCCATTGGCAGCGGAGGCAGATCTTGCGGCTGCGACATGGCCGTTCCCCTCTCCATTTTTCCCTCTTCGACCGATCGGCTCGACTTGACCTGCGGATCGATCATCCGCCGTTGCGCCCTGCTTCGGTTCGAAGCTTGGTTCAAGTTCAGAGATGGAGTCTGGGTTTGAATTCTGTATGTGCCGCTCAGAATGTTGGGCATTGCCGCTTTGATTTTGAGTTTTAACCTGCATTTCCAATTGATTGATGATCTCCTCGCGCAGCATCTCCAATTCCTCAAGCACGGCGGCGACCTGTTCGGCGGACGGTGACCGCGGCAACCGCTCGACAACATCGCGGAAATGCAGGTGGACCCGGTTCCAATCGCCCGCGGCCCCCTCCTCCAATGCCATCTCGATGAGCTTGGCGACGTCGCGCCGGCAAAGCGTCAGGCGCTCTCTGAGCCGCTGCAGATGCAATCGTTCCGCTGCCACTCCCGCTGCCAGCCGTTCGATCTCCTCGGCACGCGCAAGCAGCGGCGCCAGCGAGAAACCGAATGCCTCGCGGAGTTCGCCACCCTGCTCCTTACGGGCATAACGCTTGCCGTTCGGGCTGTCCTTGCGGATCAGCAGCCCCACTTCGATCAGGGTCGCGAGGTGGCGGCGGATCGTCTGTTCTGCCATTCCATGGGCGCGCAAGGAGAGCTGTGCGTTAGAAGGATACACCACAAGCCCATTGTCTTCGGAGATCTCCCCCTTCGGATAAAAGCTCAGCAAGGCGTTCAAGATGGCGAGCGCCCGGTCGGTGACGCCGAGTAGCGGCCTAGCCTCGCACAGGGCACGGTAGAGCTTCCATTTGTCAATTGATTGGCCGGGCTCGATTTTTCGAGCCGCCGCTTGGCTTGCCAACATGCCAAACGTCATCGGCCGCCGCCCAAAGGGCGTCGTCACACTTCCGCTTTCCATTTTCTTCGCCTTCTTCAAGGCAAAAGATCACGGCTCACCAAATTCGGCGCCAAAGACTCTTGACTATGATTCGCGGAAATGTGATTCTCTGGGTGTCTAGATCAGAGAGGGCTTCCGCGACGGCAACGTTCGGGGGCCTTTTCTTTTGCTTATTGATCTCCGTTCTTCGTCAAATCCTGTGTCTTCTCGAACGCCTCGTAGAGGCGATCCAGATTGCTGGCGATATAGGCTCCAAAGGCAGACGCCTTTTCCGCCTTCAGCGCGATGGTGAACTGTTTCCCGTCGTCCTTGATCTTCGCCTTGACCGCGCCGTCCTTGCGCTGCCAAGCGCGAGCTGCCGGCCGAAGCGCCGCTGGGGATGACGCCGGCTGTTGCCTCCTGCCGATGAAGGCGACCAGCATATCGAAGCGGGCATCCGGCTCCGCCGTCTCGAATTCCGCCGATCTGCTGAACTCGATCGCCCGAGCGGAAATGTTTTCGGTCTCGAATTTTACCGACAGATCGTGCCAACGGTCACGACCGGTGGTCTTTGCCGCACCGATCGCCGTCAGGACTTCGGCGGGGATCCGCTTGGTGACGGACAGCATCTTGGAAACCGTCGTCTTGTCGGCGCTGAGCGCCGACATGATCGTTTCCCGGTCGAAACCCAACCTGTCGAGTTTGTCGGCGAACATCGTCCTCTCGATGAAAGAGAGATCGGCGCGCGCCGAATTCTCCTGGCCCTGCGCGATGACGTGGTCGCGATCGTCGAGCTTTTTGACCACGGCGCGGACAGATCTGCCGAGTTCCTTGGCGGCGCGGGCGCGACGGTGGCCGAAGGCGATCTGATATCGGCCGTCCTTCTCAGGATGCGGGCGAACGAGGATCGGCGAATCCTGGCCACGCAGGCGGATCGCCTCGACCAATTCGCGAAACTGTTCGTCGGTATGGGCCAGCCGGTCCATCACGAAGGAATCTTCGATCAGGGCAGGGTCGAGATCAATCACCGTCTCACCGGTCGCCAGCTTCTCCTCGATCGCTTTGGCCGCATCGGCCTTGGCAGCCAGCGCATCGATACTGCGTGTGACGGCACCAAGAGCGCCGATCCCTTTATAGGTGATCTGCTGTTTCTCATCCCTATGGACGGCTTCGTCCTCACTGTTTACCGCGGTAAACTTCTTGGAATCGTCCATCAGGCCGGAAAGGAGATTCTTACGCGCCATCAGCCCACTCCTTGCCTCGGTTTACCGCAGTAAACTTCTCGGTCATTTCCGCCCCCAGGCCTTGTGAATGAGATCGCCGATCTCATTGTTGACGGCATCCATCGCCTCCATGGCACGGTCATAGGTGGCGCGGGTAAACTGGCTCCGCTCGACCTCGTAAAGCGTCTGATTGGTCATCGCCGCATCGGAGATCGCGACACTGCGCAACATCGGATTGGTCAGCACATGGTTCTTGAACATCGAACGCATGAAGGCGACCATCTGCGTCTGCGGCCCGTCCTGCGGATCGTAACGGGTCACGAGATAACGCAGCCAGTCGAGGTTCATGTCGCCGCCGGCGCCTTTCAGCGTATTCAGCACCTCGCCGAGCATCTGCAGGAACTGGCACATCGACATGACATCGAGCATCTGGGGATGAACGGTGATCAGAACCGCCGTTGCGCCGCAAATGGCGCTCATCGTCAAAAAGCCGAGTTGGGGAGGGCAGTCGATGATAACGACGTCGTAATCGTCGGCGACCGAGGACAGCGCCTCGTCCAGCCGCGCGAAGAAGACGCGCCCATAGTCGCCTGCCTTGCCTTGAGCAAGCACGCGCGGCGTCTCATGTTCGAATTCCATCAGCTCGAGATTGCCCGGCACCAGATGCAGGTTCGGGAAATTCGTCGGCCGGATGATCTCTCGGAGTGGCCGCCGCTGATCGTCATAGCGGATGGCGGCGTAGAGCGTCTCATTCTCGTTGACGTCGAACTCTGGCTGAAAGCCGTGGATGGCAGAGAGGGACGCCTGCGGGTCGAGGTCGACGGCAAGAACACGGTGACCGGTCAGGGCAAGGTGCTGGGCAAGATGCGCGGCACTCGTTGTCTTGCCGCTACCCCCCTTGAAATTGACGACGGCGACGACCTGCAGATGCTCGTTGCCGCGGCGATGACGCACGTAATGTGTTCCGGCGCGGGCATTGTGCTCCAGAAAGCTGCGCATCTCTTCCATCTGCTCCGCCGTATAGGATCGGCGGCCCGATGGTGTGACCTGAGGAAGGACACCCTTGCCTTCCAGTGACAGATTGCGAAGATAGCCGCTGGTAACGCCGAGAAACCGCGCCACTTCGGCAAGCTGAAACTCCCGCAGTCCCTTCAGCGCGCGCGGCGGGAACATTTCGAGCCGATGCTGCTTCAGCTTGTCGGAGAGTTCCTGTGCCTGACCAATGATCAACTGGTCGACATCGGAAATTGCTTTTTCTATCTGCGGTGCCATATTCATGGAAATCTCGAAAATGCGATTTAAAAGCCCTGCGAGCTTTGAAAGCGCATTTAGCGCCGATTCTGGAAGAGTGGCAAGGCAAATAGGGTTAACAAGACCCTACCGCCGGCTTGTCCAATCTTTTTCAAGGGCTTGGACATCCACCCAATGGTGCTGTCGGCGCAGCAAACCGCGATTTTTGGGCCGAATCGGCGGAACAAGGACCGCATCGGCATCATAGCCGATCGGAAAAAGCTGGAATCGAAATATCGATGCGTGCCGGTTGTTTGCGGTAGAGCGGCGACGGCGAGGCGTCGACAGTGACGGCCGTTCAGTGCCGTGTGCCGAGCAGATAACCGTCCTGGCCGTTTTCTTGAGAAAAGGACACGCCGCGTCTGTCGAGGTCCTGCAGCAAGGCGCCGAGCGCAAGGTCCAGGCAATAGGCAGAAAATTCGGCGTTCAGGTCTCTGGCGTTTTCTCTGGCATAGGCGACGAGCCTGGCGAGCGATACCAGCTCCTTGAGCTCTTCTTCACTTTTCGGCGCGAGCGTTGCTTCGGCGGCGTCGTGCATTGAGAATTCCCCAGCTTCTCATGCCGGCGCATGCCGACAGAGCAAAGGCAGCTTAATCCTCTTGAACGAAAGACGCGCGTGACAGAGGCGTGACAGGATCTGTCGGCTTACACTTGTCGGCGTCAGACTTCAGAAACCTGCCCGGCGCAACGCCTCGCGATACTGTTCCTTCTGCCATTGCTCCTTGAAGGGAACGACGGAAAGCCATTTGTCGACATCGAAATCCGGATAGATCTCGCGCACCTTGCGCATATAGATACGCGCGTTTTTCATATCGCCGAGCATGGCCCAGCACGCAGCCGAAAGCCGGTCGGCCGGCGTGCGGTCGTCCATCAGGGAAATCTGCTCGAGCGCCTCGGCATAATGGCCGAGGGCGAAATTCGCGCCGGCTGCCGTCCAGAGATAGTCGGTCGGGCTCAGCGGGTTGAGCGAGATGGCCCGCTCGATCTTGGTCAATGCATCGGCAGGACGCGACGCATGGACGAGCGTATCGGCATAACTCGCAATTCCGTCGGCATAATGCGGGCTCAGCTCTTCCGCGAGCTTCAACGCCAGGACGCTTTCATCAATCTCCCCGAGATAAAGTTTGGCAACGCCGAGCTCACGAAAGCCGGCAGCAAACGAAGGATCGGCGACGATTGCCCGGTTAGCATAGTCCTCCGCAAGTCCGAGCAACTCGCTGTCGCCGCGGGCCGTCAGCAGCCACTCGACGAGAAACGTGCGCGACAATCCGCTGAGCGCAGGAGCGAAATGGGCGCTGTGTTGAAGCGCCTCGCGGAAGGCCTTTCGGGAGCGGCGCACATCGGGGAGGGCAAGCCGCTTCACATCCCTCAGACCGAGAAGGTAGCTGTGATAGGCGGCCGAATTACCCTCGAAGGAATCGCGCATGGTTTCATGCCGGCGGACCTGCCCGGCAAGCTCCCTGGCGATCTGCCTGGCGATGTCGCGCCGGTGGCTTATCAATTCGTATTTCTCGAGGCTGAAACGCTCGGCCCAGATGACCTCATCGCTGCCCGTGTGGATCAGCTGGACAAAGAGCGCGGGGACGCCCGTATTGTCGGTCAGCCTCGTGTCGAGAACATAAGAAATCGAATGACGCTGGATCAGCTCAGCCTTGTCGGCATTGCGTGCGATCCGATCGGCCGTATGGGGCGCCACCACCGAAACCGTATTCAGTGCGCAAAGCCCGATGGTCACGTCCTCGATCAGCGCTCCGGAGAGCATCGGCAGGGCACCGACCGCATGCGTCCCGCCCGGCGGCAGCAGAACCAGACGGGGCAGGGGACCGGGAACTCGAACGACGCCGTCGCTCAGCGGCACCGCCGCGCTTTGCGGTGGTGGACCGCCGGCAAAGATTTTGCGGATCTCTCCCAGCGCCTGGACGTCAAGGCCGATATCGAATGCGCTTTCCAGCTCATTCTTGTTCGTCTCGAAAAGCCGGCGCGCTTTCTCCAGCTGTCCTTCGGACTCATAGGCCTCGAGAAGGATACGCCGAATGTTTTCGTCATCCGGTGCCTCGCGGAAAATCCTGAGCGCCGCCTCCTTGATCAGGCTCACATCTTCTCGCGACCGGGCCGTCGGCAGCGCCGTCTTCAGCGCATCCACCAGAACTGCCATGTGCCTGTCGCGCTGGCTGGCGATCCATTGCCGCGTACTGACGCTTTGGTCGGCGAGCCCCGCCAGGAAATCCTGGCTAAGGATCGCAACCAGCCGCCGCAGCTTGCCAAGTGCGCCTTCGCCGCCGGGGTTGGCGAGTTCGGAGAGGTCATCGACAAATGCATCCGGCCTGACCCGCACACCGGTCGTCGTGAAGACCAGAAGCTCGGTGCCGAGCTCGGCCTGACGCGCCTGAATGCGCGATATGGTCTTGCGCAGGTTGGCCATGATGTCAGAATTGTCATGGCTGTCCCACAAGAACCGCGCCAGCGCCGAGCGCGGATATTCACTCCCGGCCCCATCTCGCAGATCACGGTCCAGCAGATAACAAATTGCCAACAGGCCCTTTTCCGGGAACGCCGCTGGTTGCCCAGCCGGATCGATCAACCGCAACTCACCAAATGACTCGAGCCTCAGCTTCATGCGGATATTGCCTGCCGACTGCCTGACTATTCTCCGAGCGGAACAGTGATATCCGCAACGGGGGCGCCCCATGTTACACCGCGGCTTTCCGCCTGCGCCATCGCATTCACCAGTGCGATGATCGTTTCACGGACATTCCGGTCGGCGATCTTCAGAAAGGCGCGATTGAGCACCAATCCCTCTTTCGTTCGCAGGAATTCGGCGACCGGATCGGTATTTGCGGGCAGATCCAGCCCTTGCAACGTCAACGGCTCGGAATTTTCCTGCTCAAAGAAAAAGCTTGGCGACGTGTGAAGCACATCGGCGATTCGCTGCAGACGGCTCGCGCCGATGCGGTTGATGCCCTTCTCGTATTTCTGAACCTGCTGAAAGGTCACGCCGATTTGCTCGGCAAGCCGTTCCTGGCTCATTCCGAGCAGCTGCCGACGCATTCTTATGCGCGCTCCGACATAGCCGTCTATTGCATTCGGTGTCTTGACATTCATCGCGTGTTTTCAGCCTCGATCGCATTTTCAATCAGCGCAGCTGTAGTATCACCCGCCCCGGTTTTCCATGGTTGTTTTCACATGTCATACTATATGTGCAGTGATCGCGGCTGACTGTGGTATGAAAACCCCCGTCCGGCAAGCGGCCAAGCCAGGCAGGAATCAGCGGCAAAAAGGGGCAAATCGAACAAAAGCCGTACCGATCCTGATGAAACTGGGCTGTGATTGCCCGCCGGCTTAAGCTAAATGCATTTCAGCGACCGTCGCTTGATCATCTCCCCAGCCCCGATCGCCCGAAATCCATCGAACAAAAGCGACGCGGCACGGCAACCAACCGGGCCGTCCAGGAGGAATGTCCATGGCAACCGTTGCCGAGCGCGCGCCCCGTTTCGAAAAAACAACGATGTCCATCCTGATGGCGGTGAGCTTCTGCCACATGCTGAATGACATCATGCAGTCGCTGCTCGCCTCGCTCTATCCGCTCTTCAAGGCGAATTACGATCTCGATTTCGTGCAAATCGGCCTTCTGACCATGACGTTCCAGGTCACCGCTTCGCTGTTGCAGCCGCTGGTCGGCGTCGTCACCGACCGCTGGCCGATGCCCTATTCACTGCCGGTCGGCATGGCGAGCACCTTCTGCGGCCTGATCCTGCTCGGCAATGCCGGCAGTTTCGAGCTGCTGCTCGTTGCCGCCAGCCTGATCGGCTTCGGTTCGGCCGTCTTCCATCCGGAATCCTCGCGCGTCGCCCGCCTTGCCTCCGGTGGCCGCCACGGTTTCGCGCAATCGTTTTTCCAGGTGGGCGGCAATGCCGGCCAGGCGATCGGTCCGTTGCTCGCCGCCTTCATCGTGCTGCCGCTCGGCCAGCACAGTGTCTCCTGGTTCGCCGCCATCGCCATGGTCGGCATGGTCGTCTTGAGCTGGGTGGGCAATTGGTACATCAGCCACAGGCGTGAAAATGCCAGCAAGCCGGTCGTGAGCCGGACCCTGCCGCTGCCGCAGAACAGGGTTGTCTGGGCGCTCGCCATCCTCGTGCTGCTGACAGCGACGAAGAACGTCTACATGGCGAGCGTTTCGAGTTATTTCACCTTCTATGTCATCGACAAGTTCGAGCTCGGCGTGCAGCAGGCACAGCTGATGCTCTTCCTCTTCCTCGGCTCGGTCGCCGTCGGCACTTTCCTCGGCGGGCCGATCGGCGATCGCTTCGGTGCCCGTTTCGTCATCTGGTTCTCGATCCTCGGCGTCATTCCTTTCGCCTTGCTGCTGCCCTATGCCAACCTCTTCTGGACGGGCGTGCTCAGCGTCGTCATCGGCCTGATCTTCGCTTCCGCCTTCTCGGCGATCGTCGTCTTCGCGCAGGAACTGGTGCCCGGGCGCGTCGGGCTGATTGCCGGCGTCTTTTTCGGCTTTGCGTTCGGGGCAGGGGGGCTGGGCGCAGCGCTGCTCGGCGATTTCGCCGACACCCACGGCATCGATTTCGTTTATCGCATCTGCTCCTACCTGCCGCTGCTCGGTCTCCTGACGGTCTTCCTGCCGCGCATCCCCAAGCATAAATCGGTCTAGGTCGGTCGCCTGCAGATGATGCATCGAGCCCGGATATCCCTGGGAAATTCCGGCTCGACGCATCATGCGGTTTCGTACGTCGCTAGCGCGACAGGCACGAACGTATTTTTCTCCTCATATGGGGAAGAGGGATCACCATTCCTTTAATCCACTATTTTTATAGATAATATTCGTCGGAGAATGACATCGGTTTCGGCACGATATTGGAAGGAAATGGCATGTCTGCTCACAAACTGGTCGGCCTTGCGGGTAGCTTCAACCGCCCCTCGAAGACCTTCGCGCTCGTCGAAAACGTCGCCGGTCTCGCCGGCGAGAGATACGGCTTCGACAACACCATCTACGACCTGACCGATGTCGGCCCCTCGCTTGGCCAGGCGCTGCGACGTGACGACCTCGACAGCCGCGCCAAGGACGTCATCGACGACATCGTCAATGCCGATGTGCTGGTCATCGGCGCACCGACCTATAAGGGCAGCTATCCCGGCCTCTTCAAGCATCTGATCGACCTGATCGACCCGCATGAGCTGCGCGCCAAGCCGATCATCATCACCGCAACCGGCGGCGGCGACCGGCACGCGCTGATGGTCGAGCATCAACTGCGCCCGCTCTTCGGCTTCTTCATGTCGCACACGCTGCCGACGGCCGTCTACGCTTCCGATCGCGACTTCACCGATTACCGTGTCTCATCCGAACAGCTTTCCAAGCGGATCGGGGAAGTCATCGGCGAGCTCTCAGCCTTCTTTCCCAGCCGGAATCAAGCGCTTATCGCTGCCGAATGAAGAGTTCGCAATAGCTTGAAACGGCGCCGCGGAGGCGCCGTTTTCGTTTTTGGACCACCCTTCTCTCGTCGTCATAGTTCACAAATTTGATGGAAATTTATCCTGCCGATATCAATGGCAGGGCAAGAGTTTTTCCGACCCTTCGTCCACATCGGACATTCGTGCTTCGCTACCGATGCGCGCATTTGCGATGATCAGCCTGGTCGGGGTATGGCCCCACTCAGTCAGACGGGATAAAAAATGACCAAGAACAAAAATCTTCACGGCTTCCACCTTTCGCGCCGCGCGGCTCTTGCCGCCGTCGCCGTTTCCGCTGCTACACTCTTTGCCTTCGCAGCACCCGCTCCTTCCTTTGCCGAGGACAAGTCGATCAAGGTCGGCATCATGGCCGGCGAGGAAGAGGACATCTGGCGCGTGGTCGCCAGCGAGGCGGCCAAGAAGGGTCTCAAGATCGAGACCGTTATTTTCAACGATTATACGCAGCCGAATGAAGCGCTGGAGCGCGGTGAGGTTGACGCCAATGCCTTCCAGCATCAGCCCTATCTCGACAACCAGATCAAACAGCATGGCTACCATATCACCCGCGTCGGCTATACCGGCGTCTGGCCGATCGGCCTCTATACCAAGAAATACAAGTCCGTCGCCGAGATCCCCGAAGGCGCTGTCATCGGCGTGCCGAACGATCCCTCGAATGAAGGCCGGGCGCTGCGTGTTCTCCAGAACGAAGGCCTGATCAAATTGAAGGGCGGCACCGGCATTCTCGCGACCGTCGCCGACGTCACCGACAATCCGAAGAAGATCGAAATCAAGGAGCTCGATGCCGGTATCGTCGGCCGGTCGATCGACGATCTGGATGCCGGTGTCGTCAATACCGACTGGGCGCTGAAGAGCGGTCTTTCGCCGGCCGAGCGCATCGCGCAGGAGCCGATCGCCGACAATCCGTACCGCAACTTCATCGCCGTCAAGGACGACAACAAGGATGCCGACTGGGTCAAGACGCTTGTGTCTTCCTATCAGAACGACACCGTCAAGGCCGAATTCGACAAGGTCTACAAGGGGACGGGTCTCAGCGCCTATTGATCCGAGAGAGGGCCGGGGTTAAGGCCTGCGAGAGGCGGTCCGGGCGTTCCTTGCCCGGACCGCCTTCAGTGTTTGTAAGGAAAAGCATATGAATTCCCTTGTTTCCGCCACAGCGATCGAGACGCAGCCGCAAGCGGCGGCCGAAGAGGTGGTGAAGCTGACCGACGTAAAGCGGCGGTTCGGAGCCACGCCGGCACTCGACGGTATTTCGCTGACGGTGAAGAGGGGTGAGATCCTCGGCATCATTGGCCGCAGCGGCGCCGGCAAATCGACGCTTATCCGCTGCCTGAACGGCCTGGAGCGCGCCGACAGCGGCGAGATCCTGATCGAAGGCCGCGATATCACCAGACTTCAGGAACAGGATTTGCAGCCGTTGCGTCGCCGCATCGGCATGATCTTCCAGCATTTCAACCTGCTTTCCGCCAAGACCGTCGAGGAGAATGTCGCGCTGCCGCTGAAGATCGAGGGCGTTGCCAAGAACGAGCGCTTGAAACGAGCGCATGAGCTGCTCGATCTCGTCGGCCTTGCCGACAAGGCGAAAGCCTATCCCTCATCGCTATCCGGCGGCCAGAAACAGCGCGTTGGTATCGCCCGGGCGCTGGCGGCACGCCCGGCACTGCTGTTGTCCGACGAGGCGACATCGGCGCTCGATCCGGAAACGACCCGGTCGATCCTGGCGCTGCTTAGGGATATCAACCGCAAGCTCGGCCTGACCATTCTGCTGATCACCCACGAGATGGAAGTGGTGCGCGGCATTGCCGATCGCGTCGCCGTCATCGATGCCGGGCGGATCGCCGAGGAAGGACAGGTCTGGTCGGTCTTCGCCAACCCGCAGGCTGACATCACCGGGAGCCTGCTCGGCAGCATCCGCCCGCAGCTTCCCGATCACATCGCCCGACGGCTGTCGGTAACGACAGGAAGCGAGGCGATCCTCAGTGTCGATCTCGCCGGACCTGAAGCGCAAGGCGCGCTGTTTGCCGAGCTCTCGGCGGCGCTGCCGCATTCCTTCCGCCTCGTGCACGGCGGCATCGACCACATCCAGAACCAGCCGGTGGCAAGGTTCTTCATCGCCGTTCCCACGCGCGATCCCGCGCTTGCCGGAAAGGTCGAACAATTCCTGACGGCCCGGTCCGCCCGGGTGGAGGTGCTTGGTTATGACACCGATCATGCTTGAACTGCTGGTCCGCTCCCTCTGGGAGACGATCCTGATGACCTTCGCCTCGGGAGTGATCTCGCTCGTCGCCGGCCTGCCGCTCGGCCTTGCCCTTGTTGTCACGGCACGCGGCGGCATCGCTGAAAACCTCTGGATCAACCGCGGGCTCGGCGCCGTCATCAACGGCTTCCGCTCGGTACCCTTTATTATCCTGCTCGTGGCGCTGATCCCGCTGACGCGGCTGATCGTCGGTACGGCGCTCGGCACCTGGGCGGCCATCGTGCCGCTCGCCATCGCCGCGACCCCCTATTACGCCCGCATCGCCGAAGTGTCGCTGCGTGAGGTCGACCGCGGGCTGATCGATGCGGTACGCGCCATGGGCGGCAACCGGTGGACGATCATCCGCGAGGTGCTGGTGCCCGAAGCGCTGGCCGGCATCGTCGCCGGTTTCACCGTCACGCTGGTGACGTTGATCGGCGCTTCGGCGATGGCCGGCGCAATCGGCGCCGGCGGCCTCGGGGATCTCGCCATCCGCTATGGCTATCAGCGCTTCGAAACCAGCGTGATGATCGCGGTGGTGGCAGTGCTCATCGTCCTCGTCTGCGGCATTCAGTGGTTTGGCGACCGGCTCGTCGCCAAACTGGACCGGAGATAAGTCAGCAGCGGAAGCGCGCGGCGGGATGAGCGGCGGGCAACCTGCCGTTCCCGCCGCCGAAGAGCTTCCGCCGCAGCGGCCCTTCCGCATAGTCCGCCTTGAAGAGGCCGCGCTCCTGCAGCACCGGCACCACCAAGTCGACGAAATCACGCAGGCTCTCCGGCGCCACCGTCCGCGCCAGGTTGAAACCGTCGATATCGCCCTCTTCGATCCATGTCTGGAGATGATCGGCGATCTGCTCCGGTGCGCCCACCATCGGCTTCATCCGGCTGCCGAGAACCATCTGGTCGATGATCTCCCGCTTCGTCACAGGCTTTGCCGCTTGCCTGGTGATGGCAGCAAGCGCCGACTGATTGGCATTCGTCGAACTCTGATCGATGACGTCATCCAGGTCATACTTCGAAAAATCGATACCGACGGAAGCCGAATAATGCGCAAGCGAGGCCTCGACGCTGGCATGGCGGCGATAATCCTCCAGCTTCTCCTGCGCTTGCGTCTCCGTCCGCCCGACGACGACAGTGATCAGGCTCAGGATCTTCAATGCATCGGCGCCGCGGCCGAATTCCGCCGCCTTCGCCCGCAGCGCATCGACGGTCGGCCTCACCACCCGGGGGTTCGGGCCCGCGAGAAAGACGCATTCAGCGTGGCGGGCGGCAAAGTCCTGACCGCGTGCGGAGGCGCCGGCCTGGAAGAGCAGGGGCGTGCGCTGCGGAGAAGGTTCGGAGAGATGGATACCCTCCATCCGGTAATATTTACCGTCGTGACGGACAGTCCGCACTTTGGAGGGATCGGCATAGACGCCGCCCGCCTTGTCGCGCAACACCGCATCGTCGTCCCAGCTGCCTTCCCAGAGCTTGTAGACGATTTCGAGATATTCCTCGGCTGCGTCATAACGCGCATCATGATCCGGCAGCCTGTCGAAACCCATGCTGCGGGCAGCACTATCGAGATAGCCGGTGACGATGTTCCAGCCGATCCGCCCCTTGGTCAGGTGATCGAGTGTCGACATACGCCGCGCCAGCAGGAAGGGCGGCTCGTAGGTGGTGTTGACGGTGACGCCGAAACCTAAGTGTTTGGTGACGTAAGCCATCGCCGAAATCGGGATCAGCGGATCATTGACGGGAATCTGCGCCGCCGTTGCGATCACCGGCGCCGGACTGCCCCTGTAAACGTCATAGACGCCGACGATATCGGCGAGGAAGATACCGTCCAGCTTGCCGCGCTCGGCGGTCTCGGCAAACTCCGTCCAATAATCGAGATCGGTATAATGCATCGACCGGTCGCGCGGATGCGTCCACAGGCCGTGGTTGATATGCCCGACGCAATTCATGTCGAAGGCATAGATCTGTATTGTCTTCATCGGACGGGTCCAGAGCTGGGAATAAAAATCAAGGATTTGTATCGCACGGCGATCCTGTGAAATGGTAGGGTGCGGATGAAATAAGCCGGAGGAAAGGCATGACGAAAAAGACGCTGTCGGATTGGGCGGAACTGGCGCAGAAGGAATTGCGCGCCTCGTCCGAAACGCTGACCTGGCAAACGCCGGAAGGCATTGCCGTCAAGCCGCTCTATACGGCCGAGGATATCGAAAGCGCCGAGCACCTTGGCTCGCTTCCCGGTTTTTCACCCTTTACCCGCGGCCCGCGGGCGACGATGTATGCCGGCCGGCCCTGGACGATCCGCCAATATGCCGGCTTCTCGACGGCAGAGGAATCAAACGCCTTTTATCGCCGCAACCTGGCCGCCGGCCAGAAGGGCCTGTCGGTGGCCTTCGATCTTGCCACCCATCGCGGTTATGACAGCGACCATCCCCGCGTCGAAGGCGATGTCGGCAAGGCGGGTGTGGCGATCGACAGCGTCGAGGACATGAAGATCCTGTTCGACGGCATTCCGCTCGGCGACATGTCGGTGTCGATGACCATGAACGGCGCCGTCATCCCGATCCTCGCTTCCTTCATCGTCGCCGGCGAGGAGCAGGGCGTGGCGCGGGCCGAGCTGTCGGGGACCATCCAGAACGACATCCTCAAGGAGTTCATGGTCCGCAACACCTATATCTATCCGCCGGAACCCTCGATGCGGATCGTTGCCGACATCATCGAATATACCGCAAGGGAGATGCCGAAATTCAACTCGATCTCGATCTCCGGCTATCACATGCAGGAGGCCGGCGCGACGCTCACGCAGGAACTCGCCTTCACGCTGGCCGACGGCCGCGAATATGTCAGGGCGGCGATCGCCAAGGGCCTCAATGTCGATGATTTCGCCGGAAGGCTCTCCTTCTTCTTCGCGATCGGCATGAATTTCTTCATGGAGGCGGCCAAGCTTCGCGCCGCACGGCTGCTGTGGAGCCGGATCATGGACGAGTTCCAGCCGAAGAAGGCTTCCTCGCTGATGCTGCGCACCCATTGCCAGACCTCCGGCGTCTCGCTGCAGGAACAGGACCCCTATAACAACATTATCCGCACCGCCTTCGAGGCGATGTCGGCCGTGCTCGGCGGCACGCAGTCGCTGCACACCAACTCCTTCGACGAGGCAATGGCGCTGCCGACGGAATTTTCCGCCCGCATCGCCCGCAACACCCAGCTGATCCTCCAGCATGAGACTGGCGTCACCAAGGTGGTCGATCCGCTCGCCGGCTCCTATTACGTCGAAAGCCTGACGAAGGAGCTTGCCGACAAGGCCTGGGCGCTGATCGAGGAGGTGGAAGCGCTCGGCGGCATGACGAAGGCCGTCAATGACGGCCTGCCGAAACGGCTGATCGAGGAAGCGGCCGCGCGCCGTCAGGCGGCCGTCGACAAGGGCGAGGAGGTCATCGTCGGCGTCAACCGCTATAGGCTCGACAACGAACAGCCGATCGACATTCTGGAGATCGACAACAGCGCGGTGCGTACCGCGCAGATCAAACGGATCGAGGAAACCAAACGGCGCCGCGACGGCAACGTCGTACGCGAGACGTTGGCAGCCCTGGCGGAAATCGCCCGGAGCGGCAGGGGCAACCTGCTCGAAGCCGCGATCGAGGCGGCGCGAGGCCGCGCCACCGTCGGCGAGATATCGGATGCCATGCGCGCGGCCTTCGGCGATCATGCCGCGACACCTGAGGTCATCACCGGCGTCTATGGCGAGGCCTATGACAACGAGCCGGAACTCGCCGTCCTCAAGGGACGCATGACGGAGGTGACGGAAGCGATGGGGCAGCGGCCGAAAATCATGGTCGCCAAGCTCGGCCAGGATGGGCACGACCGGGGCGCCAAGGTGATCGCCTCGGCTTTCGGGGATATCGGCTTCGATGTGCTCGCCGGTCCGCTGTTCCAGACGCCTGACGAGGCTGTCGAGATGGCACTCAGCGAAAAGGTCAATGTCGTCGGCGTCTCGTCGTTGGCCGCAGGCCACAGGACGCTGCTGCCGCAGCTGATCGACAGGCTGAGGGAAAAGGGCGGTGACGAGATCATCGTCGTTTGCGGCGGCGTTATTCCCCGGCAGGACTATGACTTCCTGCACGAACACGGCGTTGCCGCCGTGTTCGGCCCCGGTACAAACGTTCTCGAGGCGGCAAACTCCGTTCTCGATCTATTGCAGGGCAGGCGGCGAAATCAGTAGCTTAGAGAAGACCGCGCTTCGCGAGGTTGCGCATCAGCGCCGAAATGCCGAAGGTCCAGGGCGGGCATTCGGTGGAGAGCCGCACGGTGTTGACGAGCGCGCCGAGCCCCGCCGAGGAGATCTCGACGACATCGCCGATCTTGTGGGTGAACCCCTGCTTCGGCGCGTCTCGATCCTTAGTCGGCGCAAACAGCGTGCCGAGAAAGAGCATGAAACCATCGGGATACTGATGATGGGCGCCCAGCGTCTGCTTGACGAGATCGGTCGGGTCGCGGCTGATCTGCGCCATCGAACTCTTGCCGTGCAACACGAATCCGTCCTGCCCGGTCACTTTCAGGTCGAGTTCAGCCCTGCGCACATCATCGAGGCCGTAACCGGCATCGAACAGGCGGATGAAGGGGCCGATCGAGCAGGAGGCGTTGTTGTCCTTGGCCTTGCCGAGCAGCAGTGCCGAGCGGCCCTCGACGTCGCGCAGATTGACGTCGTTGCCGAGCGTCGCACCCTTGATCTCGCCGCGGCTGTTGACGGCGAGCACGATTTCCGGCTCGGGATTGTTCCAAGTCGAGATCGGATGCAGGCCGACATCCGCACCCCAGCCGACCGAGGAGAGCACCGGCGCCTTGGTGAAGACTTCGGCATCGGGGCCGATGCCGACCTCGAGATATTGCGACCACATGCCCTCGTCGATCAGCGCCTGCTTGACCTTGGCGGCCTCCGGCGAGCCGGCCTTGAGATTGGTAAGGCTGCCGCCGATCAGCGTGCTGACGCGCTCGCGGATCGAGGCGGCACGCTCCGGATTGCCGGCAGCCTTCTCCTCGATGACGCGCTCGATCATCGACTGGGCGAAGGTGACGCCGCAGGCCTTGACCGCCTGCAGGTCGGCGGGCGCAAGCAGATAGGGGTGTGCTTCGTCGGGTGTGCCGGTGCTGTTGGCGGCAATCTCCTCCAGTGAGCCGATCACCTTGCCGCTTGCCGCGCGGACGAAGCCGGCGGGATCCTGCCGCTCGAGCAGGGCGCTCAGTGTCGGCGCCTCGCGTGAGGTAATGTCGACCAGGGCCCCCTCCCGAAGCGTCACGACGCTCGGCCCGGCAACCCCAGGATTCCAGACGCGACCGACAAAAAGACCACCCGAAGCGGCGGCATCGAGAAGGGGATGAGACATGGCGATCTTCCGTCACAGGCGAGCGGGGAGCGCTCTTTTAAAAATTGCGGGGTGTTGCCGCCCTCCAGCCCGGCGGCCGCCGAAATCGATCACATTCATCGGGATGGGGCAAGACACGCTGGGGAAAAAGACTTTCGCCCGATCGGATCGAGCCGCCGCCATCTGGGAAATTCCAATCGCCGAAAAGCCTGCAAAATAACTATTTAGATACAAAATAATCGTTATATTTCAAATATTTAATTTGCAAAACGGGAAAATTGACCCCTGATCTTGCCTTGACAGGCGCCAGCTTTCGTTATCTGTTTTGCCCGACATGGACGTGCCGGCGTCAGCCGGGCTTACGAAAATCCCGGGAGGATATTGTAGCGATGTTGAGATTTGCCGTCGTCGGAATCGACCATGGGCATACGTTCGATCACGTGAAAGGACTGCTTGCGTCAGGCGGCGAGTTCGTCGGCTATTGCCCGCAGACGTCGGTGCCTGCATTGCGCGAGGCCTTCGAGAAGACCTATCCCGACGCGCCGCAGATCGACCGGGAGAAGCTGTTCGCCGATCCGTCGATCGATGTCATCTGCATTGCCGCAATCCCGCGCGACCGCGCCGGGCTTGCCATCCGCGCGATGGAGGCGGGCAAGGACGTGATGACTGACAAGCCTGGCGTGACGACCTTCGCCCAGCTCGAGGAGGTCAAGAAGACCGTTGCCAAGACCGGCAAGATCTTCTCGATCTGCTTTTCCGAGCGCCATTGCGTGCGCTCAGCCGTCAAGGCCGGCAAACTCGTCGCCGAGGGTGCGATCGGCAAGGTGATCCAGACGCTCGGCGTCGGCCCCCACCGGCTCCAACTGCCGACACGGCCCGACTGGTTTTTCGATCCCGAAGCCTTCGGCGGCATCATCGTCGATATCGCCTCGCACCAGATCGACCAGTTTCTGTTCTATACCGGCTCGACCACAGGCGAGGTCGTCGCAAGCTCGATCGGCAATTTCGGCATGCCCGACAAACCCGCCTTCCAGGATTTCGGCGAAGTGCTTCTTCGCTCGGAAAAGGCGGCGGGTTATGTCCGCGTCGACTGGTTTACGCCAGAGGCGCTGCCGACCTGGGGTGACGGGCGCCTGACCATTCTCGGCACCGAAGGCTACATCGAACTGCGCAAATATATCGACATCGCCGGCCGGCCGGGCAAGGATCACCTCTTCCTGGTCAACGGCAAGGAAATGACCCATATCGATTGCAGCGGGGAAAAGCTCGATTATTTCGACGCTTTCACCGCCGATGTCGGCAACCGCACGCAGACGGCGATGACGCAGGATCACGTTTTCGAAGTCTGCCGTCTTTCGCTCGAAGCCCAGGTGAAAGCCGCGCGCATCGGCGCTCGCTGAGGAGGATATCATGACCAGGAAATTGCGCGTCGGCGTCATCGGCGCAGGCATTGCCGCGCGGCATCTGGCCGGCTTCGGCTGGAACAAGGATCTCTTCGAGGTTCCCGTGCTCTGCTCGCTCGATGAGGAGCGCGGCAGGGCGCTGTGCGAGGAATACGGCATTGCCGAATATACGCAGAATACGGATTCGCTGTTTGCCCGCGACGATCTCGATATCATCGACATTTCGACGCCGCCGAGTTCGCATTTCGAGCTCTGCCGCAAGGGCATTGTGTCAGGCAAGCATGTGATCTGCGAAAAGCCGCTTTTCGGCTCGATCGCCGAGGTCGACGAGATGGGGCGCATCCTTGCGCGCTTCCCCGGCAGGAAGCTGATGCCGATCTTCCAGTATCGCTACGGCTCCGGCCTGCAGAAGTTGAAGCTGCTGATCGAAAGCGGCCTCGCCGGCAAGCCGTTCCTGACAACGATCGAAACCCATTGGTGGCGCGGTCCGGATTATTATGCCGTTCCGTGGCGCGGCAAGTGGGCAAGCGAACTGGGCGGCGGCCTTCTCGGCCATGCCATCCACGCCCACGACATGCTGAACTATGTGCATGGCCCCTGCGCCGAGGTGTTTTCCTATGGCGCCACGCTGGTCAATCCGATCGAGGTCGAAGATACCGCAGCCCTTTCGGTGAAGATGCAGAACGGCTCGCTGGCAACACTGTCGATGACGCTCGGCTCGCGTAAGGAGATCTCGCGGCTGCGCTTCTGCTTCAACGATCTCGTCGCCGAAAGCATCATAGAACCCTATACGATGGGCCGTGATCCGTGGACTTTCGTCGCCGGGACAGAGGAACATCAGGCACGGGTCGACGCAGCACTTGCCACCTATGTGCCCGGCGAGGATGGCTACACCCGTCAGTTCGAGCTTTTCCACAAGGCAATCGTCGAGGACACCGACCCGCCGGTGACTTTGCAGGATGCCCGCAACTCGCTGGAGTTGGTGACCGCAGCCTATTTCTCGCAGCGCACCGGCCGGCCGACGGCGATGCCGATCGCCGCCGATCATCCGCTCTATCGCTCCTGGCTCCCCGAAGAAGAACGCAGCGTCTGAGCAGGGGAGGGCTCCTATGCTGAAATCCTTCGAGCATATCGGCATGACCGTCAGCGACATGGACCGCGCCATTGATTTTTACTGCGGCCTGCTCGGCCTCAGCCTCGTGCTGCGCAAGACGATGGCAAATGGCATGCAGGTGGCGTTCCTCGATGCAGGCGGCGGCATGCTGGAAGTCTTTGCTCCGCCCGGCGGTGCATCGAGGGCGGTCGACGTGCCTGAAGATACGGCCGGTATGCGGCACCTTACCTTCCATTTCGATAATGTCGACGAGACCTTCGGCCGTCTTGAACAGGCGGGCGTCGAGATCAAGGAGCGGCCGCGCCTCGCCGTCCACTCCGAGATGCTGAACAAGATCGCCTTCATTCGCGATCCCGACGGCATCGTCGTCGAGCTTGCCGAACGCTCTCAGAGCCGCCAGGGGTGACACAGGCGCTGCCGATCGCTTGGCCGCGGGTCAGACCGTCCCGCAGCAGATCGATCAGGCGCCGGATGAGTTTTGCTGTCATCGAAGGCTCCCCTCAGCTTGCCAGCTTGGCGCTGATATAGTTGCGCCAGCCGCCAAGCGCCGCGATTCCTCGGCACCCTTCATCCCATGGGCTTCGGCGATGCAGCCCGGCCCCGCGACGATCTGCGGGACGGTCGTGTATCTGAATGTGGACTTCGTACCGGCCTCTCACTGATGTCATTTGACGAGCGGCTGATCGTGATGCGGCTGCCGTATGACAACAAGATCCTTTCGCCGGACAATGATCGTCGGATACGGCGTATCGAGATTGGCCCAGTCGGCCCGAAGCTGCGATTTTGGCCAACTCGAAGAACGTTGTGGGAACATGGCTTGCGGGATTGACCTGAGAAGCGCCCGCTCATGACATTGCGCTCCAATTTGAGGAGCGTAGTGATGAGTACGGGTATTTCGAGTTCGGATTTTGTCGCCCAATGGAGCCTGAGCTTCGCCGACATTGATTTCATCAATTCCAAACCGGCCGCTACGAGGCTCGGCTTGGCCGCGCAGTTAAAGTTTTTCAGCGGTCGCGGTTTCTTCGCTGACGATGGCACATTGATCCCGCACGATGCTGCCGAATACCTGGCCGAGCAAATCGGCGTCCCAGCCGACGAACTGTCCGGTTATGATTTCGGCGGGAGAACAGCCCGTCGGCATTGCGCCGAGATTTTACAGTATCTCGGCTTTCGCCGCATGACGCGAGGAGATCGGGAGGCGCTTTCTCGCTGGATCATCGGCGAGCTTTGCCCTACCGGACAATCCGTCAGCGCCATGCTTGAGGTGGTGTTTCTTTGGTGCCGGGATCGCAATATCTATGGTCCGTCTGCCAAGGAGCTTGAACGACTTGTTCGTTCGCAACGGCAACAATATCTGGACGGCTGGCTTCATGAGGTGAGCGCCGCGCTTCCGCCTGAGACTGTTGCAGCGATGGAAAGCTCCCTGGCTGACGCGGAAGGGCCGACGGGCTTCAATACGATGAAGGCCGACGCGGGGCGAGCAACCCTGGACAACATTCTGGAGGTGACCGCCCGGCTGGCGTTCATCCGGAAACTGAACCTCCCACGGAATATGTATTCAAACATCAACCCGGCGTGGATCGAGCATGTTGCCCGCCGCGTTTCCGGCGAAAAGGCGTCAGAGATGCGACGCCATACACCGGCTCGCCAGCTTGCACTGTATGCGGTGTATCTGATGGCGCGCGAAACGGCGATGACCGACGCCATGGTCGATCTTCTGGTGGAGACGGTACACAAGATCGGAACCCGGTCGAAACGGAAAGTCGTGGGCGATATCGCCAGGGACGTCGAACGGGTCTATGGCAAGGAACGGTTGCTTGTCGATATTGCCACGGCATCGATTGACGACCCTGACGGCCGCATTTGTGATGTCATCTTTCCAATCGTGGGCAAGGACAAGTTGGCGGCGATCATCAAGGAAAGCAACGCCAAGGGCGCGCTCGACCGCCGTATTTACGCGGTGATGCGCAATTCATGGGCCAATCATTATCGCCGAATGCTGCCGAGCCTGCTCTCAGTGCTGGAATTCCGGTCGAACAATGCGGTCTGGCGGCCCGTCTTGGCCGCTCTCGACTGGATCACAGCGCGGCTGGACGATGGATGCCGGTTCGTGCCCCAACAGGATGTGCCAATAGACGGCGTAATCCCGGCGAAATGGCGCAGTTCGGTCATTGACGGAAACGGTCGCGTCAACCGCATCAGCTATGAACTCTGCGTCCTGACCCAATTGCGCGAGTGCATCCGGTCCAAGGAAATCTGGGTTGCTGATGCTGACCGTTACCGCAATCCTGACGACGATCTGCCGAAGGATTTCGCTGTCCGCCGCTCATCTTATTATTCCCGGCTGAACCTGACACAGGAGCCTCACGAGTTTGTTGCGTTGGTTCGCAAGGAGCTGGAACACGAGTTGCTGCTCCTGAACGAAACAATCCCGCGAAACGAGAAGGTGAGAATCCTTTGGCGCGGCGAAAACCGGATATCGATCACGCCGTTCAAGCCAGCGCCGGAACCGAAAGGGCTGGCAGCCATCAAATCGGAAATTGGGCAGCGCTGGCCGATGACGGGCCTCCTCGACGTTCTGAAGGAAGCAGCCCTCGACACCGGGCTTCTCGACGCGTTCGAAACCTCGGCGTCCCGTGTCGCCCTTCCCAAGCCCGTTCTGGATCAACGATTGCTACTTTGCCTCTATGGTCTCGGCACCAATGCCGGGCTGAAGCGGGTCGCCGGTGCCACCACCGATGCCAGTTATGAGGAGCTTTTGCATGTGCATCGCCGCTTCATTCACTCGGGCGCATTGCGGGAAGCCTGCGCTCGGGTCGCCAATGCTACACTTGCAATTCGCAATGCGGCGGTCTGGGGTGATGCCGGAACCGCCTGCGCTTCAGATTCCACGAAGTTCGGAGCCTGGGATCGCAACCTCATGACGGAATGGCATGCCCGTTATGGCGGGCGCGGCGTCATGATATACTGGCATGTCGAAAAGCGAGCCACTTGCGTCTATTCACAGCTCAAGCGGTGCTCGTCTTCGGAAGTTGCATCGATGATCGAAGGCGTTCTTCGCCATTGCACTGATCTGGAAATACAGCGGCAATATGTCGACAGCCATGGGCAGAGCGCCGTTGGTTTTGCCTTCTGCCGCTTGCTCGGCTTTGAACTTGCCCCACGCCTGAAGGCGATTGCCCGGCAGAAGCTGGCGTTACCGGATACGAGCTTCCGGGCAAGATTGCCGAACCTGCTTCCAATCCTTTCTAACCCGATCGACTGGGAGGAGATCGAGCAGCAGTATGACGAGATGGTCAAGTATGCCGCTGCCATGCAGACGCGCACTGCCGATCCGGAAGCGATCCTGCGCCGCTTCTCACGGGCCGAAGTGATGCACCCAACCTACAAGGCTCTGAGCGAACTCGGCCGTGCGGTCAAAACGATCTTTTTGTGCCGGTATCTGCGGCAGGAAGCGTTCCGCCGGGAAATTCATGAAGGCCTAAACGTCGTCGAAAACTGGAATAGCGCCAACGGCTTTGTCTTCTTCGGCAAGGGCGGAGAAATGGCGACCAACAGCATTGACGAGCAGGAGGTTTCGGCACTGGCACTGCATCTACTTCAAGCCTCGCTCG
The DNA here is from genome assembly GCF_030053135.1 of Rhizobium sp. BT04. Lineage (NCBI taxonomy): Bacteria > Pseudomonadati > Pseudomonadota > Alphaproteobacteria > Hyphomicrobiales > Rhizobiaceae > Rhizobium > Rhizobium sp. BT04. Next base: position 76,722 of record NZ_CP125648.1, on the reverse strand, counting down.
TCTATGTGAACACGCGCATGCTGCAAACCGTACTTGCCGAACCAGCTTGGCACGGCCGCATGACCTCGGAAGATCATCGCGGCCTCACGCCGCTGATCTATGCCCACGTCAACCCTTACGGCCGGTTCGACCTTGATCTGGACAGCCGGATAGATTTCAGCAAAATCGCCGCGTGAGTAGCGGCGCAGAAATGCGCGATGCAAAACTCAGGCGTAAAATTCCAACTTTTGTTGGGATTTTTGCGAAAGCTACGGAGTAGGCTGACTTTGGGGACGGTACTGACTTCGGCCTGGACGAGCGATCCGCTAGTCGGCCCATGCCGCAATCCGTTCGGAAAGCGCCTCGGCGGGCCTCGATGTGCAGGATGTTTATCGTCGTCAGATCGGCAACCCGAACTGTTTTCGCAGGCTCTTGTCGAAGGCGGATTCGGGGACGAAACGGCGCAGGAGACTGATCCGTCGCGCCATTTTTCCCGCCGCGTAGCGCCTCTTTGGAACGACTGCGCTCGCCGCTTCGACAATCGTCCTGGCGACGACGTCCGGGGCGTCGCCGGTTTCTATCGCTTTTTTGTTGATTATATTCATGCTGGCGCGCGCGGCGTCATAGACGTCAAGCAATTGGTCCGGTCTAGCAAGGTTTTCTTCAAATGCCGTCCTTGTAAAGGCGGGCTCGACCAACACAACGCGAATCCCAAAGGTGCGAAGCTCGTGGTCAAGCGATTCGGAATAGCCTTCAATGGCATGCTTGGTCGACGCATAAAGGGCGGAATAGGGAGCCGGGATCAAGCCCAGCACTGAACTCACATTGATGATTCTGCCTGTCCTCTGATGGCGCATGGCCGGTAGCACCGCCCTGGTCATGCGTAGAACGCCGAAGACATTCACGTCGAACAGCGCCTGCGCCTGGACCGTCGAGGACTCCTCTGCGGCGCCGAACAGACCACTGCCGGCATTGTTGACAAGGAGATCGATGCGGCCGGCCTCAGCCAGGACCCGCTCGGCCAATTTTGCCACCGACTCATCGTCGGTAACGTCACAGGTCAGCATAGTGATACCGTCTAAACTCTCCGCCACGGCGCGGCGGCTGGTTCCAAACACCCGAAAGCCCGCCATCCGTAGGGATTTTGCTGTGGCGAGGCCGATGCCAGAGGACGCGCCGGTCACCAAGGCGACGCGAGGATTAGTTGTATTCATGAGGATCACTTCCTTTTTTTCTCTTCAGAGGCATGGACGTTCCTTTTGTGCCCCGTGCGCCAGTCCGGTCAGTTCCCGTCGTCGAGGAGCTTCGTTCGAGTGTTTTTGCAGGGCTGAAAGGCCCCTACTTGGCCCATGCCGCAATCCGTTCCGCAATCGCCTCGGGGGCCTCGATGTGCAGGAAGTGACCGACGTCGGGGACGACCTCCCTCGTGCGCTGCGCCGCGAACCGATGTTGGTCATCAACCTCCGCTGGGAGGATGCAGCCGTCGTTGGCACCGTGAAGCTGCAACATGGGCACCGCGATCGGGTGAGACATGCGGCGTGTCGCCCCAAGCATGCCGGGTCGCATCATCGCCCGGTAGTATTTTAGAGGCGCGGGCATACTCGCCCGCAGGTGCTCGTGTAGTTCCGCCTTGAGAGCAGGATCAAGCGAGAGGCCGGGCGACCACTGACGCCAGAGGCGGTCGATGAGGGCGAGATCGCGGGCGGTAGCCAGCCAGCCGCTTCCCGGCAGTTGAAAAAGCCCCATGTACCAGCTCCGGCGCAACTGAGCAGGGTGCGTCAGTCTGCTCATGAAAGTGAGCGGGTGAGGGATCGAGAGCGCGACCGCGCGAGCAATTCGCTCCGGCGCAGTGACGCAGGTATCATATGTGATCAGGGCGCCCCAATCGTGGCCAATCAGCTCCACGGGTCGCCCCGGAGACCAGCGGTCGATCAGCGCGAGCACGTCGCTGGTGAGGGCTGCAAAGTCGAACGGCCCCGCGGTCGGGGACGGCGCATAACCGCGAAGCCAGGGTGCAACGACGTGACGCCCCCGGCGGCCGAGCTCGGCAAGGAAGGGCTTCGCGGTCGGCGGATGGTCCGGGAAGCCGTGCAAGACAATCGTCGGCTGGCCATCGGGGTCGCCCCCCTGCAACGCGTGGAAGGTGCCGTGTGGCAGATCGAAGGTGACGTGTTCAAAATCCATATGTGTCAGCCTTTTCAGGAGCAGTCGGGCGGGCAGGCGACCAGTCGGTCTTTGACACCGGCCCGCGACCTTCCGTGATTGATATCTCGCGGCAAGTAAGCCAACGCTGGTTTGTCAAAAGCCTCCAAGGGAGCGGCGGAATAGTCAGAGCCAGCGGCGAACCTCCACCTTGTAGCGGCGGTATTCGTCGCCAAACTTTGCTTCGAGATAGCGCTCTTCGCGCGCGATCACCTGCGTCTGGATGATGATCAGCACCAACGGGAGCAAGGTCAGGGCGATCGGCCCGTCGAAGCCGATCGCAAGGCCGGCATAGATGAGCGCCATTGCTAGATACATGGGATTGCGAGTCCAGCGATAGGGACCTGTCGTTACGATTAGGGTCGTCGGCTGCGTCGGTGGAGCGTTGGTGCCAAGCCGCCGGAACAAACCGGCCGCCGCAAGCATCATCGCCACGCCGGCAACGAAAAGCAGCACGCCCGTCGTGGCCAGCAACCGCCAGTCGATGCCGAAAGAGCGCAGGCTGAAGAACCGCTCCGCCAACAGTCCCAGCAGCAGCGCTCCCAGATAAATGAGTGGCGGAGGGAAGCGCACACCCGCGCTATCTGGTTCGACCGCCATGCTCGTCCCTCCGATCTGTGCTGTAAAATCGGCTGGGGTCAGGCCGCGCCATGGCCGGGGGCCGCGATCTTCTGAAACAGGTGCGGGGTGGCTACCACGGATGCCGGATAGGCCGAAACCTTCTCGAAGAATTCGGGACGGGAGAAGGCTTCGCGGAGCGTCTCGGTGGATTCCCAAACCACGTAGTTTAGATAAGTGGGGCTATCTCCGATCGCTCGGTGCAGTTGGGAAGAAATATACCCAGGTTGCTTGGTGAACACAGTGCCAGCTGCCTTAAAGTTTTCCAGGAAGGCCGCTTCGTCAGCGGCATCGACCGTGAAAATGTTGATGAGCACGATTGGCGCGGCCGAGATGTCGAGCTGGCGCTCAAGCGGGAATCTTTCGTCTAGCGGCTTGAACTTCTTGATGACTTCCATGTGGAATACTCCCGTCTGGTGTGAAGACGAAACTGACGTGATCGACGCTGTCGGCTCTCAAGCCAGCATCGACTGCTGCGCGAAGATGCCCGCCATCGCTCCTTGCCACGTTGCCGTGGTGACCGAGGGGATTCCGGGGTTGGCGAGGTCGCCGGCGGCATAGATGCCGGGTATGCTGGTTTCACGGCGCTCGTCGGTCTTGATAGCGATGCCGGTTGGCGTATTGACCGTGTCGAGCCCGAGTGTTTCATGCAGGCTTGCGGACGGCTTGTTGCGCGGATGCGCGAACAGGATATCGACTGCGACATCGGGGCCGGTATTGAGCTTGATAGTGGCATTGTGGTCCCCGTGACGGGCGATCCCGGTGATCCGACCATCAACGACAGGTACCTTTCGGCCCGCCAGATCGGCCCTGATCTCGGGTGTGATGTCGTGACCATCGGCGAAGACCGTCAATGTGTCGGTCCAATCGTGAAACAGCCTGACCTGATTCATCGACTGTGGACCAGACCAGACGAGGCCCCAATGCTGGCCGGCGACCTCGAAGCCGTCGCAGTAGGGGCATGGGATGACGGATGTACCCCAGCTTTCCGCGAAGCCTGGAACAGCCGGCATCTGGTCAACAACGCCATAGCTCATGATCAGGCGGCGCGCGCCAAGGCTTTCGCCATCGCCAGTGAGGACTGAGAAATTGTTGATGCTACCGGAGATGTTTTCGGCGCGGGCATTGACCAGCCTGATTGCGGGATAGCGCTCCAGTTGCTGCCGCGCCTGGGCCAGGATTTCGGACGGTGGCTTGTGATCGTGGCCGAGCACGCCGTGCGAGCGGCCGGCGAAGCGATTGCGTGGCAGGCCGGTATCGAGAACGATTACTTTGCGGCGGGCACGGCCGAGTTGAAGGGCGGCGGCGAGGCCGGCAAAGCTGCCGCCGATGATGATGACGTCATTCATTGTGATGGGCTCCGGGTTGGGGATCGAGTCCGTTGAGTTGGGCGTGGCCGCGGCCTGGGCACGGGGGACGCCGATGGTGGAAAGCGCGGCCAGCTTCAGCAGTGTTCGTCGTTGCATGGCACCCTCGTGTTGTAGGTCGGCGTATTTTGGCTTGCATATTTGTGAAACTGAATGGTATCGTAATTCAAGAATAACGATACTGTCAAGGACTGGATTTCACCATGACCGAAAATAAACAGGCCCGGCGCGGCCGACCCGCGAACGAAGCGCTTGGCCAAACCATTATCGACACGGCGTGCGAACTGTTTGTTGAATTGGGTTTTCAGGCGACGACATTGGACAAAGTCGCCCAGCGTGCGAAGATTTCCAAGCTCAGCATTTATCGGCACTTCGAGAACAAGGAGGCGCTGTTCAGCGCCGCCATCACCGCGCGCTGCCATCAGCTTACAGCAGAGGCCCTTTTCGAGGGCGTTGAAGGTACGGCTGAAGAGCAGCTCATGGCGGTTGGGTCAGGCCTCCTCCGCACGCTGATGAGCCCGGACGTTCGCGGTGTGGAAGCCATGGTCATGGCCGACAAGACCAACCAAAAATCGTTAGCCAAGCGTTTTTACGAAGCCGGCCCTGCGCACGTCACGGCACAGATCGAGACCCTTCTGCGTCGGCTACACGCGAAGTCAGTACTAAACGTGCCCGATCCTCACCAGTCCGCCCGCTTGTTCGGTGCGCTTATCAAAGGCTCCGATCTCCTGCTTATCGCGCGCTTCGATGAGGCAAAAGCAGAGGACGATAACGAAATCGAATCCTATTGCCGGTCGGCCGTCACAATGTTCATCGCCGCGCACGGTGGCCACAATACTGGGACGGAGAACCTGGTTAGGTCGGATCAGAACAAGGATATGGCATGACAGAGGAAAATGTTTATCAGGTAGCCAACTGGAAAGGCCAAAGCGGAGAGCGTTGGTTGGCTTATCAGGCCCGGCTCGATGCCATGATGGCGGTGTTCGGCCAGGCCGCGATCGAAGCCGCCGCGCCCGCTACAGGCGAACGCGTGCTGGACGTCGGTTGCGGCGCGGGCGCATCCAGTCTGGATCTAGCCGGGCACGTCGGCGCGGGGGGCCATGTGCTAGGCGTGGACATATCCGAGCCGCTGATCGGCAGAGCGCGTTCGCTAGCACCGCAGGATACGCTGGCTATGTTCCAGGTGGCCGACGCCAGCAGCGCAGACTTGCCCGAGGGTACGTTCGACATCCTGTACTCGCGCTTCGGAGTGATGTTCTTTGACGATCCTGCTGCGGCGTTCGCTCACATGCGCCGTGCGCTCAAGCCGGGCGCGCGGGTCGCTTTCGTCTGCTGGCGCAGCATGGCCGAGAATGATTGGGTGCGCCTGCCGATGGGTGCGATCAAAAGTATCCTCCCGCCGATGACGCCGCCCCATCCCGAAGCCCCCGGTGCGTTCTCATTTGGCGACCAGACGCGGGTAGAGCGTATCCTGATGGCAGCTGGCTTCACTGACGTTGCTATCGAACCGTTCGATGCCTCCATTCCGTTTGGCACGGGGGAAACGCGGGATGCGGCGCTCGACGAAGCGGTGGCGATGACACTCGAGGTCGGCCCGCTGGCGCGCGCACTTGCTGATCAGACTGACGATATTCGCGCCCGCGCCTCGGCTGCGGTTCGTGCCGCTTTTGCAGGGTGCCCCGGTGAGCGGTCGGTGATGATCAACGGCGCGACGTGGATCGTCACCGCGCGTAATCCGGCATATTGACAGGGATTAACAGGACAGACGCCTCGTTTCGCATTGGCTAGCAACGTGGCGCGCGTCTCTCGAACGCAATTGGCGCGAGGACGATAAATAAGGTTTGTGGATCTGGCATGAAGGCGGCCATGCTTGGGCACGGCCGATATCGTTGCGGCGTCTCCCTTGCGCAAAGACAGCTCTACTCGGCGGCAAGTGCAGTGGCAGAATGCCGCTCATCGATAATCGCCTCGGGCCGGCTCGCTTGCTTTGGAGGCTTGATCCGGAACCACACAGCGTAGAGGGCCGGAAGGAAGAGCAGAATCATCACGGTCCCGGCTGCCGTTCCGCCAATCAGCGTATAGGCCATCGATCCCCAGAACACCGAATGCGTCAGAGGTATGAAGGCCAGGACGGCAGCGAGCGCTGTCAGGATAACTGGACGAGTCCTCTGCACGGTCGCTTCGATGACGGCATGATAGTCATCAAGACCAGCCGCCTGGTTCTCCTTGATCTGCTCCGTCAGAATGAGCGTGTTGCGCATCAGGATGCCTGCCAATCCGATCAAGCCGAGAATGGCGTTGAAGCCGAAGGGTTGATTGAACAGGAGCAATGCCGGCACCACGCCGGCAAGGCCAAGCGGTGCGGTCAGCATCACCATCGTCATCGTCGATAGACTGCGAACCTGCAGGATGATGACGATCAACATCGCCGCGATCATCAGCGGGAAGACCTGGACGAGTGCGATATTGGCCTTTTGCGACTCTTCGATGTTCCCGCCCATTTCGATACGATACCCGACCGGAAGCGACGCGATCAGCGGCTGGAGAGCCTCCATCACTTGTTGCGAAACTTCCGGTGGCTGTGTCGCCTCGTTGATATCGGACCTGATCGTTATGACCGGTGTCCTGTCGCGACGTTTCAGGATAGGTTCCTCCAGGCGGATCTCGGAATGTCCGATCTGGTCGAGTGGAATCTGGCGGCCAGCCCTGCTCATCAGCGAAAAGTCAGCAAGGCGTGATGGATCGAGGCGGTTCTCGCCAGCACTTCGTGCCACCACGGGAACGTTACGAATGTTTTCGCGCACCTGCGTGACTGGAATCCCGCTCAGCAGCAATTGCATCTGCTGGGCTGCCTCTGAAGGCGAAAGACCGATCAGATTAAGCCGCTCCTGATCCGGGACAAAGCGCAGGACAGGCGTTCGGTTGCCCCAATCGCGGTTGGCTTGCCGAACATCAGGAACAGTCTTCATGATCGCCAGAGCATGCTCGGAGATCTTATAGAGTTCATCCTGATCCGGCCCCATGATCCGAAACTCGACCGGGAACGGTGTATATGGCCCGAACACAAGCTGCGTTACGCGGACAGAAGCCTCTGGAGCAAGACCGTCGGAAATAGCGGCGCGAAGGCGATGCTTCAATTCTTCTCGTGAATGAGCGTCAGGTGTCAGCACAACTATTTTGGCGAAAGCGGGATCGGGCAATTCCGGTGACATGGCGAAGAAGAACCGGGGTGCGCCCTGCCCGATGTAACTGGTAGCGATTTTCGTTTCCGGCTGCTTTTGCAGCCAGCCTTCGACTTTCTTCACTGCGGCCGTCGTGCTTTCGATGCTCGCGCCTTCAGGCATGCGGACTTCGACAAGAACTTCAGGCCGGTCCGAAGTCGGGAAGAACTGCTGCTTTACGCCCCCCATCCCGACAACCGAGACGGCCATCGTGATGCCAACAACCGCGCAGGTCATGAACTTATGGCGAACCGCAAACTCGATGAGCGAGCGCAGGCGGCGGTAGTTGGGCGTATCATAGATGGCGTGGTGCCCACCCTCGACCGGTTTGATATCAGGCAGCATTTTCACGCCCATATATGGCGTAAAGATCACGGCAACGAACCAGGAGACGATCAGGGCAAATCCCACGACCCAGAAGATGTTGCCGGCATATTCCCCGGCGCTGGACTTGGCGAAACCCACGGGCATCAGTCCGATGATGGTGACGAGTGTGCCGGACAGCATCGGCGCCGCCGTGTGGCTCCAGGCATAGGCGGCCGCCTTTATGCGGTCCATGCCCTCTTCCATCTTCACCACCATCACCTCGATGGCGATGATGGCGTCGTCCACCAGAAGCCCAAGCGCAAGGATGAGCGCGCCGAGCGTGATGCGGTCGAAGAACCGGCCGGTTTCCAGCATGATGAGGAAGACGACGGCAAGGGTCAGTGGCACTGCAAGGGCCACAACGATGCCGACACGCCAGCCGAGTGCGACAAGGCTAACGAACAGAACAACACCGAGCGCCATGGCGAACTTCAGCATGAATTCACCGACCGCCTCATCGATATTGACGGCCTGATCGCTGACTTTGGTGAGCGCCATGCCCAGCGGCAGTGTCTGCGCGATCGCGGCGGACCGCGCCTCAAGCGCCTTACCAAGCTCCAGACCATTCCAGCCCGATTGCATGACCGCGCCCAGCATGATCGTTGGCTCACCCTGATGGCGGATGATGTAGGTCGCGGGATCTTCGTAGCCGCGCCGCACATCCGCCACATCGGAAAGCTTTAGCGTCCGGCCGGCGGCCACGATTGGCGTATCGGCAATGGCCTCTACGCTGTTATAGGCTCCGTCGAAACGGATGAAAACCTGTGGTCCGCGCGTATCGATCGAGCCAGCGGGCGTCACCGTGTTCTGCCGCTGCAAAGCTGCGGCGATATCCTGCGCCGATATCCCAAGCGTCGCCAACTTGGTAAAGGAGAACTCGACAAAGATCTGTTCGGGGCGTTCCCCGAGGATGTTGATTTTCTTGATGCCCGGAACATGCAGGAGATCCTGACGGATGACCTCTGCCTGCCGAACGAGGTCTCGCATCGGCATCCCCTTCGCCTTCAACGCGTAAAGACCAAAGCTCACATCCGAGTATTCATCATTGACGAACGGACCCATGACGCCCGGAGGAAGATTTCGGGCTTCGTCGCCGAGCTTCTTGCGCGCCTGATAGAATTCCTCTTCAACTGCGGATGCTGGCGTATTGTCCTTAAGTGTCACCGTGAGGAAAGCGTAGCCAGGCCGCGTGGTCGTCTCGACCCGGTCGTACCAGGTGAGTTCCTGGACGCGCTTCTCGAGTGGCTCGGCGACAAGATCCTGCATTTCGCGCGCGGTGGCGCCCGGCCAAACTGAGGTTACCGTCAGGGTCTTGATGGTGAAGGAGGGATCCTCGGCGCGTCCTAGTTTGACGAAGGCGTAGACGCCGGCGGCCGCCAACAGAATGATGAAGAACAGTGTGACGGCGCGCTCGCGAACCGCGATGGCAGAGAGATTGAAGGTCATGGCTTTGCCACCTCTTGCTTCACGCCTGTTCTGACTATCGCGCCGTCCTGAAGGAGATGTGCGCCGAGCGCGACGATCTGCTGACCGATCGTGATGCCGGTCACAAACGCCGTCTCGTCGCCGATCCGTTTGATCTCGACAGGCGTGAAGTTCACGGTGGATGTGGCATTGTCGATAGTCCACACACCTGTCCGGCTACCGTCGTCCAGAATGGCACCGACGGGCACGGCGACCTCTGACTGTCGGTCGGCGTCCAGAATACTGATCGTCACAGTCGAGCCGAGCGGAGCAGAGGCAGCCGCGCCTTCGAGAACATAACGCGCTTCGTAGGTCCGTGTTTGCGGGTCGGCAGAATCGGAAATCTGTCGCAAACGGGCTTCTCCGCTCAGCCCGTCTCCGCCATAGGCACTGGCTTGCGCTTCGGATCCGATATCCGGCCGCAGGGTCTCCGGAAGCCAGATAACAGCTTCACGCGGCCCGGCCTGCGCCAGTTGAATGACCGTCTGGCCCGCGGCCACGACCTGGCCCGGGTCTGCGAGCGTATCAACGACCGTTCCGTCCGAGTCTGCAACAAGAACAGTATAGTTGGCAGCGTTTTCGGCGACCCCGGCGTCTGCTTCGGACGCAGCAAGCTGCGCTGCGGCCGTATCCAATGCCGCCTTTGCCTGTTCATAACGCTGTTGAGTGGCGGCTAATCCGTTTTTCACCAGCACCGCATAACGTTTCTCGTCCGCTTGCGCCTGGGTCAGGACAGCACGCGCTGCCGTCACGGCGTTGCGTTTCGCCGTCAGCGCGAGCTGGAGGTCGGTTTCGTCGATCCGCATCAGGGCTTGGCCCTGCTTGACCTGCTGGCCCGCATCGACCATCCGCTGGACGATCTTGCCCGGAACCCGAAAGCCGAGGTTGCTCTGTACCCGCGAAGCGACCGTGCCGGTAAACGAGCGCGCCGCTGTTTCAGTCCTTTTCGCCTCTGCCACCCTTACCAGTGGCGAAGCAGTCCTTGGGTCCGCGGCCTTAGCTTCCCTTTTTGGCGTTTCGAAAACCAGAATGAAGGCAGCGGCACCCGCCGCTGCCACGAGACCCGCGAAAGTCAGGACATGTTTGCGTTTCATTTTACGATCTTTTCTTGAGTAGAGGACATGGCTGAAACCCACCCATTGACTAGCACATATATAGATACTAACTGGTATCATAATGCAGTAATTGGGATACTGTCAAGGACTGAAAATGTCGAGAACGAAGATCGACAAGGCCGGCGCGGCGGTCCGTCAACACTTGGTCAAACGATTATCGACACCGCGTGCGACTTTGTGGAATTGGGTTTTCAGGCTACGACCCCGGACAAGGTAGTCAAACGAGCGAAGCTTTGGGAGCTCAGCATCTATTGGCACTTCGAGAACAAGGAGGCGCTGTTCACTGCGCCCTCCCGAAGTGGGTGACTTCGCGACAGCGTCTCGCTCAACGTCACTTTTAGGTACACCCATGAGCTACAGCCAGATGTGACGCAAATCGAACGTAACAAATGGGTGGATTTTCGATGAAAGTGACGCTACACAATCAAAGCCACCCTAATGTTACAGATTCGCTATGGCCTGCATCGGATACGCCCGCGTCAGCACCACAGATCAGGACCTGGATATTCAAAACGCGCGCCTGAAGGCCGCCGGTTGCGAAATCATACGTTCTGAAACCGGATCGGGGGCTTCAAGAAAAGGCCGGTCCGAGCTGGACACCATCATGCAGTTTCTACATGCGGGTGACGAGCTGGTGGTGTTACGCCTTGACCGGCTCGGCCGGTCTACTCGCGATGTTCTCAATCTCGTTCACGAACTTGACGAGAAAGGTGCATCGCTTCGTGTCCTTGAACCAGAAGTGACAACCGCCGGAAGCATGGGACAGATGGTAGTCACCATCCTCGGCATGGTTGCTGACTTGGAACTCAAGTTCATCAAAGACAGGCAAAGAGCCGGAATTGACGCGGCAAAAGCTGAGGGCGTTTACAAGGGACGAAAGAAGAATGTCGATGATGCCGAAATCCGAAGGCGGATCGCTGCAGGTACAACCAAGGCTCAAGTTGCCCGCGATCTGAATGTTTCAAGGATGACCGTTTACCGCGCTTTGGAAGGTCAAGACGCGCAGTTAGATTCTATCTGATTGCGCCGTTCACTTTCCATTCTTTAGTTGGCCAAAATCGCAGCTTCGGGCCGACTGGGCCAGATTGGTGGTGTCGACGGTTGCCGCGGCAATCCCTTCCTCGCCCGGGATTGCCGATTCCTGACGCGGAAAGGCAAAGGAATCCGGACCGAACACCGCACTCTTGCCCAGTTAACCCCGCGCCGCACGCGCGATGTCGGGTTCAGGCAATTTCCCCTTCGAGCATTTTCACGGGTCGGTCCCACTGGATGAGCACGAGACAGCCGGTATCGCTCCAGACCGAGTGTTCGCTGCCCGGCGCATTGACGATATAACTGCCGCTGATGTAATCGCCCGTCTCGTCGGATTGAACGCCGTCGAGCACCAGGATGGTCTCGAGCCCCTCGTGGCGATGGCGGGGAACGGAGGCGCCAGGCTCATATTTCAGCAGCGCCACGCCCGGCTGATCACCCTCGAAGGGGCGGATCCAGTGAATGGTGACGGCATCGCGGAAAGGGCCGAATTCCAGCGCCTTCCAGCCGCCTGACGTCAGGCGTTCGCGGGTCGTTTCAGGCATGGGCGATACTTTCCAGAATGTCGTCGACATGGGCGGTCCAGCCGACGATCGCGCCCTGGGCGCGGATCATGGCGATGGCTGCGGCTTTGAATTCGGGGAAATAGCTCTCCGTCGCCTCCTCGGCGAGCAGGCATTCATAGCCGCGGTCGTTTGCTTCGCGCATCGTCGTCTGCACGCAGACTTCGGTGGTGACGCCGGCAAAGACGAGCTGACGAATGCCCTTCTCTTGCAACACGGTGGCGAGTTCGGTGGCGTAGAAAGCGCCCTTGCCGGGTTTTTCGATGACGACTTCGCCCTTCACCGGAGCGAGTTCCGGCAGGATTGCCGTACCGGGTTCGCCCGAGATCAGGATGCGGCCCATTGGGCCTTCGTCGCCGATCCTGAGCGACGGATTGCCGCGGTCGCGTTTGGCCGGCGGCAGGTCGGAAAGATCCGGCCGGTGGCACTCCATCGTATGGATCACGGGCAGGCCGGCATTGCGGAAGCCCTGGATCAAGCGTTTGACATCGGGCACGATCCTGGTGATGCGGCTGACATCATTGCCGAGGCTTGCACCGAAGCCGCCGGGCTCGGCGAAATCGCGCTGCATGTCGATGACAATGAGGGCAAGTTCATCGTGCTTCACCGGAAAGGCGAAAGGTTCGGCTTTGATCTTCGCCATCAATGATGCCCCGCCATGTGGGCGCCGATCACGCCGATATCGGCCGAGCGCGCCGGCGTTTCGTAAACCAGCTTGCCTTCCGAAATGACCATGATGCGGTCGGACATCTCGAGCAGTTCGTCGAGGTCTTCGGAAAGCAGCAGCACGGCGGCGCCCAAATTGCGTGCCTTCATGATGCGGGCGCGGATTTCGGCGACCGCCGAGAAATCGAGACCGAAACAGGGGTTCGAGACGATCAGCAGATCGACCTCACCTGTCAGTTCGCGGGCGAGCACCGCACGCTGCACGTTACCGCCCGAAAGCGCTGCGATCGGCGAGGAAGAAGAGGCCGTCTTGACCTTGAAGTCGGAGATCAGCGCCGAGGCACGCTTCTTCATGCTGCCCTTATTCAGCCAGATCGCGTCCTTGCCGTCCTGCTTCAAGTCGAAGGTGCGGAACGCAAGGTTCTCGCTCACGGTCATCTTGGGGGCACAGGCATTCTGCAACGGCTCTTCCGGAATGAAACGTACCTTGTTCTTGCGGGTCTCATCGCGGGTGGCGCCGTAAGCCTCGCCATTGACCATGACCTGGCCGCTATGCGTCGGGCGCTGGCCGGCCAGAATTTCCGTCAGCTCCTTCTGGCCGTTGCCCGAAATGCCGGCAATGCCGACGATCTCGCCGGAGTGGACCGTCAGCGCGTCGATCTCGATCGTCTTCAGGCCGGAGCGATCCGGGGCCTTCACCTGGCTGACGGTCAGCACGGGTCTTGCCGCTTCCGCCACCGGCAGACGGCTGTCGAGCTCGGCGAGCTTGACGTCGCCGATCATCATCCCCGCCATCTCGGCGGTGGAGAGCTCGCCGACTTTGCCGGTGCCGACCAGCTTGCCGCGCCGCAGAATCGAGACGGCATCCGCGAACTTGGTCACCTCGTGGAACTTGTGGGAAATCATCAGCACGGTGAGCTCGCCGCGCTCGGTCATTCCGCGGACGATGCCGAGCATCTCATCGGCTTCGGCGGGCGTCAGCACCGAGGTCGGCTCGTCGAGCACGAGGAAGGAGCGGCCGAGATAGAGCTGCTTGACGATTTCGAGCTTCTGTTTTTCGCCGGCCGCGAGCTCGCTCACCGGCCTGTCGAGCGGGATCTTGAACGGCATGCGCTCCATGAAATCCGCCAGATCCTTACGTTCCCTGGCCCAGTTGATCACCGCGGGCACTTCGGTGCGGCTGATGACCAGGTTTTCCGCGCCGGTCAGAGAGGGAACCAGTGTGAAATGCTGGTAGACCATGCCGAGCCCATAGGCCGCGGCATCCTTGGGTGAGGCGACCGCCACCTCGCGGCCGTCGACCGACAGCGAGCCTGACGTGGCGTGATAGAAGCCCATGATGCATTTGACGAGTGTCGACTTGCCGGCGCCGTTTTCGCCGAGAAGCGCGTGAAAAGAGCCGGCCGGAACGGCGATCGAAACGTTGTCGAGCGCGGTGAACGAGCCGAAGCGCATGGTCATGCCAAGCGTATCGATGCCGACCGCCTTGCCGGCCTGGGGGAGGGGCGTGTCGCGAACGGTGCTCATGGCAGCTGGCTCACAAAGGATTCGGAATTGGAGACGGAGCCGAAGACGCCGCCCTGCATCTTCACCATCTTGATGGCGGCGAGATGGTTTCCGTAGTCGGTCGCACCGCAGCAATCCTCCAGCAGCAGGCATTCGTAGCCGCGGTCGTTCGCCTCGCGCATCGTCGTCGAGACGCAGACATCGGTGGTGATTCCGGTGAGGATCATGTTCTCGATGCGCTTCTGGTTGAGGATGAGTTCGAGGTCGGTGGCGCAGAACGAACCCTTGCCGGGCTTGTCGATGATCGTCTCGCCTTCGATCGGGTAGAGTTCAGGGATGATGTCCCAGCCGGGTTCGCCACGCGTCAGGATGCGGCCGCAGGGGCCGGCATCACCGATGCCGGCGCCGATCCGCTGCGAGCGCCAGCGTTTGTTGGCCGGCAGATCGGCGAGGTCGGGGCGATGGCCCTCGCGGGTATGGATGATGTGGTAGCCCTTGGCCCGCATGGCGGCAAGCACACGTTTGATGGGTTCGATCGGCGCCTGCACCAGCGACAGGTCGTAGCCCATGTGGTCGACATAGCCGCCCTTGCCACAGAAATCCGTCTGCATGTCGATGATGATGAGGGCGGTGTTATCAGGCCTCAGCGCGCCGTTATAGGGCCACGGATACGGATCGGCGTCGATAAAATGCCCGTTGGTTTCGACCATCGCGTCCATCATTCTCTCTCCTATTCCGCGGCAGGTTTGAGGGGTTCGCCGTAACGGCGCATCGGCTTGTCAAATCCGCAGGACGTGCCGTCCTTGACCTTTATCTCGTCTTCCCATGGCAGGCGGTATTTGCCGGCGACAAGGTCGTGCATGTAGGTGTAGGGCGCATCCTTGGCGCCGCCAGCGACGGCGACATAGCCGCGATGGCCGAACTGGTAGATATTATTCTCCACGCCCCAGCCGAGCCGGGCCTCGCGCACCAGGTCAGGACGCACCTCGGCTGTGATGATCTCGTTGACGCGGCCGGAGGTGCCGTGGGCGATGATCGTGCCGTCGAAATTGCAGATCATGCCTTCACCCATGGAATCGAACGTGCCGTCCGAACCGCACATGCAGACATTCGCGGTGACCATCAGGTTGCAGAAGGCGTTGGCCTGGTTGGTGAAGCGCCAGGCATCGCGGATCGGCGCCGTGTAGCCGGCTGTGCGGATCATGATTTCGGCGCCCTTATAAGCGCATTCGCGCGCCATCTCCGGGAACATGCCGTCATGGCAGATGATCAGCGCGAGCTTGGCGCCCCGCGGGCCTTCGATGACAGGGATGCCAAGATCGCCGGGCTCCCACGGCTCGACGGGGATCCAGGGATGCATCTTGCGGTAATAGAGCTTCAACTCGCCCTGATCGTCGATGACGATGCCGGAATTGTAGGGCATGCCGTCAGGGTTCAGCTCCATGATCGAGAAGCAGCCCCAGATCCGATTGTCCCTGCAGGCCTGCCTGAAGGCCGCGACCTCCGGCCCGTCGAGCGTGCACATGATCTCCGGATTGATGTCCATGGAAAGGCCATGCAGCGCGTATTCGGGAAAGACGACGAGGTCCATGCCCGGCTGGTTGCGCCGCGCCTTGGCCACCAGATCGACGATCACCTGCGTCTGTTTTGCCAAGTCCGCTTTGGTGACGGTCACCGGCAGCTGGAGCTGCACCAGGCCGATACCGATGCCGTGTTCGGATTTGTTGAGACCGCCAAGGCCGTTCATCGGGATGCTCCGTTATTTCGTGAGCGATAGCGCACCCGGCGCTCCGGCGAGCGAGCGGGTGGGCGAGGAGGTGGCGATCAGGATGATGAGGGTGAGCACGTAAGGCGCGGCGTAAAAAAGGTAGTAGCCTTGTGTGACGCCGACCGATTGCAGCGCCGGGCCGAGCGCGCCGGCACCGCCGAAAAGCAGGGCAGCGAGAAAGCAGCCGATCGGATTCCAGCGAGCGAAAATGACGAGAGCCACCGCCATCAGGCCCTGACCCGAAGAGATGCCTTCGTTCCACGAGCCCGGATAGTAGAGCGAGAGATAAGCGCCGCCGATTGCCGCCAGCGAACCGCCCACTGCCGTTGCCAGCAACCGAACCCGGTCCGGGTGGATGCCCATGGCCCGGGCCGCGTCGGTGCTGTCGCCGACGACGCGCAGGATCAGGCCGATGCGGGTGTTCTTGAAGGCCCAGAACAGGAAGAGGGCAAGTGCCGCGCCGATGAAGAACAGCACGTTGATATTGAGCGCCGCCTGAACCTGCGGAATGCTCGACCAGCTGCCGAGCGGGATCGAGGGCAGTTTCGGCGCTACCGGCTGGATGAAGGATTTGCCGAGGAAGAACGCCATGCCGAGACCGAACTGCATCATGGCGATGCCGATGGCGATGTCGTTGACCTTGGGGAATTTGCAGATCCAGCCGTGGATGAGGCCGAAGATCGCGCCCGCCACCATTGCGGCGAGCACGCCGAGGGTCGGCGAGCCGGTCATGACGGCCACCGCATAGGCCGTCATGGCGCCGAAGACCAGCGTGCCCTCGAGGCCGAGATTGATGCGGCCGGAGCGTTCGGTGATCGTCTCGCCGAGGCTGACGAAGATGAAGGGGGTGGAAACGCGGATGGCGCCGGCGAAGATCGCCAGCGGCACGCCCCAGATGCCGATGCCTGTCTCTTCCATCAGAGGCTCCTTTTCCAGAGGTCGGGATTGAAGATCTTGAAGCGGCCGTAGAAGGTCTCGCAGAAGAGAATGACGATGAAGAGCGTCCCCTGCAGCACCAGAACCGTCGCATCCGGCAGGCCCATACGCCGCTGGATGAGGCCGCCCGAGGCGTCGATGCCGCCGAGCAGGATCGCGACCGGAATGATCGCCAGCGGATTGTGCCTGGCGAGGAAGGCGACGAGGATACCGGTATAACCGTAGCCGGCGGCAAGCGAGGCGTTGGCACTTCCCTGCACCGCCGCCACTTCGATCATGCCCGCCAGACCGGCAAAGCTGCCGGCAAGCGCGGTAAATCCGGCAATCAGCTTGCCGACCGGCAGCCCCTGGATCTGGGCGGCGCGCACGTTGCCGCCGGCGATGCGGGCGGCAAAACCATAGCTCGTCGCCTCGATCACGATCCAGGAGAGCATGCAGGCGAGGATACCGATGACGAGGCCCCAATGCACGTCCATGCCTGGAATATTGCCGAGCATGTATTCTGCCGGCAGCGGCCTGGTCGACGGCTTGTTGAGGCTTGCCGGATCGCGGAGCAGCCCTTCGACGAACTGGTTCATCAGGGCAATGGCGATATAGGAGAGCAGCAGCGACGAGATGGTTTCGTTGACGCCGCGGTAATGGCGCAGGAAGCCGGCAAGGCCGATCCAGATGCCGCCGACCACCATGGCGGCGATTGCCATCAGAATGAGGGTGAGGAAAACAGGCGCGCTGCCGGCGAGCGGCAGAGCCATGGCTGCGGCGGCAACGCCGCCCAGCACGACCGCTCCTTCCCCGCCGATGATGACGAGGCCGAGACGGGCGGGCAGGGCGACGCAGAGTGCCGTCAGGAGAAGGGGTGCGGCACGACTTAAGCTGTTCTGCACCGAAAACCAGCTGCCAAAGCCGCCGGTATACATCAGTTGGAAGAGGGTGGCCGGCGACTTGCCGACCGCCAGGATGAAGAGGGAGAAGAACGCAAGACCGATCAGGATGGCCGCGAGGCCGATGACAACAGGCTCGGCTCGCCGCGCGATCCATTCGAGGACGGGGCGCAGCGAAGCTGGTTTTTCCACGATGGCTATTGCGGGATCATTGGCCTCAATGGTCATGGCGCTTCTCCCTTCGTGGTTTACGCTGTGGACCCGACCACGCCCTCGACCAGATAATTCATGCTCTCAAGCTCGATCGCGTCTTCGGCGTAGCTCTTGTCGGCAGCAACGACCGTGTCGCCCTTATTGTCCTTCAACGGACCCTTGAAGACCGAGAAGCCGCCCTTCATCATCTCTGCCTGCGTGGTTTCGAAGGCCTTGCGGCCCTCCGCGGACACGGCGGGGCCGAGCGCGCTCATCTTCACGAAGCCGTCCTTCAGGCCGCCGCGCACGAAATTCCCGAGCTTTTCGCCGGCCTGCGCCTTCTTGACGAAATCGCTGTAGACGTTGCCCCAGGCCCATTCGGCACCGGTGAGATACTTTTCAGGAGCAAGCGGGCTCTGGTTGGCGTGATAGCCGCAGACGAAGGCGCCGCGGCCGGCAGCCGTCTCGACGACCACTTTGGGGCTGTCGACGTGGCAAGTGATGACGTCGGCACCCTGGTCGACCAGCGCATTGGTGGCCTCGGCCTCCTTGACGGCGAGCGACCATTCGCCGGTGAAGATCACCTGGCAGGTGATACCAGGATCGACCGTGCGTGCGCCCAGCAGGAAGGCATTGATATTCTGCAGAACTTGCGGGATCGGCTTGGCGGCGACGAAGCCGATCTTCTTGCTCTTCGTCGCATGGCCGGCGGCGATGCCGTTCAGATACTGGCCCTGGAAGATATAGCCGAAATAGGAGCCCGTATTGGCCGGGTTCTTGCCTTCCTGCCAGAGGCCGCCGCAGTGGCGGAACTGGATGTCGGGATGTTTAGCGGCCATGGCCAGCATGTGCGGGTCGAAGTAGCCGAAGGAGGTTGGAAAGAGCAGGGTCGCGCCGTCTAGGTTGATCATGGATTCCATGGTCTTCTGGACGTCGACGGTTTCCGGCACATTCTCTTCTTCGACCAGCGTCACGCCCGGTAGCGCCTTGATAACGGCCGCACCTTCCGCATGCGCCTGGTTATAGCCGTAGTCGTCCTTGGGGCCGACATAGATGAAGCCGACGGTCAGCGCGGTTTGGGCTGCGGCGGAGGAGCCGATCAGGCCAGGCATAGCGCCGGCGAGCGCACCGGCAGCAGAAGCCTGGAGGAAATTGCGGCGGTTCATGGAAAGGAGTTTGGTCATCGGAATGCTCCTTGCGGCGCTGGGCCGGTTGTGAACAGGTACAGAAAAGTGCATGCAATGCATGTGCCAGAAATTAACCAGTTGTTTTTTATAGTTTATCCGTCACACCAAGATTTTCGTTTTGCAAAGTGCATGCAGATTGATCGAATCCTTGCGCAAAAAGTAATCAATAGATATTTCTTGTTCATTGTTACTGCGCAGTTGGCAATAAAGTCGGATTGCCTGAGGTGCTCGTGCATCAGAAAGCGAAATTTTAACAATATCTTCGCCACTGGATTTGACTTATCGACTCTCGAACCGCATCTGTATGCAGAATGTTGACGTGAGCAGATTCGTATCGTGAAGCAGACTAGGCGCAAAGAAGTGATCCGTACCGGAACCACCGTCGAACAGATGGTGCGGGCGATTGCCGACATGATCGTCACAGGTGAAATCCTGCCTGGCGCGAAGTTGGATGAGGTGTCGCTCGCGGTTCGTTTCGACGTTTCGCGCACACCGGTACGAGAGGCTCTGCGTGAGCTGGGCGCCATGGGATTGATTGCACGCGAGCCAAACCGCAGTGCCCTCGTTACCAATGTCAGCGAGGCCTATCTGCATTCGATGTTCGAGGCGATGGCGGAGCTTGAAGCAATCTGCGCCAGGCTCTCGGCTGAGCGCATGACGGTCGATGAGCGGCGCGCGTTGGAGTTGGAGCATCTGGCATCAGTAAGGCTCGTGCATGCCGGCGCAGAAGAGGAATATTCGGCTTACAACACCCAATTCCATACCCGACTTTATCGCGGCGCGCATAACGATCATGTCTTCGAGATGGTGACGCAGACGCGGGCGCGGCTCGCGCCTTTTCGGCGGGCGCAGTTCCGTCTGCCGGGGCGTCTGGCAAAATCCTATGAGGAGCACGGCCGGATCGTGACCGCGATCATGCGGGCGGATGCCGCGGCTGCGGGGCAGGCGGCATATTCTCATGTGGAAATTGTCAGCGATGCCAGCGCGGTATTTGCAGCGGCCGGGGAGTAACGAGGACACGGCGCCAAAAATCAGGCGCCGCTAGAGCGGTGCAGCTTTTAACGGAAGCCCGAACCGCTCCATCCCTTTGTTTTTACGCAATTCCGGACGAAAAAGCGCGCGCCGCCCCGGTACGGCCTCGTCACGTGATCCTGCGGCGAAGGGTTTGACCGATGGTCAATCACCTTCTTGCGCGACCGAACCGGCGCGCGTCGCTTCGTGCTTCAAGGCCCGCAAGTATCGCCAGGAGGATCCTTTTGAGATGATACTTCATGCTCATTTCATTTCGGGATCCTTTGATCCGTGACGTAGGCGCGCCAGCCTCCCAATTCAGTGATTTCACGGGCGCCTTCGATTGCATGAGCCTCGCAGAGAAAACCTGCAATTTGGGAACCGTCATCGAGCGTTACCTTGCCTATACCGAGCGGCGCCGGGATGTTCTGGACAAAGCGCCCGAAAGCTTCCGCGGGGACTTTCCAAACCTCAACTTCGAGGCCTTTGCCGTCAAAGCCGGGCTCTCGGATCAGGCCTGGCTTCGGCGGGACTGTATCGGGCAGAACGAAAAGGCGGTAATCCGGTGCAGTACGGCAGGATTTGATGCGCCTGCCGCCCGGTCGGGTCAGTTCGTGGTTGAGAGGCATGCCGGTAAGATGCGCCCCAACGACGACGATCGGCACCAAGCCGTCATCGGCCTGCGGCACGCGGCTTGCTTCGGGTATTGCCGCCAGACGGTCCTTGCCCATTCCTGCATTCAAGGTGCGATGCATGGCGTCGGCGAAGGGAGCAAGGGCGTCATCTGCAAAGGCGGAGCCGACTAGAGTGATGCCGGCCGGGAGATGACCGTCGGCGTCGAAGCCAGCCGGAACGGCGATCGCCGCGCAATCGAGCAGATTGACGAAGTTGGTGTAGCGGCCGAAATGGCCGTTTTTCACAATCGGATCCGCCATCATTTCTTCGACTGTATAAGTGGTCGGTGAGGTCGGCAGCAGAAGCACGTCGGCCTTTTCCCATTCGGCCTCGGTCTTGCGGCGCAGTTCCTCCAGCCGGTAGCGGCCGTTGAAGGCCTCGACCGCGGTCTTGCCCTTGGCGCCTTCGATGATTCCCCGCACCGTCGGGTCGAAATCAGCTGCGTTCGTGGCAAGGAAGGTCTCGACCGCCGCCAGACGCTCGGCGACCCACGGCCCGTCATAGAGCAGGGCGGCGGCCTCGCGGAATGGCGCGTAATCGAACGGCACGATGGTCGCGCCGAGCCCTCTGGCCCGCTCGATCGCCTGGTCGTAGAGCGCCTCCACCTCCTTGTCGCCGAAGAATTCCCGCTCCGCTCCATCGAGCACACCGATGCGCAGACCGGAGGCGGGCAAGCTGGCGGGAACCGCCTTGCGCGAAAACGGATCGGCGGCATCGAAGCCCTCCATCACCTTGCGGATTGCGACGCCGTCGCCGACCGTTGGGGCAAAGACGGTGACGACATCGACGCTGCGGCAGGCAGGCACAACCCCGACATTGGGCACCAGTCCGGGTGTCGGTTTGATGCCGACGAGATTGTTGAAAGCCGCCGGCACGCGACCAGAGCCGGCCGTGTCCGTGCCGAGCGCGAAGCTTGCCAAGCCCGAGGCGACGGCAACCGCCGAGCCGGAGCTCGAGCCGCCCGACACATAGTTCTTGTCAAAGACCGAGCGCGGTGCTCCGTGGGGTGAGCGTGTGCCGTTGAGACCGGTCGCAAACTGGTCGAGATTGGTCTTTCCGATGACGATTGCGCCTGCAGCCCGCAGTCTCGCAACGACAGTTGCGTCCTTCTCTGGGCGGTAGGAAAAGGCAGGGCAGGCAGCCGTCGTCGGCAGGCCCGCCACGTCGATATTGTCCTTGACGGCGAAGGGAATGCCCCAAAGCGGCAAGCTGTTCGGTTCCGGTGCGCGCATCATCAGGGCGCGCACTTCGGCCCGCAATATGTCGTCAGGTGTCGGCGTGATGAAGATAGCGGGATCCGTCGAGGCGGCCCGACGGGCAATGACGATCTCGATGATATCGAGCGGGCTTTTGCCTGCCGCATAGGCTTCGCTAAGGCTGGTCAGATCAAGAATGGTCGGCAGCATGGGTCAGCATTCCTCCAGAACAACAATGATCTCGCCCGCTTTGACGTTTCGTCCCGGCCCGGCGCGCAGGTCGCGGACGCGGCCTGCCGCATGGGCGGTGACGTTGATTTCCATCTTCATCGACTCGATGATGGCGAGTGTATCGCCGGCCGCAACCGGGGCGCCCGGCTCGACCAGCAACTTCCAGATATTGCCGGGCACGGCGCTGGCAACACCGAAGCAGCCGTCGGGAATATCCCCGTCCGGACTTTCGCCCGTGCCTTCGTCGGTGACGAAGCTGTCGAGCCCGGCTTCCTTCCAGCGCTGGCGTTCGGCATCGAAGGCAGCTTGCTGCGTTGCCTTGAAGCGGCCGATCGACGCCGAATTGACCTGCAACTCTTTCTCGTAGGCGGCATAGGAGAATTCCGTCTCCTCGATCCTGATCGGATAGCCGCCATGCGGGAAGGCGGCGCGCGCCTCCGTCAGCTCCTGATTGCTGACCGGGAAGAAGCGGATCTGGTCGAAGAAGTTCAGCAACCAGGGTTTTCCCTTGGCAAAGGCTGGTGTCTCCCGCCAGGTGTTCCAGACCTGGATGGTGCGGCCGAAGAGCTGATAGCCGCCCGGTCCCTCCATGCCGTAGATGCACATATAGGCGCCGCCGATTCCGACGGCATTTTCCGGCGTCCAGGTGCGAGCGGGATTGTATTTCGTCGTCACGAGGCGGTGACGCGGATCGGTAGGCGTCGCAACCGGCGCGCCGAGATAAACATCGCCGAGCCCGAGCACCAGGTAGCTCGCATCGAAGACGATATCGCGGACGGCCTGTTCATCGGGAAGACCGTTGATGCGGCGGATGAACTCGATATTCGACGGGCACCAGGGCGCGTTCGGGCGCACCAGCTCCTGATATTTGCGCATCGCAAGCTCCGCATCCGGATCGTTCCAGGAGAGCGGCAGATGCACGATGCGGCTCGGCACGGTGACTTCCTGTGCCGCCGGCAGCGTCGCTTCGATCTCGGAGAGCAGCCCGAGCAGGCGCCGGCGCGTCAGCTGCGTGCCGTCATAGTGGATCTGCAGCGAGCGGATGCCGGGGGTGAGGTCGACGACGCCGGGGAGGCGGGCCTCGACGACCGCCTGCATCAGCAGATGCACCCGCAGCCGGAGCGCGATGTCGAGCGTCATCGGCCCATATTCAACGAGCAGATTGTCGTCGCCCTGGCGGCGATAGACGACAGAAACCGGTCCATCCTCGCTGATGCCGACGATCGGCGAACCTGCTTCTTCCGAGGGTCGCCGCACCGCCGGGCCGGCGATCGGGTCTTCCAGCCGCGCCAGTGCATGAAAACGGATACGGTCGCCGGGCTTGAACTGGCCCATCTTCCACTGCTCGTCGCGGGCGATCACCGCTGGGCAGACGAAGCCGCCGAGGCTCGGACCATCAGGGCCGAGAATGATCGGCATATCGCCGGTGAAATCGATCGCCCCGATCGCGTAGGCATTGTCGTGCAGGTTGGAGGGGTGCAGCCCCGCCTCACCGCCGTCGCTGCGCGCCCATTGCGGGGCCGGGCCGATCAGACGCACACCGGTACGGGCGCTGTTGAAATGCACCTCGTAGGCCGTCGAGAACAGCGTCTCGATATCGCTGTCCTGAAAGAAATCGGGCGCCCCGTGCGGGCCGTAGACCACGCCGACATCCCATTCGCGCGTCAAGGCGGCCGGCTCCGTCGCAGGCGTTGCCGGTTCGGCCGGTGCCTGGCGGGCAAAATGCAGCACGTGTCCTGTCTTCAGCGTACCGGTGGCGTTGCCGCCGAATTGGCCGAGGCCGAAAGTCGCGCGCGAGCCGAGCACAACGGGAGCGGCAAAACCACCGGCGACGGCGAGATAGGCGCGTTGTCCCGGTCCGTCGATCGAACCGATCGACAGAACCTGACCCGCCCGGATTGTCATCGGGGCGTCATGCGGCAATTTCACGCCGTCGCATGTCATTGGCATCCGCGCGCCGGCAAGCGCGATCGTCTGGTCGGAATAAAACCGCAATGTCGGACCGGAAACGGTCAACTCCAGCGCAGCCGTCACATCGTCATTGCCGACCAGCCGGTTGGCATGACGGAAGGAGCGCTCGTCCATCGGCCCGCTCGGCGGCACGCCGACATGCCAGAGCCCGAGCCGGCCCGGCAGTTCCTGGATGCTCGACTGCGCGCCGGGGGCGAGAACCTCGACGACATCGGGAACAAAGGCGAAGTCGCGCAGCGCCGTCGTCGCCACCTTGGCGCCGGCAAGCAGCTCGGAAGCGGCGATGGTCCTGAGATAATCGAGATTGGTTTCGATGCCCGATATCGATGTCGCTGCAAGCGCTGCCTTCAGCTTCCCGATCGCCGCCGGCCGGTCTTCCGCCGCCACGATCAGCTTGGCGAGCATCGGGTCGTAGAAGGGCGTCACCTCGGTTCCCGTCTCGATCCAGCCGTCGACGCGGGCATTGTCCGGGAAAACGACCTCGGTCAGCAGGCCGGCGCTGGGACGGAAATCGGCATGCGGCATCTCCGCATAGATCCGCATCTCGATTGCTGCACCCTTCGGCATCAGGCCTCTGGCGCCCGAGAGCACGTCTTCGCCCGCCGCCTGCCGGATCATCCATTCGACAAGATCGATGCCGAAGACGGCTTCGGTGACGGGATGCTCGACCTGAAGGCGGGTATTGACCTCAAGGAAATAGAATTCCTCGCGCTGGGGATCATAGATGAATTCGACAGTGCCGGCCGATTCATAGGAGACCGAGCGTCCTAGATCGACCGCCGCCTTGTGCAGCCGCGCCCGTATTTCCGAGGAAAGGCCAGGCGCAGGCATCTCTTCGACCACCTTCTGGTTTCGGCGCTGCAGCGAGCAATCGCGTTCGCCAAGTGCAATCACTCCGCCCTTGCCGTCGCCGAAGATCTGCACCTCGACATGGCGCGCTTCGGCAACGAAGCGCTCGATATAGACGCGCGCATCGCCGAAGCTGGCGCGCGCTGTCCGCTGCACGCTTTCGAAGGCGGCTTTGAGGCCCGCAGCGTCGGCGCAGAGCTGCATGCCAATGCCGCCGCCGCCGGCCGTGCTTTTCAGCATGACGGGATAACCGACGGTTTCGGCGGCCGAAAGCGCCTCGTCGACGCTCTCTAAGAGATCGGTGCCGGGCAGCAGCGGCACGCCGCTCGCTTTGGCCAGTTCGCGGGCCGTGTGTTTCAGGCCGAAGGCCGACAGATGCTGCGGTCGCGGACCGATGAAAGCGATGCCTTCGGCGGCGAGCCGCTCGGCAAAGCCGATATTTTCCGAGAGGAAGCCATAGCCCGGATGCACGGCCTCAGCACCCGTCGCCTTGCAGGCGGCGACGACGGCATCGATATTGAGATAACTCTCGGCGGCCGGCGCCGGGCCGAGGCGGACGGCCTCATCGGCGGTCAGCGCCGCCTTGGCGAACCGGTCGGCATCGGAATAGACGGCAACCGAGGCGATGCCCATCCGCTTCAATGTCCGGATAACCCGGACGGCAATTTCGCCGCGATTGGCGATAAGGACCTTGGTGAACATCGATCAGTCCTCGCCGTCCCAGATCAGCACCCGGATCGGCGTCGGATCGAAGCCGTTGCAGGGATTGTTGATCTGCGGGCAATTGGAGATGACACAGAGCACGTCCATCTCGGCCACCAGTTCGACATAGTCCCCAGGTGCGGAAATGCCGTCGACGATGGTCATCTCACCATTCGGCTTGATCGGCACGTTCATGAAGAAGTTGATGTTCGGCACGATGTCGCGCTTGCTCATACCGTGCTTGGTCACCTCGATCACGAAATTGTCGCGGCAGGCATGCAGGTATTTCGTGCCATGGCCGAAGCGCACGGTGTTGCTCTCGCAGGAGCAGGCGCCGGCTGAGGTGTCGTGGCGGCCGCAGCTGTCGGCCGTCATGACCAGCATGACATTGCCCTCGTTCGAGATGATCTTCGTGCCGGTGCCGATATAGGCGCCACCTTGGGCCCGCATCGTATCCTGGTTGGAATAGCGCTCGGCAAAGTCATCGGCGCGATAGAACAGCGTGTCGATCGCCTGCTGGCCGTAACTGTCCTCGATGCGGATCGTCTGGCCCTTCCGGACAATGCCGGACCATGGCGCCTCGGCCGCAATGAAGTGATCCTGCACCGCGTTTTCGAGGCTGCGCGAAGCTGAAGTCTTGATGAAATCGGTCATCACAATCCCTCCTCAGGCCAGCATCGAGGCGTTGTTCTCGAAACCGCGAAGGGCTTCGGCGGTCGCCGTGCGCGAGAGGTCGTCGGCTGCGGGTACGGGCGCGCGAAAGCGCGTGACGATGACCGGCTTCGGCGCATAGACCGGGTCGGAATCGAGCGGATGCGGGCAATTCGAGAAGCCGACGATCATGTCCATTTCGGCGCGCAGCTCGGCATAATCGCCGCTGTTGGAGAGTTTGCCGCGCCAATGGAAGCCGCCGTCATCGTCGACGCGGACGGGGGCGAAGAGATTGAGAATCGCAGGGATATCGCGCCTGGTGAGACCAAGCTTGCCGGCGAGGAGCACGAGATTCTCGCGGGTGTTGCGGGTCTTGGTGTCAGGATATTTTGCGGCGTTCGACGCTGCCGTCGAACCGCCCATCAGGCAGTCGTGGGCGCCGGAGCTATCCTCGATCAGCGAAAACATTACCCGGCCCATATCCGAAAAGATGACGCGGCCCTTGCCGAGGGCGGTCGTCCACTGAACCTTGACCGTATCGACGAGATTGAGCCGCTCGCTCGTATCGACAGCGTTCCAGGCAACGAGCGCCACGGTCGATCCGCCCTCGCCCTGATCGATGCGGAGCGCCTCACCGCGCTTCAGCGCAGTCGACCAGTACCAGCCGCCGGGGATGGTCTCCTGATGGATGATCGCAGCCGCATCGATTGCGGGAGCGGGCAGGGGGCTCGGTGCCGGCAAGGCCTTCGGCGCAAATTCCAGTCCCTTCTTCTGATGTTCCTCATAACGCTGCCGGTTGGCAGCGATCTCTTCGGGCGAACGTCTGACATGCATCATGGTTTTTCTCCTGACGGACTGGAAGCCGGGTCGTCCCGGCGAAGGCCCAGAGAAATGACCGGGCCGTCCCGGTCGGGGCTGAAGACGGAGGGCGCGCCGGCAAGCCTCGGCGGCCAGATCGAAATATCCTTGGTGATCGTCGCGCCGTAGCGCTCCTTTTCCTCCGGGCGGTCACGCTTGCGCTCGAAGGCGACGACCCGCGTCGCCAGCGTGAAGGCCTCGCGCATGTCGTGGGTCACCATGACGACGGTCATCTGCGTTTCGTGCCAAAGCCGCTTCATCAAGGTGTGGATTTCAGCACGGATGCCGGGGTCGAGCGCGCCGAAGGGCTCGTCGAGCAGCAGCACCTTCGGCTTCATGATCAGGGCCTGCGCCAGCGCCAGCCGCTGCTGCATGCCGCCTGATAGTTGCGCCGGATATTTGTCCTCGGCGCCGGAAAGGCCGACTTCGGCAATCAGCCGCCGGGCTTCGTCGATGGCGCTGTGGCGGGCGGCGCCGAAAAGCTTGGCCTTGTAGCGGGAAGCGGATAATTCCCGCCCAAGCAGCACGTTGCCCAGCACGGTCAAATGCGGGAAGACGGAATAGCGCTGGAAGACGACGCCGCGATCCGGCCCTGGCTCGGCCGGCAGAGCTTCGCCGTCCAGCAGGATGGTGCCGCGCGTTGGCCGCTCCTGGCCGAGCAGCATGCGCAGGAATGTCGACTTGCCGCAGCCGGACGGACCGACAAGCGCGACGAAGGCGCGCGAAGCGACAGTCAGCGACACGTCTTCGAGTACGATCTGGTCGCCATACTCTTTCCAGACCTTTTCGATCACCAGTTCGCTCATGCCTGCTTCTCCAGCTCTGACCAGGGGAAGACGGCGATGCGGATGCGATCGAGGATATAATTCATGATCACGGCGAGCAGCGTGATCCAGACGACATAGGGAAAGATGACGTCCATCGAGAGATAGCGGCGGACGAGGAAGATGCGGTAGCCGAGACCGGAATCCGACGAAATCGCTTCGGCGGCGATCAGGAACAGCCAGGCAGGCCCGAGCTGAAGCCTGAGGCAGGTGATCAGCCGCGGCAGGATCTGCGGCAGCACGACACGAAGGCCGATCTGCCAGGAGGAGCCGCCGAGCGTTTCAGCCTTGACGATCTGTTCGCGCGGCAGCTCCAGCGCCTTCAGCGCAAGGTCGCGGATCATCGTCGGCGCAACGCCGATAACGATGAGCGCGATCTTCGAGGCTTCGCCAAGCCCCATGGCGATGAAAAGGATCGGCAGCAGCGCCAGCGGCGGCACCATCGAGATAACGGCGACGAAAGGGGAGAGCAGCGCCCGGAGGTAAGGCAGCATGCCGATCAGCATGCCGATGACGAGCGCGGTGATCGTGGAGATGCCAAGGCCAGCAAAAAGGCGGATCAGGCTCGCGCCGGTATCGGACCAGAGCAGGTATTCGCCGGTGCGCGGATCGGCAACGAAGGCCAGGCGATCGATCGCATCGGCAAAACCGGCAAGACCGGGCAGCAGCTTGTCATTGGCATTCTCCGCCAATCGTGCCGCCGAGCCAAAAGTGTAGGCAACGATCAGCAGCACGAAGGGCAGCAGCGTCAAGGCAAGCTGCGCGCCCCGGCTCGGCCTTGTGTTGATCCAGCGCATGAGGAAAGCTCCGCTGATGAAGGTCAGGCGGCGCGGTCAATGCCGCGCCGCAGCTTTGAGATCGCTTAGAGCGAACCGTCGGCGGCTGCCTTCATGTAGGTCTCGGTGAAGCGCAGCTTGACGTTGCCGCTGTCGCCGAGGATCTTGCCGTCCGGCATTTCAATGCCGATGACATCGGCCGACGGCGCGCCATTGCCGAGCAGGCCTTTTTCGAACAGGAAGTTGCGGACGAGATCCATTGTTTTCGGCAGGCTGCCCGAGGCGGTGAAGGCAACGGCATCGGCCGGCTTGGCAAACAGCTTGGTGGCGGCAAGCTGGGATTCGAAGCCCTTGAGATCGGTGCCCGATGCCTGGCCCATCGCCTCGCGCGCAGCCTTGCCGTCGGCACTGTCGGCAGTCAGCAGTGCTGCGGTTTCATACCAGATGCCGGCGAGCGCCTTGCCGAAATTCGGATTGTCCTTCAGCACACCTGAATTGGCGACCATCAGGTCGATGATCTCGCCCGGCACCTGCGAGCTATCGAAGACCTTCTTGGCTGTGGGATCCTCCAGGATGGTCGAGACCAGCGGGTTCCAGGTGACGACCGCGGTCACGTCAGCCGTCTTGTAAGCGGCGACCATATCGGCGTCGGAGGTGTTGACCACTTTCACGTCGCGCTCGGTCAGCTTGATGCTTTCGAGTGCGCGGGCGAGCAGATAATGCGAGACGGAAAATTCGACGAGATTGACGTTCTGCCCCTTGATGTCGGCAAGGCTCGCTTTGTCCTTGAGGATGACGGCATCATTGCCGTTCGAGAAGTCGCCGACAATCACGGCTGTGGTATCGACGCCGCCGGCAGCCGGGATCGACAGGCCGTCCATATTGGTCAGCGTCACGGCGTCGAAGGCGCCTGCGGTATATTGGTTCATCGATTCGACGTAGTCGTTGAACTGGGTCACCTCGATCTTGATGCCGTATTTGTCGGCCCATTTCTTGACGATGCCGTGATCAGCAGCATAACCCCAGGGCATCCAACCAACATAGATCGACCAGGCGACCTTGAAGTCGGTCTTCTGTTCAGCCTTCGCGATGGAGCCGAGTCCCAACGCCAGGGACGCCGTCAGCGCGGTAATCGATAGAATCTTCGAAAAAGTCTGCATTGAAATTCCCCTTTTGCTTTTCTTCAAAAGGGATCGGCAATGACCATCGTGCCGCCAATCCCTTGGCTTACGAGGTCTCCCGGGCTTTTGTCCCGCCGTGCACCCGGCGGGATGTCTCCCCTGCCGGTGGTAGCTCTCGGACCAGCCACGCCTTGCGACGCCGGAACCCTAGCCACCAACTCTGCAACTATCGAAGCAAAGTGTGTGCCAAATTGTAAATCATTGATTTTATTGAGAGTGCGATGGTGCCAATTCCCTAGCAGATGTAATAGTGCATGCACTTGCACAGAAAATGTGCGTATTCTGCCGCCACCTTAGGCGTTGGTTCTTTTTTACCCAGTGAAAAACAAGTCGCAGGCGGATGCACAGAACGCCGAATTGCGGCTGGCCCTGAGCTAGTTCCGGAAAGCGCCGGCCGGGACCGTCGTCACCAGCCGGATATCACGGCGGAAGTCCGACGGCGACATGCCGGCGATATGGCGGAAGGATTTGTTGAAGGCGCTGATCGAGCCGAAGCCGCTGTCCATCGCCACCTGCAGTACGTTGGCGCCCTCGCTCATCAGCATCGCCTGAGCGCGCGACAGCCGCAGCAGCGTCACATATTTGCTGAGCGTCATGCCGGTCGATCGCTTGAACAGGTTCATCGCATATTTCGGATGCAGGTCGGCGGCGCGGGCGATATCGACCGAATCGATGTCGTGCAGGAAATTGGCGGCAATGAAATCGCACATGCGCGCGACGCTGCGCGAGGAATGCGGATAAGGGTGATCGCCGTCGAGATTGATGGCCGCCTGCGACGTCATCGAATAGGGTTCGAGCGCGATCCGCTCGATGCGCAGCAGCAACTCGTCGACGGCGTGCTGGGCCTTGGCGGGATCGCCTGAGTTGGCATAGCGGAACCAGCGGGTGAAGTTCTCGCTGTCGGCGGCATCCGTTGCCGAGGTCAGCAGCGTCTCGCCCTTCATCAGCCGGCTGGAAACGCTGATCGGCAGGCGCAGCCGGAAGAAATAGACGAGCGGCAGATGGGCCCCGGCATAGAGCGAATCATCCGAGGATTCGTCCATCTGATGCGGCTGGCCACCCCAGAACAGGCACATTTCGCCGGCGTTCAGCCGGAATTCGTGGTCGCTCATCCGGTAGTGCACGGTACCGCGCATCACGTAGTTGACCTCGACCTGCGCGTGCCAGTGCGGCATGGCCATGACGGGCGGATGGGCATGAAACATCTGCAGCGCCGTTGGCAATCCCTCGATGCTGCTCGCGCCGGGCTGATAGATTGCACGTGTGCCGACCTTACTTTCCGCCAAATTCATGTTCCCTTTTTAGGAGACACCCGCTCCCTTACAGATAGTCTAACCGCGTTCGTGAAAGATCGGCAATTGAAAAGGGAGGATTTTCAATGCGCTTCAAACTTCTCGCTGCGACCGCAGCTGTCGCAGTGCTTGCTTCCGGCTCCGCATTCGCGCAGTCGGCTAATCTCACCATCTGGAGCTGGAATGTCGCTGCATCGGCATTGAAGTCCACGCTTCCAGGCTTCAACAAGCAGTTTCCCGATATCAAAATCACCGTCGAGGACCTCGGCAACAGCCAGGTCTTTGACAAGACGCTCGCGGCGTGTGCTGCCGGCGGCGACGGCTTGCCTGACATTGTCAGCATCGAGAATTTCGAGGCTGAAATCTTCTGGAGCCGTTTCCCGGATTGCTTCGCCAATCTGAAGGAGCTCGGCTACACGGCCGACATCCAAGCGAAATTCCCTGATTTCAAGCGCACCGAGCTTGAAGTCGGCGATGTCGCCTATGCCATGCCATGGGATTCCGGCCCTGTCGCCGTCTTCTATCGCCGCGATCTCTACGAAAAGGCCGGCGTCGATCCGAGCACGATCAGCACCTGGGACGATTTCATCGCTGCCGGCAAAAAGATTTCTGCCGCCAATCCCGGCGTCGTCATGGCGCAGGCCGACTTCAACGGCGACAGCGAATGGTTTCGCATGATCGCCAACGAACAGGGCTGCGGCTACTACTCGACCGACGGCCAGAATATCACCATTAACCAGCCGGCCTGCGTCGCCTCGCTGCAAAAGGTGAAGGAGATGAAGGATGCCGGGACGCTGACGTCGGCCAACTGGGACGAAAAGATCCAGGCCAATACCGCCGGCAAGGCCGCAAGCCAGCTGTATGGCGGCTGGTATGAGGGCACCGTGCGCTCGACCTCTCCCGATCTCAAGGGCAAGTGGGGCGTCTACAGAATGCCGAGCCTGACGGCCGATGGCCCGCATGCGGCCAATCTCGGCGGTTCGTCGCTCGCCATTTCGGCGACATCCGCGAACAAGGAAGCCGCCTGGAAATTCGTCAACTACGCCCTCGGCACGGATGAGGGCCAGATCACCATGCTGAAGGAATTCGGTCTGGTCCCGTCGCTGCTTTCGGCTGAGAAGGATCCCTTCGTCAATGAGCCGCAGCCCTATTGGGGCGGCCAGAAGGTCTGGGCGGATATTCTGGCGACACTGCCGAAGATCGTACCGAGCCGCGGCACCGCCTTCCAGAGCGATGCGGAAGCCATCTTCAAGGCAACGCAGACGAAGTTCTTCGCTGGCGGCTATCCCGATGCGAAGGCGGCTCTCGACGACGCCGCCAAGCAGATCGCTTCGGCGACCGGTCTCCCGATCGCGCAATGAATGACGATGCCGGGCGCTTCAGGCGCCCGGCTTTCCCCCGGTTTGCAATGCGGCCGGTCATTCGTTCGTGAGGAGGAGGCTTGATGCCGTTCAGAACTCGGAGCGCCTATGCGTTCCTCGCTCCCTATCTGCTGGTCTTTGCCACCTTCTGGGTCTGGCCGATCATCAATTCGTTCCTGATTTCGTTTCAGAACACCCGAATCAATCCGTGGAAATTCAGTTTTCAGGCCAATTGGGGCCGGCTCTTCTACGACCCGGCTTTCTACAATGCTCTTTACAACACCCTGATCATCCTGCTGATTCAGGTGCCGGTGATGATCGCGCTTGCGACGGTCATGGCCGTAATGCTCAATTCGCCGCTGCTAAAAGCGCGGCCGCTCTTCCGCTTCGCCTTCTTTGCGCCTGTTGTCGTCGGCGAGGTCGCCTATGCTGCCGTCTTCCGGCTGATGTTCAGCCTCGATTTCGGCATCATCAACAAGCTGATCTCGGCCGTCGGTCTCAGCCCGGTCTCCTGGTTCGACAACGCGAATGCCGCCATGGCGCTGATCATCCTCGCCGTCACATGGCGCTGGGCCGGCTACAACGCCATCATCATCCTCGCCGGCCTGCAGTCGATTCCCGACGATGTCTATGAGGCTGCGACGCTCGATCGGGTGAGCAAGATCCAGCAATTCTTTCACATCACCCTGCCGCTGCTGAAACCGATCATCCTCTTCTGCGTGGTGCTCTCGGTGATCGGCACCATGCAGCTGTTCACCGAGCCCTTCCTGATCACCAATCGTGGCGGTCCCGGTGGCGGCACCGAGACGCTCGGCCTGCTGCTTTATCGCCAGGGCTTCACCTCACTGAACTTCGGCTATGCCTCGGCGATCGCCTATACGATGGCTGCCCTTGCCGTGGCGATCTCGCTTCTCAATCTCTGGGTCGGGAGGGATCCGAAATGAAATCCAAATCGCAATCCCTTCTGCTGCGCCAGATCGCGTTGCATGCCGCGCTGGCGCCGCTTGCGATAATCTGGCTGTTTCCGCTCTGGATGATGTTCGTCTTCTCGACCATGCCCGACAACGGCATCTTCAGCCCTGACATCGTGCTCTGGCCATCGACCAATTTCGTCGAGAATTTCAAGAACCTGCAGGCCGACACCGATTTCATCGGTGCGATGGTGATCTCCATCGGCGTCGCGCTCATCTATACGGTCCTGTCGGTACTGCTGACCTCGATGGCGGGCTGGGCGCTGGCGCGTTACCGTTTCGTCGGCCGCTCGATCGTCATCGCCATCATCCTCGGCACGATCACGCTGCCGTTTTCGGTGGTCGTCATCCCGCAATTCATCATGGTGGCCCGCGAATTCAAGCTGGCAAACACCTGGGTGGCGCTGATCGTGCCGCCGTTGTTCAATTCGCTCGGGGTGCTGTTCATGCGGCAATCCTTCTCGATGATGCCGGGCGAGCTTTTCGATGCCGCCCGGGTCGAGGGCGTCAAGGAATGGCAGATCTTCCTGCG
Organism: Rhizobium sp. BT04; assembly: GCF_030053135.1. Classification (NCBI taxonomy): domain Bacteria; kingdom Pseudomonadati; phylum Pseudomonadota; class Alphaproteobacteria; order Hyphomicrobiales; family Rhizobiaceae; genus Rhizobium; species Rhizobium sp. BT04. The sequence continues at coordinate 42,578 of NZ_CP125648.1, read as the reverse complement.
CATCGCCCTGCCGCTGGCGCGCCCAACCATGGCCGCACTCGCGATCATCCTCTTCCTCGCCTCGTGGAACAACTACCTCTGGCCGCTGCTGATCAATTCCAAACCGGGAATGATGACGGCGCCTGTGGCATTGGGAACGCTGATCGGCCTCACCAAGGTGTCATGGGGCGGCATCATGGCCGGCGCGGTGCTGCTGACGGCGCCGATCCTCGTCATCTTCGTGGCGCTTCAACGCCATTTCATCGCCGGCATCGCGGCCGGCGCAATCAAATAATCGGGCAAATAATCGGGAGGCTGCATGGCAGAGCTTTCACTCAGCAACATCGTCAAGCGCTTCGGCGGCTTTGAGATCATCCACGGCGCCAATCTGGAGGTGAAGGACGGCGAATTCGTCGTCTTCGTCGGCCCGTCCGGCTGCGGCAAGTCCACGCTGCTCCGGATGATCGCCGGCCTCGAGGACATTACGTCAGGTGAGCTTCAGATCGGCGGCAGGGTCGTCAACGACGTCGAGCCGGCCGATCGCGGCATCGCCATGGTCTTCCAGTCCTATGCGCTCTATCCGCACCTGACCGTCGAGGAAAATTTGAGCTTCGGCCTGCGCATGAACGGCAATCCGAAGGCCGACACCGAGCGGCGCGTGCGCCATGTCGCAGAGATCCTGCAGATCACCGAGCTGATGAAGCGGCGGCCGAAGCAGCTTTCCGGCGGTCAGCGCCAGCGCGTCGCCATCGGCCGCGCCATCGTCCGCGAACCACAGGTCTTCCTGTTCGACGAACCTTTGTCGAACCTCGACGCCGAACTGCGCGTGCAGATGCGCGTCGAAATATCAAGACTGCACAAGAAGCTCGGCACGACGATGATCTATGTCACCCACGACCAGACGGAGGCGATGACACTCGCCGACAGGATTGTCGTGCTGCGCGCCGGCAATATCGAGCAGATCGGCGCGCCGCTCGATCTGTACGATGATCCCGCCAATCAGTTCGTCGCCGGTTTCGTCGGCTCGCCGAAGATGAATTTCCTCAACGCCGTAGTGGTTGAAACGCAGCCGGGCCGGGCAGTGATCGCGCTGGAAAGTGACGCCAATACCCGCCTGACGTTGCCGGTCGCCGATCCCATCCAAGCTGGCGCAAAAGTGACGCTCGGCATCCGTCCGGAACATTTCGTCGATGCGGGCACGGGCGATGCCGACCTCACCGTCACCATCGACGTCGCCGAACATCTCGGCAATACCAGTTACATCTACGCCACCATAGGCCCCGAGCAACTGATCATCGAGCGACCGGAATCGCGCGTCGCCGGCAATCGCGACACGCTGATAGTCGGCCTTCCCGCCAACCGCTCATTCCTTTTCGACGGCGCCGGCAAGCGGCTTCGCTGAACCAAATCCCAGGACAGAAAGACGAAAGAGGATTTTCCATGACTTCAGATCAACCGATCCGCTGGGGCATCATCGGCCCCGGCACCATCGCCCGCACCTTTGCCGATGGCGTCGCTCATTCGCGCACCGGCAGACTGGTGGCGATCGCCACCCGCAATCCTGCAAAGCCGGGTCTTGCCGAGAACTTCCCCGGTGCCCGCATCGTCGATGGTTACGAGGCGCTGCTCTCCGATAAGGAGATCGATGCGATCTATATCGCCGTCCCCCACACCGGCCATGCCGAATGGGCGATCAAGGCGGCACGCGCCGGCAAGCACATCCTGGTGGAAAAGCCGATCGCACTGTCGGCCTATGATGCCGAAGCGGTTTATTACGAGGCGAAAAAAGCCGGCGTCTTTGCCGGGGAAGCCTTCATGTATCGCGTGCATCCGCAGACAGAGAAGCTGGTCGAACTCGTCAAAAGCGGCGTCATCGGCACCGTTCGCATCATCCGCTCGAGCTTCGGCTTCAACATGGGCAGCTATAGGCCGGAACACCGGCTTTTCGCCAATGATACCGCCGGCGGCGGCATTCTCGATGTCGGCGGTTATCCGGTCTCGATGGCCCGGCTGATTGCCGGCGCGGCGCAGGGCAAGGCCTTCCTGGAACCGGAGAAGGTCTCGGGCGTCGCCCATCTCGGAGAGAGCGGCGTCGATGAATGGGCCTCTGCCGTGCTGAAGTTCCCGAACGAGATCATCGCCGAAGTCTCCTGCTCGATCATGGCGAATCAGGACAATGTGCTGCGCATCATCGGCTCGGAAGGCCGGATCGAGGTCCAGGACTTCTGGTTCGCCTCCGGCCACAAGGGCGGCGTCGGCAAGATCGAGATCTTCAAGGGGGGCAAACAGGAAACCGTCGAGCTCAGGGAAGACCGCTGGCTTTACTCCTTCGAGGCCGATGCGGCGGGTGACGCCATCCGCGCCGGCAAGACGGAATTCAGCTCTCCCGGCATGAGCTGGGCGGATTCGATCGGAAACCTGCGCGTGCTCGACCAATGGCGTGCCTCGGTCGGTCTGGAATACGGCGTTGAGAAAGCCAGCAAGCGCACGGCAAACATTGCCGGCGGCACGGTCGCGCGTGGCAACAGCATTCCGCAGCGCCAGATCCCCGGCATTTCCAAACCTGCCTCGGTCGTGACGCTCGGCTTCGAGTTCTTCCCGAACTTCGCCGCCGCCTCGCTGACGCTCGACGCCTTCTACGAGGCCGGCGGCAATGCCTTCGACACGGCCTATGTCTATGGCGGCGGCAAGACGGAAGCGATCTTCGGCGACTGGCACACGAGCCGCAAGGTGCCGCGCGAGGAGATCGTGCTGATCGGCAAGGGTGCGCATTCGCCGCTCTGCTATCCTGATATGATCGCAAAGCAGCTCGACCAGTCGCTTTCGAGGCTGAAGACCGACTATGTCGACATCTATTTCATGCATCGCGACAATACCGACGTGCCCGTCGGCGAGTTCGTCGATGCCATGGATGCCGAGGTCAAGCGCGGACGCATCCGCGGCATATTCGGCGGCTCGAACTGGACGCGGGCCCGCTTCGACGAAGCGATCGCCTATGCCGAAAAGACCGGCAAGGCGGCGCCGGCAGCACTCTCCAACAACTTCTCGCTCGCCGAAATGCTCGATCCGATCTGGGCCGGTTGCGTCGCCGCTTCCGACGACGACTGGAAGAAGTGGCTGAACGAGAAGCAGATCCCGAACTTTGCCTGGTCGAGCCAGGGTCGCGGCTTCTTTACCGACCGCGCCGGCCGCGACAAGCGAGATGACGAGGAGATCGTGCGGGTCTGGTATTCCGAGCGCAACTTCGGACGCCGCGACCGTGCTATCGAACTGGCAAACAAACTCGGCCGCAATCCGATCCACATCGCACTCGCCTATGTGATCGCCCAGCCTTTCCCGGTCATTCCGCTGATCGGGCCGCGCACCGTCGCCGAGTTGGAAGACAGTCTCTCGGCGCTCGACATCAAGCTCACACCCGAGCAGGTGAAGTGGCTGGAAGGCTGAAGCAACAGCAAAGGGCGCGGTTTGAACCGCGCCCTTTGCATTTCTACTTGCGCAGCTCGGAAGCTTTCTTCCTGGCCGCGTCGTCCATCAGCTCATACCACATGGCGTTGAGGACGGCGAAGGCGGCGGCCAGCGGCAGGCCGAGCATCCATGCAAAATACCACATCGTTTGGTCTCCCTCAGAGCAATTCCAGGAAAAGTGCGAAGCGGGTTTCCGTCCGGAATTGCATAAAAACAAAAGGTTAGAGCGGTTCCACTGAATCGCTCTAGTAAGCGTGGCTATTTTCATCGGTGATGGACTTCTCATCGACCTTGCCCCACAGAACCTTGTAGACCCAGGCTGTGTAGGCGAAGATGATCGGCAGGAAGATCACTGTCACCACAAGCATGATGAACAGTGTCATGTGGCTGGAGGATGCATCCCAGACCGTCAGGCTCGATCGCGGATCGAGCGAGGAGGGCAGGATGAACGGGAACATCGACAGGCCGACCGTCGAGATGATGCCAAAGATCGCCACCTTGCTGAAGAGCAGCGTCATGACCTCGCGCCTTGCCCGCATGGCGATGAAGGCCAGCGCCGCGCCGACGAAGCCGAGGACGGGCGCGATGATCGTCCAGGGATGGGCGGTGTAGTTGGTCAGCCACCCGCCTTTCTCCAGCGCCACGGTCTTCAGCAGCGGATTGGAGGGGCCGATCGGGCTGATATCGCTGGTGATGCGATAGCCACCGACGCCGATCCACAGGAAGAGGCCGCCGAGTGCGAAAAGCACGATGACGGCAAGGGCGGCGATGCTGCCATAGCTTCTGGCACGCACTGCGACCGGGCCACTCGACTTCAACACCAGCCAGGCCGCACCATGCATCGTCAGCATGGCTAGGGAAAGCAGGCCGCAGAGCAGCGCATAGGGGTTGAGCAGGGCGAAGAACGAGCCTTCGTAGAAGATCCGCATATCGTCGGCAAAGCGGAAGGGCACGCCCTGCAGCACATTGCCGACGGCAACGCCGAAGATCAGCGACGGCACGAAACCGCCGATGAAGAGCGCCCAGTCCCAGCCGCTCCGCCAGCTGGTGCTTTCCCGCTTCGAACGATATTTGAACCCGACCGGGCGCAGGATGAGCGCGAAGAGGATCGCGAACATCGCCAGATAGAAGCCCGAGAAGGACACAGCATAAAGCGGCGGCCAGGCGGCGAAGATGGCGCCGCCGCCGAGGATCAGCCACACTTGGTTGCCCTCCCAGGTGGCGCCGATGGTGTTGATCGCCACGCGCCGTTCCGTATCGGTCCGGGCGACGAAAGGCAGAAGCGTGCCGACGCCGAGATCGAAACCGCCGGTCGTCGCAAAAGCGATCAGCAATACGCCGAGCAGCAGCCACCAGATGAGACGCAGGGTTTCATAGTCGATGAGTTCGTGAAGGATCATGGCAGGTCACTCCGCGGCCGGGACGAGGGTTTCGGAAATCAGAACCGCTTCCGGCTCGTCGTCCGGCTCCGGTCCTTGCTTGATTGCCTTGATCATCAGGCCCATCTCGATGACGATCAGCGTCGTGTAGAGTGCCGCAAAACCGATGATGGTCAGAAGCACGGTGCCGGCGCCAAGGCTGGAGACGGCGGCAGCCGTCGGCAGAACGCCTTCGATCACCCAGGGCTGGCGGCCGAACTCGGCGACGACCCAGCCGAGTTCGATGGCAACCCAGGGCAGGGGGATCGCCAGCACGGCAATCCTAAGAAGCAACGGATATTTGTCGAGATGGCGGCGCGCCGACAGCCAGAAAAAGGTGGCGGTCAGCAGGATGAAGAACATGCCGAGGCCGACCATGATGCGGAAGGACCAGAAGAGCGTCGGCACGTGCGGGATCGTATCACGCGCGGCCTGAACGATCTGCTCCTCGGTCGCCTGGCGCGGATCGTCGACGTAGCGCTTCAGAAGAAGAGCGTAACCGAGATCATGGCCGAGATCCTCGAAGGAGCTGCGCACTTCCTGCGCAACCTGGTCCTGTGCCCGTGCCGAACGGATCTGCATCAGCGCGTCGTAAGCCTTGATGCCGTCCCGGATCCGGGTTTCGGCCTGCTGTTCGAGCTTGTCGATGCCGGGGATTTCGGTGGTCAGCGACCGCGTGCCGATCAGGCCCATGACCCAGGGGATGTGCACGGCAAAATGCGTTTCGCGCGCCTCCTGGTCAGGGAAACCGAAGGCGGTGAAGGCCGCCGGCGCCGGTTCGGTCTTCCACATGCCCTCGATCGCGGCAAGCTTCATCTTCTGGTTCTCGGTGGCGAGATAACCGCTCTCGTCGCCAAGGACGACGACCGAAAGCGCCGAAGCAAGGCCGAAGGAGGCCGCAACCGTCATCGAACGCTTGGCAAGCTCGATATGCCGGCCCTTGATTATATACCAGGCCGAGACGCCGAGCACGAAGATCGAGGCGCAGACATAACCTGCCGACACCGTGTGAACGAATTTCGCCTGGGCAACCGGGTTGAACACCACATCGAAGAAGCTTGTGATCTCCATGCGCATCGTCTGCGGATTGAGCGCCGATCCCACAGGGTTCTGCATCCAGCCATTGGCGATCAGGATCCAGAGGGCAGAAAAATTCGAGCCGAGCGCCACCGCCCAGGTGGCGACCAGATGCCCGACCTTCGACAGCTTGTCCCAGCCGAAGAAAAACAGGCCGACGAAGGTCGCCTCGAGGAAGAAGGCCATCAGGCCTTCGATCGCCAGCGGCGCCCCGAAGATGTCGCCGACATAATAGCTGTAATAGCTCCAGTTCATGCCGAACTGGAATTCCATGACGATGCCGGTGGCGACGCCGATCACGAAGTTGATTCCGAACAGCGTGCCCCAGAATTTCGTCATCTGCCGCCAGATCTGGCGGCCGGTCATGACATAGACGGTTTCCATGATCGCGAGCAGCACGGACAGGCCGAGCGTCAGAGGTACGAACAGGAAGTGGTAAAGCGCCGTCAGCGCGAATTGGAAGCGCGAAAGTGCTACGATATCTAGTTCCATTGTCTTCTCCCACGGTCCCACGGGGTACGGAGCATTCCCAAGCGCCGGCCGGCGCCTGAGGGCATGTTGTCTCGCTCAATCCGGCCGAAGCCGGTCGAGCGCCTTTTCGAACGCCGCCTCTCCGCGGCGCGAAATCTCTGAAATGCGGCCGCCTTCGATGACGGCGACGCGGTCTGCGATGGCAGCTTCACGGCGGATATGCGTTGCAATCACCAGCGAGCGGCCCGCCGCCTTCGCCGAAAGACGCTGGAGCACGTCGCGGGCGGTCGCACCATCGAGACCTTCGGTCGGCTCGTCGAGCAGCCAGAGCGGCGTGTCGCGCAGGAAGAGGCGGGCCAGCGCGAGCCGGCGCGACTGGCCGCCGGAAAGGCCAAGGCCGCCTTCGCCAAGCGGCGTGTCGAGCCCGCGCGGCATGATCTCGACATCGGCAAGCAGGCCGGCTGCGGCGAGCGCTTCGCGAAGGCCGGCCTCGCCGGCATCCGGATTAGCAAGGGCGAGGTTGCCGCGCAGGCTATCCTCGAAGAGTTCCGTTCGCTGCGCCAGCAGGGTCGCCGTCATCGCGGCGACGCCTCCTGTCCTGGCCGGCAACTCTTGGGAAAGCAGAGCGAGCAGGCTCGACTTGCCGGCGCCGCTGCTGCCGATGACGGCGAGGCGTTCGCCCTGCTTGAGCACGAGGTCGATACCCTGGAGCGCCGGCACGGCAGAATTTTCATGAAAGGCGGACACGCCGGCTAGAGAAAAGGCATATCCCGGCAGCGGCGTCGCCAACGGTTCGGTTACATCGGCGACGGCAAGCCACGGTGCGATACGCCTTGCTGCGAGCAGCGTCCGCCCGAGTTCCAGGGCGCCGCGGCGGAGTGCCGCGAAGGGCTCGACCGCCGCGAAGGCGACGAGCAGGCCGAGGGCTGCGACAGGTGCGGTAATCGCCTTCGTTTCCGCTAGGGCTGCGACGGCAAGCAGCGACCCCGTCAGCAGAAGGGTGGAGACGATGCCGAAGCTGAAGGTCAGGCCGGCTTCGGCGCGGTTCAGCCGATCATCGGCACGAGCAGCATAGCTGTCGGCCGCGGCGATCGCGCCCCTCTGCGCCTCAAGCCGGCCGGCCATCAACAGGTCGGTTTGCCCGACGACGAGATCGATCGTCCTCGACCGCAGCGCTTCGATGCCATGGGCGCGCCGCCGAGCATGTCTGCGCGCCGTGCGGCCGGCGATCAAAAAAGGCAGACCGAAGCCGGCGCCGACGAGAAAAAGGCCGAAACACAGGCCGAACAGGGGATGCATCAGCCCCAGCACCACGCTCGCAGCCAGTGCTGCGCCGATCGCCACCGCCGCCGGCACGAGAATGCGGAGATAGAGGGAATCGAGCGCATCGATATCGGCCGTCAACCGGAAGAGCAGCCGCGCCGGGCGATGCAAGAGCGCGCGGGCGGCACCCGGTTCGGCAAAGCCGCGAAACAGCCTTTCACGTAGCGCGGCAAGCACGCCGAGCGTCGCGTCATGGGTCGCGAGCCTTTCACCGTAACGTGCCGCCGTCCTGATGATGGCCAACAGACGGATACCGGCCGCCGGCGCAAAAACGTCGAAAGTCATGGCGGCTGCGGCCGAAAGGCCGGCAAGCGAAGTGGCGGTGATGAACCAGCCGGAGAGGCCGAGTAACGCAATGCCCGCCGTCACCGTTGCTACGGAAAGCAGCGCGCCGAGCAACAACGCACGTCGGCGCTCTGCGAGGAAGAGACGCAGGATCGGTCTGATATCCGCGACAAAGAAACTCATTCGGCTGCCTCCCTTATGGCGAGATCGGCATCGATGCGGATGGCGCGATGCATGCGGGCGGCCAGCAGCGGATCGTGTGTCGCGACGACGAGGGTACGGCCCCGCGCGAGCGCAAGCAGGCTCTGGGTCACATCAGCCGCGGTGGCGGCGTCGAGATGTGCGGTGGGCTCATCGGCCAGGATGATCTTCAGGTGCGGATTGCAGGCTGCGCGCGCGATCGCAAGCCGCAGCACCTCGCCGCCGGAAAGTCCGACCCCGCTTTCGCCAAGCGGCTGGGGACCATAGGCGTCAGCCACCTTTTCAAGGCTGGCGGCGGCAAGAGCATCCGCCACATCGCCGCGCAGAACGCCGGGCCTGCCAAGCGCGATATTGCCCGCGATGGTGCCGGCAAAGATATGCGGTTTCTGGCCGATCCAAGCCATGCCGCCCCGAAGGTTCGCGGCAGTTTCGTCGGTAAGCTCGACGCCGCCAATGAGGATGCGGCCATCGGTACAGGGAGCCAAACCGGCAATCAGCGAAAGAAGCGTCGACTTGCCGGAGCCGCTGGCGCCAAGCAGCGCCAGATGTTCGCCGGCGGCGACATCGAGATTGAAGCCGCCGAGGATCAGTGGTTCATCGGCACCATAGCGAAAGGCGAGATTTTCGAGATGGACGTCCGGCGCCTCGGTGCCGGCTACAGCCGCCGGTTCGGCCGATCCCCGGATGGGTAAGCCGCCGCCGCCGGCAAGTGCATCCAGCGCTTTCAGCGCCGCCTCGCCGGCAGCCCGGTCGTGCCAGACGGCCGAGAGTTCGCGCAGCGGCTCGAAGAAGGCGGGCGCGAGCAGCAGGATGAACAACCCCTCAGTCAGATCGAGCTCGCCCGACCAAGTGCCGAAGCGGATTTCGCCAAGCAGGCTGAAGCCGACATAGACGGCAACCATCGCCACGCCGAGCGCCGCGAAAAGCTCGAGCACGGCCGAGGACAGAAAGGCGATTTTCAGCACGGACATGGTGCGCACGTGAAGCGATTCCGCCTCGCGCCGCAGTCGCTGGGCCGTTGTTTCGACCGCGTCGAGCGCGCGGATCGTCGTCAGTCCGCGCAGGCGATCGAGCAGGAAACCGTTGAGGCCGCCGGTCGCGACAAGCTGTCTTTCGCTAGCAGCCTGGGCGCGCCAGCCGATCAGCGCCATGAAGATCGGAATCAGCGGCGCGGCAAACAGCAGGACCAGCGCGGCGATCCAGGAGACCGGGAGGATAAAGGCAAGGATGACGAGCGGCACAAGGCTCGCCTTCATCCGTGCCGGCTGGAAACGCGAGAGATAGGCCACGATGAGTTCGGCTTGTTCGCCGATGACGCTCGCGGCTTTGCCGGATACCGGCCGGCCGCGGTCGACCGGCGACGATAGGGAAAGGGCAGCCGCGGCGACCTGCCGCTTGCGGCTGAGTTCCATGCGCGCGGCGCGAAAAGCCAGGCGGCCGCCAGCCGCGTCGAGACAGCTTCTTACCAACCCAAGGACGAGGATGCCGAAGGCCGGCCAGAGAACATCACGCAGCCCGCCGCCATCGGCGATACGGCCGACCGAGACCGCCAGCAATCCGGCCTGCGGGATCCAGATGGCGGCGGCCAATGCCTGGAGCATCGCCGCATACCGCAGCCGGGCTTTCGCCGAGTCGGCGCGTGGAACTTCTCCATCCCTCGCCCGGGCCTCCGCTTCGTTTGTTGCGTCGACGAAAGCAGTGCCCATGGCGCTAACTCTTGTTCGCAGGATTCGGCCGGCGGCTGCGGCCGAGCGAGATGACCCGGTCCTTGGCCTCCAGAAGCTTGGTCACTTTCGCGCCAAGCGAGAGTAGCGTCGCGAGCCTTTCCGTTTCAAGTTGTTTTACGTCTTCATACCAATGCGTCAGCTGTTCGATCAGCGTGTGCATCTCGCTCATGCGCGCCTGCGCATGCCGTTCGGCGTCGCTGGCCGGCCGCTGCATCAGGATCTCCCGCAGGACCGACAGCGTCGGATCGACTTCGCGCTTCTTTCGCTCCTCGGCAAGCGTCCGCAATATGAGCCAGACATCATCCGGCGTGGTGAAGAAATCGCGGCGATCATCCGGCTTGTGTTTGAGGATGACGAGGTTCCAGGCCTGCAATTCGCGCAGGCTCATTGAAACATTGGAACGCGAAATGCCGAGCGATTCGGCGATCTCCTCGGCGCAGATCGGCGCGGGCGAGACGTAGAGCAAGGCATAGATCTGGCCGACCGTACGGTTGATTCCCCAGCGGGAGCCCATTTCGCCGAAATGGAGAACGAAGGACTGGACGAGAGGCGGAAGGTTCATGGTCATTTCCGTTGCGTCTGTGATTTCAGTAATTTCTGAAATTACTATAGCGACATTTGCGCCCCACCGACAATCGGCAAGGCGGCCCTGCGTCAATTTGGATCTTCGTTCGTTGGTCGTGAGCCGGATATAACAGGACGCGACACAGCCGTATTTGACTTGGATCAATCTGCACCATTTCGCAGCCATGACGCAGAAACGCCCGGCAATGCGATGCGCATGCCGGGCGTTCTGGTTTGACTGTGATGACTAGCGGCGTTTATGCACGCCGCAGCTGATCGAGGCGGCTCAGATCAAACCGGCCAGGATGCCGACGCCTGATATGGCGGCGATGCCGCCGGCCGCGCGCGCCACGAAAACGCCCTGACGTTCACCGACGCGGCCGATGACGTAACCAAGGGCAAGGCCTGTGACGTGCAGCAGCACGGTCGCGACCATGAAACCGGCGGCATAGGCGGCACCGGCGGCGTTTTCCGGCATTTCGGCGCCGTGCGCATGCCCGTGGAAGATCGCAAAGAGGCCGACAATGCCGAGCGCTGCAGCGAGCGGAGCCTTGACGTTGAGCGCAACGATAGCGCCGAGAACGACGACGGAAAGCGCGATGCCCAATTCAACGAAGGGAAGAGCGATGCCGGCAGCGCCGAGAACGCCGCCGAGCGCCATGACAAGAACGAAGGTCATCGGCAGGAGCCAGGTGGCGCGGCCGCCGAGTTGGAATGCGAAAACACCGACCATCCCCATGGCGAGGACATGATCGAGGCCAGAAATCGGATGGGCAAAGCCATGGCTGAAGCCGGCAGCTTCGCCGATGGCGGGATGGGCATAGGCGACGGCCGGAAGCGCTACGGCAGCCAAAGCCAGCAGGACGCTCTTGAGTGCTGATTTCATTGCTCGATTCCCTCGTGAGTTTTTGAACATCCTGCGGCCGCCGAAACATCAGGCATGGTTCCAAGTCGCGCGCACCAAGCTAGTTCAAAGAGTTTACACGGTCAACGAAAAAGGCATAAATTACGTGGCGATTCAATTGCTTATGCGATAGGCAAATGCCGCTTTCGATAGCGCATCCGCCTCAATATCGGCCCTCCGAAGGAACCTCGACTCTTCACATTCCTCTTCCATGAACTGGAAACGGCGCGGCACAGCGGCTATCAATCGTCCGGACGAGGCGACACAAATCGCCCGCGCGTTGGAGGAGGCATCCATGACGAACACCGAACGGCCACTGGCAATCAGCGCTCCCGAGCCGCGCACGCTCGATCTGATCTTCAGCGACAAGGCGCGCACCGAACTGCATGCGAAATACGAGATCGTCGAGGCCGATCCAGAGAATATCGCTGGGCTCGGTGAGGAGATTCTCGGCAAGGCGCGCTACATCATCGGCCAGCCGCCGCTTTCGGCGGAAACGCTGGCGAGAATGCCAGCCCTGCGCTCGATCCTCAACGTCGAAAGCAATCTTCTCAATAACATGCCCTATGAGGTGCTTTTTCAGCGCGGCATCCATGTCGTAACCACCGGCCAGGTCTTTGCCGAGCCCGTCGCCGAAATCGGTCTCGGCTTCGCCCTGGCCTTGGCGCGCGGCATCGTCGATGCGGATGTCGCCTTCCGCCAGGGCTGCGAATTCTGGGGCGGGGAGGGTAATTCGAGTGCGCGGCTGATCGCCGGCTCAGAAATCGGCATCGTCGGCTTCGGCGATCTCGGCAGGGCGCTGCGACGCGTGCTGTCCGGCTTCAGGGCCCGAATCCGGGTGTTCGATCCCTGGCTGCCGCAATCGATCCTCGAGGAAAGCGGCGTCGAGCCGGCTAGCCTGGAGGATGTCCTGACGAAGAGCGATTTCATCTTCGTCGTGGCCGCCGTGACCAGTGAAAACAGGGGATTTCTCGGCGCGGACGCCTTCGCCAGCATGCGCAAGGGCGCAGCCTTCATCCTGCTCAGCCGCGCCGATGTCGTCGATTTCGATGCATTGATGGCGGCCGTCTCGTCAGGCCATATCGTCGCGGCGAGCGATGTCTACCCGCAAGAGCCGCTGCCGCCCGATCATCCGGTGCGAAGCCTGAAAGGCTTCATCCGCTCGGCACACCGGGCCGGCGCCCTCGACAGCGCCTTCAAGAAGATGGGCGACATGGTGCTCGAAGACTTGGACCTGATGGATCGCGGCCTGCCGCCGATGCGTTGCAAGCGGGCGGAACGCGAAACGGTTTCGCGCATGCGTTCCAAACCGGTGGCAGTGAATTAGAGCAATTCCAGGAAAAGTGCGAAGCGGTTTTCCCAGGCAAAGCGGGAAACGCTTTTGCCGGGAATTGCGTAAAAACAAACAAAAGCTAGAGCGGTTCTACGCTTCCGTTAAAAAGCTGAACCGCTCTGGGCCAGGAGAGGCGCGCCACTCAGGCGGCGCGCTGCTCGGCCCCTTGGATCGCGGCGAGCTTCCAGCCGGCGCTCGGCTTGCGCACGAAAGTCCATACCTCAGTGCTTTCGCTCGGGTGGCGATCGTCGCCGGAAACGATCCGGCCGCTGTCGCGTTCGACCATGGCATCGATCGAGGAATAGCGCATGGCGAGCGTCGCATATTCCTGACCATCTTCGCGCCAGGCCTCGGCAATATCGCCCTGCAGCAGCTTGACGTCGGAGACGCGGTTGCGCACGCCGTTGGTGGCGTTTTCGCCGAGCTCCTCGGCAAGATAGGACATCGCCTCGGGCGTCGTCAGCCGCCGCAACGTGCCGTAATCCTCGGCACCGTAAGCGGTCTGCACTTGGGTCAGCAGTTCCTCGAATTGGTCGAGATCGGCCTGCGCCAGCCCGATCTCGTCGCTCGGGCGGTTGCCGCGCGAGGACGAACCCGAACCGATCGCCGGGATCTGGAAGGACGAGTTGCCAGCTGGCGACATGCCGTAGGACTGCTGGCCATAGGACGACTGACCGTAGGATCGGCTCTGGCCGCCAGCGCCGTAGGAAGGCTGGCGGCGGTTGGCGAAATAACGCATGGCGAGCATGACGGCACCGCCGATCAAAGCGATCTGCAGCAGCATGCCGAGGAAGCCGAAGCCGCCGCCGAAACCGTGACCGAGCAGCATGCCGAGGAGGCCGCCGGCAATCAGGCCGCCGATCATCGAACGCCCGAAGCCGCCGAAGAGACCGGGACGCTGGGCGCCGAAGGGCTGCTGCGCGGTAGCAGGCGCCGTGGTCTGCGGACGCGGCGTCATCGATCGCTCGATCGGCGCGGCGGGTGCAGGCGCGGTGCTGGTCACCGGCGGGGCCTGGAAGGTGCGCGTACCGCGGCTTCCGAAACCGCCGCTGCCGGCCCGGCGCGCTTCCGCATCGTCAAGGGAAGCAAAAACTGTAGCGCTCGTCAGAGCGGCAATGACCGCAAACTTGGCAAAACGCGAAATGGCACCCGGCATTCCTGATCTCCTGTCATGCGCAATCACGGCATGTCGGGAGATAATATAGGTACTCTTTCCCAGGTGTGAAGTTCTGCAGCTCCATTACCGCCATACGCCTACTGGCAGACGTCGACCCAGCTGGCGCCGGTCAGCTCGGCCAGCCGTCCGGTTTCGATGCGCACGGCCGAATTCGTCGAGCCGGCCGCCGGCACGACTTCATCGAAGCGTTTCAGCGAGATGTCGCAATAGATCGGCAGCGGCGAGGGCAGGCCGAAAGGGCAGACGCCGCCGACCGGATGGCTGGTGACCGCCACCACCTCTTCTGCGTCGAGCATGCGCCCCTTGGCTCCGAACGTGTCCTTGAACTTGCGATTGTCGAGCCGTGCCATGCCGCCGGCAACGACCAGCATCATCTGCTCGCCGACCCGCAGACAGATCGTCTTGGCGATCTGGGCGGGCTCGACGCCGTGGGCTTCGGCAGCAAGCGCCACCGTCGAAGAGCTCTCGGCGGTTTCGATGATTTCGATATCGGGTGCGTGGGCACGGAGGAAAGCGCGGACGGATTCAAGGCTCATGAGGCCATGCTAGCGCATCGGCCCGAAAATCGGAATCGATTTTCGAAAAGCGTGATTTGACGCGTAAAAGTCGCCTGTCGAAAACCGCCGCTTGCAAGTCGTCCGGACATCGTCATAATAATTTTGCACACGTGCTCAATTTTGTCATTCGGCCGTTACATCAAACCCCTAGAGCGGACATCGTCACGTTTTCGTGGGGTTTCGGAGCGGCCATCATCAGCAGTGCTGACCCGCCAAGAGGCTTCACGCTGCTCTTCTAGGGAGACGAAGAAGATGACCATTTTGCCGACACTGAAATCCCTCACCATCGCCGCCGCCATCCTGGCCTCGACCTCTGCAATTGCGCTTGCCAAGGACGTTCACATCAGCGTCTGGGCCGGCGGCACCGGCCCGAACGACGTCTATCGTCTCGACGCCATCGAGATCGCCGCCCAGCAGCTGCAGCGCGAAGCTGCGCTGAAAGGCGAAGACCTGAAGATCACCGTCGAGAAGAAGTCCTATTCCGGCTGGGACGACTTCAAGCAGGCGCTGACCCTTGCCGCCGAAGCCAAGACCGCGCCTAATATCGTCGTCAGCGGCCATGAAGACATCGCGCCGTGGTCGCAGGCAGGCCTCATCGTTCCGATCGAGGATTATGTCGATCTCGACTCCTGGCCGCTCAGCGACATCTATGAAAATCTGTTGAAGATCGCGTCCTATAACGGCACCGTCTACGGCATCCCGCAGGATGCCGAATCCCGCCCGATGTTCTTCTGGAAGCCTTACATGAAGGCGATCGGCTACAGCGACGCCGATCTGGATGCGCTGCCGCAGAGTGTCCAGGACGGCAAGTATACCATGAAGAACCTGCTCGAAGACGCCAAGAAGATGCAGGACAAGGGTCTCGTTCAGCCTGGCTACGGCTTCTATCCGCGTCCGAGCAACGGTCCTGATTACTGGCAGTTCTACACCAGCTTCGGCGGCACGATGGAAGAAGGCGGCAAGCTCGTTTTCGACAAGGCTGCGATGACCCGCACCTATCAGCTCTTCGCCGATGCCGTTAAGGCAGGCGTCACCAAGAAGAACCACATCGGCATGCCGGCCGACCAATGGTGGAAGGAAGTCGCCACCGGCAAGGCCGGCATCTGGGACGGCGGCACCTGGCATTATGCCCGTCTCGTCAACCAGGAAGGCCTCAAGGACTTCTTCGGCAACGTGATCTTCACGCTGATCCCCGGTGGCGAAGGCGGCAAGGCCAACACGCTGACGCACCCGCTCGTCTATCTCCTGACCGCAGGTCACGACCAGGAAGACACCGAGATCGCCGCCCAGCTGATCAAGATCGCCTCGGAGCCGCGCACCAACGCGCTGCATGCGGTCAAATCGGCCCATCTCGGTATCTCCAAGTCGGAATCCACGGTCGACTTCTACTCGGCCGACCGCTGGACGCGTGAAGCCACCGAGCGCCTGCTGCCGCATGCCAATGCGATGCCGAACAATTCCGATTTCGGCAAGTACTGGAACATCATGTGGAAGAACCTCGAAGCATCCTGGACCGGTGCCAAGACCGTTGACGCCGCCGTCGGCGATGCCGAGAGCGAACTGAAGAGCACGCTCGGCGACAAGATCGTCATCCGCTAAGATAGAAGCACTCTTCCGGGCAGCGGTGACCCCGCTGCCCGGTCGGTCCGCGATGAGGGGGCTTCCATGAAATCGTCCAGAGCGCTCGGACTGGTGATGATTGCGCCTGCCGCGATCATGATCGTTCTCTTCTTCCTGCTGCCGGTCATCCTCACGGCGGTCTTTTCCATGACCAGCATGACGACCGCGACCGGCATATCAGGCGGCGTCTACCAGATCGCACCCAACTCCCTGATCGCGCTGAAATCGTCGATGCCAGACATCGCCTCCGAGATGGCTGAACCCCGCTACACGATCGACGAGACCGGCCTCAAGGCCGTCGAAGGCCTCGGGCTTGCGCCTGGGATCGCCGCGGAACTCCGCGCCAAACATGCGGGCGAGGTCTTTCCGGCACGCCGCGACATCGAGCGCATGCTCAAGGATCTCTCCGAGCGTCCTTCGACGCGCGACGTCAAGCAGATATCCGAACAGTTCAACCGCTCCGTCCTCAACACCCGCTTCGACAGCAAGGAGCAGCTGTTTTCGGCGCTGGACAGTCTGGGTTTCAAGCTGACGCCGGAACAGAAGGAGACGGTCGCCAAGACCACCTATACCGGCTGGGTCTGGACGACCGACAATTTCTCGCGCATGGCCACTTCGCCCGAGATGGCGCGCGTGCTCTTCAATACCGTGCTCTACGTCGCGCTGGTGCTTGTCATCTTCAATGTCGGTTATGCGCTGCTGCTGGCGATCTGGACGCACTATATGCCGCCGACACCAGCCTCGATCTTCCGCGGCATCTGGCTCCTGCCGCGCATCACCCCTGTCGTCATCTACGTCATGATGTGGAAGTGGCTTGCCTGGGACACCGGCTTCATTTCGATCCTGATGGGCAAGTTCGGCTATCCGCCGAAGAACTACCTGCTCGACAACGCCTATAATGCCTGGATCTTCGTGGTGATGATCAACGGCTTCATCGGCGCCTCGATGGGCATGCTGGTCTTCTCCTCTGCGATGAAGGCCATTCCGAAGAGCCAGTTCTATGCGAGCGAGGTCGACGGCGCCTCGCGCTGGCAGCAGATCCGCTACATCATCCTGCCGCAGATGCGCTGGCCGATCCTCTTCGTCACCTGCTACCAGACGCTGTCGCTGCTTGCCTCCTTCAACGAAACCCTGCTTGCGACGAACGGCGGGCCTGGTAATTCG
Organism: Rhizobium sp. BT04; assembly: GCF_030053135.1. NCBI lineage: Bacteria > Pseudomonadati > Pseudomonadota > Alphaproteobacteria > Hyphomicrobiales > Rhizobiaceae > Rhizobium > Rhizobium sp. BT04. The sequence continues at coordinate 25,313 of NZ_CP125648.1, read as the reverse complement.
ACCGAGATCTGGGCGCTTTCCGCCTATCATACCGCACTCAGGAACTATGCCGGCAACCTCGAATACGGCCTGGGTGCTGCCATGGCGCTGGTGCTCGTCGTCATCGGCGTGACGCTGTCGCTCCTGTATCTGCGCGTCTTCAACTACGGCACGCTTGTCGCCAAGCCCCTGATCGAGGATTGACCATGGCCGAACGATCGCAGCCCTCGGCAAATTACAGCAGCTGGCCAGTCATATCGGCGCTGACCATCGTCAGCCTGCCGCTGCTCCTGATGTATGTCTATCTCTTCCTCGACACCGTGACCGTGAAGCAGGCGGATGCACTGCTGCCTTCCGGCCTGACGCTCGACCACTGGCGTTTCCTCTGGCAGACGATGGAGGGCAAGGCGAACATCTGGCAGGTGACCGCGAATACGCTGCTTTTCGCCACCTGCACGACCAGCGTCGTGCTCATCGTCTCGTCGATGGCGGGCTATGTGCTGTCACGGCTGAACGTGCCGGCACGCGGCTTCTTCCTTGCCGGCGTCATGGTGCTGCATGCCTTCCCGTCGGTGACGCTGATTATCGCCATCTTCATCGTGCTGCAGATGATCGGCCTCTACAATTCATTGATCGGCGTCATCCTGGTGAAGGCGGCGATCGACCTGCCGCTCGGCATCTGGCTGATGAAGGGCTTCTACGACACCGTGCCCTGGGAAATCGAGATGGCCGGCGTCGTCGACGGCGCCTCGCGCTTCCGGGTCTGGCGCAGCCTCGTGCTGCCGCAGGTCAAGCCCGGCATCATGGCGCTCGGCCTGTTCTCCTTCCTCTCCGGCTGGGGCGAGTTCATCCTGCCGCAGGTGCTGGCGCCCGGTAATCAGGTGCAGGTGCTTTCGGTCTATCTCGCGGGCTTCCTCTTCGACGACAACAACTATGACTTCAACATGTTCAAGGCGGTCGGCGTCTTCTACCTCGTTCCGGTGTTGATCGTTTACGCAGTCTTCAACAAGTACCTCATGAACATCTATGGCGGCGGGAACAAAGGCTGATGCGCATCCTCCTCGACAATTTTTCGAAGAGCTTCGGCTCCACCAAAGTCATCGAGAACATGACGCTCGAAGTCGGCAACGGCGAGATGCTGGCGCTCCTCGGCCCTTCCGGCTGCGGCAAGTCGACGACGCTGTTTGCGGTCTGCGGTATCCACCGGCCGACCGGCGGGCGCATTCTCTTCGGCGACCGCGACGTCACCGATCTGCCGAGCCAGGCCCGCAATGTCGGCGTCGTCTTCCAGTCCTATGCGCTTTATCCGCATATGACGGTTACCGAAAACATCGGCTTTCCCCTCAAGGTGAAGGGCGTCAACGCCGCCGAAATCCGCAAGGAGGTCGAGCGCATTTCCGGCCTCGTGCAGATCGGCAATCTCATGGAGCGCCGACCGGCGCAGCTTTCCGGCGGCCAGCAGCAGCGCGTGGCGCTTGCCCGCGCGCTGATCCGCAAGCCGGATGTGCTGCTGCTCGACGAACCGCTCGCCAATCTCGACGCCAAGCTGCGCCTTGAAATGCGTTCGGAAATCCGCCGTATCCAGCGCGAAACCGGCATCACCGCCATCCTCGTCACCCATGACCAGGTGGAGGCGATGAGCATGTGTGACCGCATCGCCATCATGAAGGAAGGCGAGATCGTCCAGATCGCCACGCCGGCCGAAATGTACAACGATCCCCGCACCGCCTTCGTCGCCGGCTTCCTCGGCAATCCGCCGATCACCTTCCTGCGCGGCGTCATGGACAAGGGCGCCTTCGCGATCCCGGAAAGCGAGATCCGCGTGCCGCTGCCCGTGACCATCGGTGCGGCCGAGGGCGCGAAACTGATGCTCGGCGTCCGGCCGGAGCATTTCACGCCGGCGGGCGATGTCGCCGTTTCCGGCAAGGTCACCTTCGCCGAAACGCAGGGCCGCGAGAACCTCTACGACGTGCATCTTGCCGGCGGGCCGTTGCTGCGCTCGATCCAGCCGGTGCGCAGCGATATCCATGTCGGCGACGACGTCCGCTGGGCAATCGACAGCCGCGGCGTCTTCGTCTTCGACGAAAATGGCAGGAGGCTCTGATGACCCGCGATTTCTCGGCGTTTTTCGGGCGCTACGGCTGGCCGTCCCGCAAGGGCCGGCTGCCCTTCTGCATCGGCCATCGCGGCGCCAGCGGCCATGAACGCGAAAACACCATCGCCGCCTTTCGCCGCGCCGCCGAACTCGGCGCCGAGATGTGGGAGCTCGACACGCAACTGACCAGGGATGGCGTGGTCGTCGTCTCGCATGATGATCACCTGGAGCGCGTCTTCGGCATCGATCGCCGCATTTCGGAGATGACAGCGGCAGAACTCGCCGGGCTTGAGGGCGTCGACGTTCCGAGTTTTTCGGAGGTGGCCGCTCTCGGCCGCGAGACCGGGACGGGCCTCTATGTCGAACTCAAGGCGCCTGGAACCGGCATGCTCTGCTGGCGGCACCTTGCCGAGATGAACCAGCGTTTCGCCTGTCTCGGTTCTTTCGACACGGCGCAGGTGCGTGAACTCAGCGACGCGGCCTGCGATTTTCCGCTCTCGGTGCTGATCCGCGTCGGCCACGATCCGCATGCGCTCGGCGACGAGGCCGGCGCCGACATCCTGCATCTCTGCTGGGAGAGGGCAGGCGAACGCCCGCAGGATCTGGTGACCGACGCGCTGATGCGGCAAGCCTTCGAGGCGGGGCGCGAGATCGTGCTCTGGCACGAGGAGCGGCCGGCCGTTCTCGCTGATATCATGAAACTTCCGGTTCTCGGCATCTGCACGGATCTGCCCGATCTGATGCGGCCATCGGCAGAGAGGAAAGAAGCAGTTGGCAGACAGGGATAAGGGACCGCGCAAGGTAACCTCCTTCGACGTGGCGCGGGTCGCTGGTGTCTCGCGCGCCGCCGTGTCGCGCGCCTTCACGCCGGATGCCAGCGTCTCGCCGAAGACGCGCGAGAAGGTCTTTGAGGCCGCCAAGGAACTCGGCTATCGGGTGAACTATCTTGCCCGAAGCCTCACCAATAAACGCTCCGATCTGGTCGGCGTCGTCGCCGCCGGTCTCGACAATCCGTTCCGGACGCTGCAGATCGAGAATCTGGCAAGAGTGCTGATCGCCCGCAATTTCCGCCCCATCCTGCTGCCGACGTCGCAGGAGGCGGATACCTCGACCGTCATCGGCCAGCTGCTGCATTACGCCGTCTCTGGCGTCATCGTCACCTCGGACGCGCCGCCGACCGAGATTTGCGAGCAATGTGCGGCCGAAGGCGTGCCGATCGTGCTGATCAACAAGGGCAACGATATCCCCTTCGTCGACCGCATCATTTCCGACGATCGCATGGCCGGCCATCTCGCCGCCACCCACCTGATCGACAGCGGCGCAAGAAAGCTCGCCATCATGGCGGCTCCCGCCATATCCTATACGGCGCGGCGGCGCAGCGAAGCCTTCGTCGCACGCTGCAAGCAGCTCGGGGTCGAAGCGCAGATGCTGCAGGTCAGGATCAACGATTATCGGAGCGGCTATGATGCGGCAGCCGAACTTGCCGCATCCGGCATCGATGGGCTGTTCTGCGCCAACGACTATATGGCCTGCGGCGTGGTCGACCGCGTCATGCAGGGCCGCAGCCGTGATGATGCGCCGCCGCTCTCCATTATCGGTCATGACGACATTCCCCAGGCGAGCTGGACCGCTTACGACCTCACGACCATCCGCCAACCCTGCGACCTCCAGGCCGAACAGACCGTCGACCTGCTGATGAGCCGGATGGCCGAACCTGATCTGACGGCGCGCGTCGAATTCACGCCGGTGACACTGATAAGAAGAAGGACGGCCTGATGAGTTCCGCATTCGATGCCGCTACCATCCGCGCACGCTCAGAGGTGGCGATCTCAGTCGCCCTCGAGGTCGGACGGGAAGCGGCCCGGTTTCGGCGCGGCTCGAACCCCGGTACCCTCGCCGTCGAGAACAAGGGATTACAGGATTTCGTCACCATCGCCGACAGGCGGGCCGAGCAGGCGATCCGCGACGGGCTCATCTTGCGCTTTCCCGATGATACCTTCATGGGCGAGGAGAGCGGCGGAGGATCAGGCGAGGGCGGCACCTGGGTTGTCGATCCGATCGACGGCACGACCAACTATATCAGGGGCTTCCGTCACTGGGGCGTCTCAATCGCCTTCGTCGCCGGCGGCACGGTCGAGATCGGCGTGGTCTACGACGCCGCGCAGGACCAGGTCTTTCACGCCATCCGCGGCGGCGGGGCCCTCAAGGACGGGCTTCCGGTCCATGCGGCTGCGACCGTCGATCCGGCCCGTGCGCTCGTTATTCTCGGCCATTCCCGCAAGACGAGCTTCGACGACCATCTGGCGCTCTTGCGGCGGCTCCACGAACGCGGCATGGACTATCGCCGCACGGGCGCGGCCGCCATCGACCTCGTTCGTGTCGCCGAGGGCGCGGCCGATCTCTATTACGAGCGCCATCTCAACGCCTGGGACATGCTCGCCGGTGCACTGATCGCCAAAGAGGCCGGCGCGGCGGTGGCAATGCCTGATGTCGACAGACTGCTTGTGCAGGGCGGGCCAGTCATCGCCCACGCGCCGGGGCTTGCCGGCGAATTCGCATTCATCCTCGACATCGCGGGGCTATAGATCCGCCCGATTGATGAAGCTGCGAGCTTTGTCCGCAAGCTGCGGAACGCCGTTACGCCACAACGCGATTGCGACCGGTCTTTTTCGCCGTATAGAGATTCTGATCGGCGATCGCCAAAATCTTGTCCGGAGAATTGGCAGACAGGGTGCTGGCGACACCGATGCTGATCGTCACGCGCAGCCCGTTGCAGATCTCCGACCAGTCCCATTGTTCAACCGCCGAGCGCAACCTCTCGCAGACATCGGCAGCACCTCGGGGAGCGCCTGCCAGCAGGACGACGAACTCCTCGCCGCCAAAGCGGATCGCCTGATCGGTAATCCGCAGCTGGCTGCGCAATATGGTTCCGATGGCACTCAGAACCTGATCGCCGATCATGTGAGAGAAGTTGTCGTTGACCGACTTGAAGTGATCGACATCGAGCATCGCGATGGAATAGGGACGCTTTTCGGCCGTCAGCTCCTTAAAGCGGCTGTCGAGATATTTGCGGTTATAAAGCCCGGTCAGCGCGTCCAGATAAACGGCATTGGCAAGGATATCGGTTTCTTCCTGCAATTTCTGATAGGAGGCCTCCAGCGTATCGGCGCGTTTCGACTCCGTTTCGGCAACCTCCTTAAGCCGCTTGGTTTCATAGTAGATTTCGGCCAGACGTGCGCGCTGCTGGGTTCTCTCGGCACTGTTCTGCAGGTAGGCTTGGTGGTATTTCTTATGGGCCTCCAGCGCCAGGTCGAAGTGCCCCAGCCCTTCATGAGCCTGCGACAGATAAAAATAGATCTGGATATAGGAATCGAAACTGCCGCCCTCGCCGATCAGTTCCATCGCCTCGAGCAGCAGCGACAGGGCGTCGGCGAATTTTCCGTAATTGATGTAGATCTGACCCAAGGTGTAGAGATATTGCTGCCGGTCCCTGACATAGCTGTTTTCTTGAAATAGCTGATAGCGGTCCATGCACTGGAGAGCCTTTTCGTGCTCGCCCAGGTGGCTGTAGTAATCGGCGTTGTTGCCGAGACAAATGCGCGCAGCCCAGCGGTCGCCGGTCTCGATGGCGAGGTCGAGCGCCTGTTCGGTCAGTTCCAGCGCCCGGGTCAGCATCCGCTGCCCTTCCTCCGGTTTGCCGAGGGCTTGCGCAATATATCCGCCTTCCGAATGAGCGCCGCCGAGATTAACGAGCCACCAGCATTCATAGGTTTTGTCGCCGATCGATCTGGCGAGTTCGACGGATCTCTCGCTCATCAAGATCGCCCGGTCGGGCTGCTTGTTGTACCAGAAGATAATTCCAATGACGTTGGTCGCCAGGCTTTGCGCTTTTGCGTCTGCAGCCTTGTCGGCAAGATCAAGCGCGCGGGTCGCTTCTTCGATCGCTTCCTCCGGCAAGCCCAATTCCAAGAGCAGCCATCCGAAGTAGGCCCGGGCATAGGCCTCCTGCCTAGGCTCCCCGTGCAATTTCCAGAAGTCTACCGCCCGCCGGACATGCGTCAGTCCAAGTTCGGCCTTGCCGATCTGAAAACAGTACCAGGCAATGTCGGTGTCGCATCGCGCAGCGAGCCAATCGTCGCCCCGCGCCTTGGCGTCGACCAGAATTTCGCCGGCCAGTGTGAGTGCCTCGACCGAACGGCCTGTACACCCAAGATGCCACGCGTGCTGTAAGCTGGAATTTGCTTGTTGAGTAATTTCTACAGTATTAACAGCTTGCATATCGAACACCAACATTTGTCTGTTGGCATATGGATAACATCAGAAGTTTAAAATGATGCAAATTGTACGAAACATCCGACAAACCCGGAAATAGGGTATAGAACGCCGCTCACACCCTTCGGCGGCATGCGCCAAGGCAGTTAATCCGCCATGCGGCGGCCCCAGGCCCGTTCGGTCGCCGGCGCCTCGTCGGTCGTGACCTGATCCGGCTTCAGGGCCATCAACGCCTCAAAGTTCCGCCATTCCTCTTCGCTGAAACCAGCCTCCGGATCCCTGAGGGTAAAGGTCCAGGCATCGACGCGTTTGCCTTCGTCCTGGCAGAGCCCGATCATGTCGAGGCCTCCATTGGCCGCATCAAGGATCAGCGGCCAGTGGAGATAGATCGTGTCCGGTTCGGTCGGGCCGCGCAGGTCGGCGCGCAATTCCATCTCGACGGCCTTCCAGCCGCCGGCCTGCCTGATATCATAGAGCTTGCCTGTGGGGTCGATGCCGCGCAGGAGATGCGGCAGCTTCTCCTTGACCGCGACGATGAGGTCGAGACTGCCGCCGCTGACGATGACCGAGGCGGCGATATCACGAAAATGCGCGGCAAGATGCTCGATGCCCCTGGCGCCGATCGCCTCGTAATCGTCCTTCATGTCGAATTGCAGCAGCGCGGCCGGATGCGTCGATTGCATCATGGCGGCGAGATCCTCGCTGAGGATCAGCGGCCGGTCGCCCTCCTGCATCCTGATATCGCTGAGGTCCCCCATGCTCTTTTCGGCGATCGGTCCGTGTCCCGTCGTTTCGCCTTCGAGCTCCTCGTCGTGCAGCACGACGAAACCGCCATCGGCGCGCACCCGCAGATCGAGCTCCATCGAGGCGCCTGCGGCAAATCCCTCCGCCATCACCGCGGCGGAGAACAGCGGATCGGCAAATCGTTTGCGCAACCGGTGCCATTTCAGCCGGGTGCGATGCCCCTCATGCGAAATCTCCAGGCCCTGCGCATCCAGCAATCTCGTCATCTGCACCAAGTCTCCGTGTTACCACTCTCCTGCCTTGACGAGCCGTGTTTATCAAGGGCCGATTACGGTCGGCGGCTGTAGGCCGCGGATATTGCTTCCGCAGCGGCGGCGATATCGCAGGGATGGCCGGCCTGCCTCAGGGCCGCACCATAGGCCACGACATTCGAGAGCACCGTCTGGAACGAGGCACGCTGACCTGTGTGGTTCAGCCGCAAGAGACGGGCCGGCACGGTTCCGACGGCGTCGGTCAGCTCGACGCCCAACCGTCCCGCGGCTGCGATCAGCGCGGCCGGCGCCAAGCCCTCCGGCAGCGGCACCGCTGTCACAAGGTTCGAAGCCTTTGCTGCCGGCACCCAGGCCGGGGCGCCGAGTGCGGTTAGCCCCGCCCGTGTCGCCGATGCCGCCAGCCCATGGCGCGCAACGATATTCTCCAGGCCTTCGGCCTCGATGCGGTCGAGGGCGATCTCCAGCGCGAAGAATTCCAGCGGCGCCGGCGTTCCCGGCAGGCTCCGTCGACCATTGTCGACCCAGGTCTTCAGATCGGCCAGCGACAAGATCGAATTGCGTGGTGCGCCATCTCTGAGAATGAGATCCCAGGCGCCAGGGCTGACCGAGAGCGCGGAGACGCCCGCCGGCCCGCCGAGTGCCTTCTGCGGGCCGATCACCGCAATGTCGATGCCCAGACCGTCGACGTCGAGCTGATGGCCACCGACCGAGGCGACCGCGTCGACGACGGTGACGATGCCGTGGGCACGGGCAAGCGCCAGTATTTCGGGCAGCGGGTTGAGAATGCCGCTTGCGGATTCCGCGTGAACCAGAGCCAGCACATCGATGCGAGGACCGGCGTCCAGTGCTTTGGCCACGGCTTCGATCTCGATCGGCAGGCCGCGTTCGGCGACAATATCGGCGACCGCCGCGCCACCCCGCCGCAGCCATTGCCCGAACCAGCTGCCATAGGGGCTGGTGATGATGTTGAGTGCCGTAAGGTCGGGGCGCGCAAGGCTGACGGCGGCCGCCTCCAGCGCCACCACCGCCTCAGCCTGCACCAGCACTATATCATTGCGGCTGCGCAAGATGCCGCCGACCCTGTCGGTAAGGACGGCGTAGCGCTCCGTGGGATAGGAGGGCACGCCATGCAGGGGATTCCAACCAAGATCGGACATGGATACTTCCTTCAGCAGGGATCGGTCACGAGACGGGGGACGGCGGCAACGAGCACACGGGCGGCATCGGATTGCGGCGCGGCAACGAGCGCCGCTGCCGGACCGGTCTCGACGATCCGCCCGCCATCCATGATGGCGATGCGGTGGGAAACGGCGCGGACCACGGCAAGATCGTGCGAAATGAACAGACAGGCAATACCCTGTTCTTTCTGCAGACCGACCAGGAGTTCGAGAATCCTGCCGCGTACGGTCACATCGAGCGCCGAGACCGCTTCGTCGAGCACCAATAGCGAGGGCCGTGTGGCAATCGCCCGGGCGATCGCCACACGCTGCCGCTGGCCGCCGGAGAGCGCACGGACCGGCCGGCCGGCATAGTCGGCGGGCAGGCCGACACGTTCGAGCAGCATGGCGATCTCGTCGCGGCGGCGGTCTTTCGCGACGACGCCGTGAAGGCGAAGTGGATCGTCGAGCACGGCGCCAACGCTCGCCAGCGGATTGAAGGCGGCGAGCGGGTCCTGGAACACCATCTGCATGCGCGCCCGCCGGCGACGGAGGGCCGCGCCGGCCAGAGCAAGCCAATCCGCTCCCTCGAAGCGGACCGAACCGGCATCGGCGCCGACAAGCCGCAGCAGGATGCGCGACAGCGTCGATTTTCCGCTGCCGGAGGCGCCGACGAGGCCGAGTGTTTCCCCGGCCGCGATCGTCAGCGAGACATTGTCGAGGGCAGCGACCCGGCGGCCTGCAAAAGAAAACCCTTTCGACAGGTTTTCGACGGAAAGTAGCACATCGTTCATGGCAGCGCCTCCGCGATCAGCGGCGGCGTCGCGAGGTCGCGATGGCTGGCGATCAGGGCGGCGGTATAATCGCTCTTGGGCGCGGAAAGCACCGAACGGACAGGGCCGGCCTCGACCAGCCTTGCATTGCGAAAGACGGCGATGCGGTCGACGAAGCCTGAGGCAAGCGCAATGTCGTGGGTGATGAAAAGCAGCGTCATGCCATCCTCACGTACCAGCCCGTCGAGCAGGCGGACGATCTCGGCCTGGACCACGACGTCGAGCGCGCTGGTCGCCTCGTCGGCTATCAGCAACTGAGGTTTCGCAGCAATCGCCGCGGCGATCGCCACGCGCTGGCGCTGACCGCCGGAAAGCTGGTGCGGAAATGCCTGCATCACCTTGTCAGGCTGCGGTATCCGAACCCGTTCGAGCAATTCCTCAGCCCTGATATAGGCCTGTTTCCAGCTGAGACCGAGATGACGCCTGGCACCCTCGGCAACCTGCTCGCCGATCGTCAGGACGGGATTGAGGCTGGAGCCCGGATCCTGGAAGACGAAGCCGAAATCGCGGCCCGGCCGGGGCAGATGGCCAAGCCCGGGCCAGAGCATCTCGCCATCGACCGTCGCTCCGTCAGGCAGCAGGCCGGCAAGGGCGCGGGCGAGCGTGCTCTTGCCGGAGCCGCTTTCACCGATGATCGCCAGCCTTTCGCCGGCGACGATATCGAGATCGACGCCGGCCAGCGCGGCGAGGCCGTTCCTGTCATAGTTGACCGAAAGTTGCCGCAGGCTCAAGAAAATGCCGCTCATGCCGCCCTCGCGCCGTCATTGCCAAGCGCCTTGCCGAGACCCTCGCTGAAGAGATGAACGCCGAGCACGGTCACGGCGAGCGCCGCGCCCGGTATGACCGAGAGATAGGATGCCGAACGCAGCACGCTGCGGCCCTCGGCAATCATCGAACCCCAGGTGGCGATATTGGGATTGCCGAGGCCAAGGAAGGACAGCGCTGCCTCGGTGAGAACAGCACCGGCGACGATGGTGGCGGAAAGCGCCAGCACCGGCGGCAGCGCATTCGGCAGGATTTCCCGGAAGGCGATCTCGGCCGGATGCATGCCGATCACCCTTGCCGAGGCAACATAATCCTGTTCGCGGATCGACAGCACCTGCGCCCGCGTCAGCCGCGCCGGATCGGCCCAGGCGCCGAGCGCGATGGCTAGGACGACAACCGGCGTCGACACCCCGATCGTGCTGACGAAAGCAAGGGCGAGCAAAAAAGCTGGCACGATCTGGAAGGCGTCAACCACCCGCATCAGCGCCTCGTCGACGAGCCCGCCGGCAAAACCGGCCGCCATGCCGACGAAGACGCCGAGCACCATGGCCGAAAACGCCGCCGTCAGGCCGACGGCAAGCGAGGTTCTGGCGCCGTAGAGCACCCCCGCCAGGATGTCGCGGCCGAGACGGTCGGTGCCGAGCGGAAAAGCCGGATCTGTGAACGGCGCCAGCAGGGCGTGGCCGGCAATTCTCAGCGGATCGCCCGGCGAAACGACGGGAGCGAGCAGCCCTGCCGACATCAGGACGAGAAGGATCGCAAGTCCGGCCGCACCTTCCGGTGTGCGCAGCAGGCGCCGCAGCCAGCTCATATGCCGCCCTCCGACGCGCCGATGCGCGGGTCGAGCGCGGCATAGACGAGATCGACGAGGAAATTGACCGAGATGACGAGAACGGCGCTGGTGACGACGATGCCCATCAGCAGCGGCGCATCGCGGCCATTGACAGCTTCCTGTGCCAGCCGCCCGAAACCCGGGATCGCAAAGACGCTCTCGATCACCACGCTGCCGCCCAGCATCGCCGCCGATTGCAGCCCGAGCATGGTGACGAGCGGCAGCAGCGCATTGCGCGCCACATGGCGCAGCACGATCCGGCTGCGCGCCAGGCCTTTGGCGCGGGCGAAGAGCACGAAATCGAGCTTCCAGGCCTCCGCCATGCCGCTGCGCATCACCCGCAGGAACAAGGCGAGATAGATCAGGGCAAGCGCGCCGACCGGCAGAACCAGATGATCCGCAATATCGAGCGCGCGGGCAAATCCCGTCTTACCGGAGGCGATCGTTTCAATGCCGGCGATCGGAAACCAACGCAGCTTCACCGAGAAAGCGATGCTCAGAACCAGGCCGAGCCAGAAACTCGGGATGGCATAGACGATCAGCGAACCGATCGACAGCAATCGGTCGCGCAAGCTTCCCGGCCGCGCCCCGGCAAGGATGCCGAGCGCCGCGCCGAGGCCGAAGGAAAGCGCCGTCGCGCTGCCCATCAGCAGCAGCGTGTTGGGCAGGCGTTCTGTGATGAGCGCGCCGACCGGCCTGTTGAAGGCGACCGACCAGCCGAGATCGAGGCGTGCCAGCGATGAAAGATAGAGCCATAGGCGGGCGAGCATGGACCGGTCGAGGCCGTAGCTCTCGCGCAGCGACTGGACCAGGGCCGCATCGCCGCCGCCGATCGAGCCCAGATAGGCGTCGACGGCATCGCCCGAGGCCGATTCAAGCAGGAAGAAGGTGAAGATCACCACGATCAGCAGCACCGGAATGCTGCTGATCGCCCTGCGCCTCAGGAGGATGATGGCTCGTTTCACGCCGGACAGGGCCTCTGGAAGAGAATTGCCGCCGATTCTATCACGATTGCAGCGCGGTATCGCCCCAGTTCGAGACGGCCCAGCGCGGATTGTTCGAGACGTTGAGCACGGTGTCGCGCGCGACGGTGATGAAGCCCCATTCCGCAACGTTGATCAGCGGCAGATCGGCGACGACGAGCTGCTGGAACTTGCGGTAGAGATCGGTGCGCGCCGCCGTGTCGACGGTTTCGGAAGCCTGCTGGATGATCTTGTCGAGCTCCGGATTGACATAACCGCCCTGGTTGGAGAAGGGCACGCCATCGGGCGTGCCGGACCGGACGAGAATGGTGGTGGAGATCGCCGGATCGCCGCGGAAGACCGGCGGACCAACGGCGAGATCGAAGTCGTGGTCGGTATAAACAGCTTTCTGGTGCGCGGCGGCATCGGCATTGACGATTTCCGCATCGATGCCGATCTTGGCGAGCGCCTGGCGAAGGTAGTCGCCGAACTGGCGGGTCTCGTTGAAATAGGGCGCGGGGCGAAGTTTCAGCGTAAAGCGGTTGCCATCCGGCCCTTGCTTGTACCCGGCCTTGTCAAGGATTTCGTTGGCAGCGGCGGGGTTGAAGTCATAGGTCGCGACATCCGGTGTATAGAACTCCGGCGCATTCTTCGGCACCGGGCCGGTGGAGGCAGCGGCGTAACCGAGGAAGATCGTGTCAACCACGAATTTCTTGTCGATCGCATGCGCGATCGCCTGACGGACTTTCAGATCGGCCAGTTCCTTGCGGCGGTGATTGATCTCGACGACGAGCTGATAGGTCAGGGCCTCGTAGCCCTTCGAAATCACCTTGATGCCGGCGACCTTCGAGATGCGGTCGAGATCGGCGAGCGGCACCGCCGAGAAGGCGGCAAGCTGGATTTCCTCGGCTTCGAGCGCCGAACCTGCCGACCCGCGATCGGGCAGCACGCGGAAGACGATCTCATCGAGTTTCGGCTGGTCCTTGTCCCAATAATTTTCATTGCGCGTCAGCCGGTAATATTCGCCGGGCTTGTGTTCGGCGAACTTGAACGGGCCGGTGCCGACGAGCGTATTGTTGGCCGGATTGGTGGCGATATCGGTGCCGTCGAAAATATGCTTGGCAACGACGCTTGTTACAACAGGCAGCGCGTTGCGGATCAGCTGGAACGGCGTCGGCTTGGAGAAACGGAAAATGGCAGTGTAATCATCCGGCGTATCGACGGCTTCGAGATTGGCAAAGACCAGGCGGCCGAGATTCTGCAACGGCTTCCAGATCTTGAGCGCGGAGAAGGCGACATCGACTGAGGTAAACGGCTTGCCGTCGTGCCAGGTGACGCCGTCGCGCAGCTTGAAGGTGACGGAAAGACCGTCGGCCGAGCCCTCCCAGGAGGTGGCAAGTCGCGGCGAAAGTCCGTCCTTGCCGTCGAACGACGCTTCGGCGAGTGGCTCGATCACCTTGCTGGCGATGAAGAAGACGCCGTTCGAGGCGACGATCGCAGGATTGAGGTTCTTCGGCTCGGAATCGGCCGCAACGATCAGCCGGCCACCGGCGGGAGCGGTCTGCGCCAGCGCCTGGCGGGCGAGCGCCGTCGAAGCGAGGAACAGGGCCGTGCCCTTCATCAGTGTGCGCCGCGAGATAGATGGTACGGTCATGACCCCTCCTGATCGATGAAATATCGAGCGCCCATATTCAGGGCGAAACGCCGATTGTCATAGAGGTTAAATTCTAAACCGCGGACACCGCGAGACATTTTTTGTCACCGGTCATTATTCCCTCAACCACTGGCCGCAAAACGTGCGGGCTCTTTGAAGAGATTACGATAGGCCGCACCCGGATGCGGCGCGGCAAGCCGCGGTCCGGCGCCCCCAAGCTTTTCCCGCAGCGTTCCCCTGGCATAGTCCGTCTTGTAGACGCCACGCTTCTGCAGTTCCGGCACCAGCAGATCGACCGCATCCTCGAAACTCTCGGGCGTCACGGCATAGGCGAGATTGAAGCCGTCGACGTCGGTGTCCTCGACCCATTCCTGCATCAGATCGGCGACCGTCTGCGGCGAGCCGACGAAAACCGGGCCGAAACCGCCGACGCCGACCCAGTCGGCCATTTCGCGCACCGTCCATTCCTTGGTGGGATCGATGGTGGTGAAGGTCTCGACAGCCGATTGCACCGCATTGGTATGGCGGTGCCGCAGCACTTCGTCCGGCCCGAACTGGCCGAAATCGATGCCGGTCCAGCCGGAGATCAGCGTCAGCGCCCCTTCGAAGGAGGCGTATTTGCGGTATTCGTTGAATTTCCGCTGCGCTTCCGCATCGGTCTCGCCGAGAACCACGGTTTGCAGGTTGAAGGCGAGGATTTCGCGCGGGTTGCGGCCGACCCGTTCGGCCGCCTCGCGGACATTGGCGACGTAACGCTTCAGTACGGCTTTCGACGGGGAGGCGACGAAGATGCATTCGGCATGGGCGCCGGCGAAGTCCTTGCCGCGGCTGGAGGCGCCGGCCTGGTAGAGCACCGGGGTACGTTGCGGCGACGGTTCGCTCAAGTGAATGCCGGGCACATTGAAGTGCTTGCCGGAATGGCGGATCGGATGGACCTTGTCGGGATGGGTGAAGATGCCGGTTTCGCGGTCGCGGACGACGGCGCCGTCCTCCCAGCTTCCCTCCCAGAGCTTGTAGCAGACCTCGAGATATTCCTCGGCGAGATCGTAGCGATCGTCATGCTTGGTCTGCGCCGGCTGACCGATATTGAGCGCGCCGCTGTTGAGATAGGAGGTGACGATATTCCAGCCGACGCGGCCTTTCGTGAGATGGTCGAGCGTCGAGATGCGGCGGGCGAAGGTGTAGGGATGTTCGAAGGAGAGCGATGCCGTCAGGCCGAAGCCGAGATGCTCGGTCTCATAAGACATGGTCGGGATGAGCTGCAGCGGGTCGTTGACCGGCACCTGCGCCGAATGGCGAAGTGCGGCATCGACATTGCCGTTCAGCACGTCGTAGACGCCGAGCACGTCGGCGATGAACAGCCCGTCGAACTTGCCGCGCTCCAGCGTCTTTGCCAGATGCACCCAGTAGTCAAGATCCTTGTAGGTCCAGGATTTGTCGCGCGGATGGCGCCAGAGCCCCGGCGACTGGTGTCCGACGCAATTCATGTCGAAGGCGTTCAGCCTGATTTCGCGGGTCATGTCTTTCTTCCTTGGAATTAGGGATTGCTGCGGCCGAGGCCGTAGGTCAGCGCCAAGGCTCCGACAAGCACGGCGCCCTTGACGAAATCCTGGGTGTAATAAGGAGCGTTCAGCATGGTGAGGCCGTTCAGCAGCACGCCGACGAAGACGGCGCCGGCAATGGTGCCGAGCACGTTTGGACGCCTGAGATTGAGGACGGCAAAACCGATCAACGCGGCGGCGACCGAATCCATCAGCAGCGAGCCGCCGGAGGAGACATCGCCACGCCCGACGCGAGCGGCGATGACGATGCCGCCGAGCGAGGCCAGGGTGCCCGAGAGCACATAGGCAAGCGTCTTCAGCCTGACGGTGGAGGCGCCGGCAAGCCGGGTCGCGACCTCGTTGCCGCCGGTCGCAAACAGCAACCGGCCGATGCGAGTGCGCTCGGTGAGAATGAAGAGCGCGACGGCGACCACCGCCATCAGCACCACGGCAACCGGCAGGGTGCCAAAGATGCTGTAGCGGCCGATCAGCAGAAAGGTCGGGTCGTAGGCGCCGGTCGCCTTCGATCCGTCCGGTAGGGTGAGGCCCGCCGAGATCGACCGGCCTGCTGTGGGTATCAGCTGCAGGCCGGAGAGCAGGAACATCATCGCCAGCGTCGCCAGGAGATCCGGCACCTTTAGGCGCACGATCAAGAAGGCATTGACGAGGCCGACCAGGGCACCGAAGGCGAGCACCAGCGGCACCGTCGCATAGGCATCGAGGCGCCAGACGATCATCGCATAACTCGCCGCCATCACGCTCGATGCGGCGACCGCACCGATCGACAGGTCGAAACCGCCGACGGCAAGCGTCACGGTGACGCCGGCGCCGAGAATAGCGACGACGGACACCGCCTGCAGGATGCTCATCAGATTGGCGATATTGATGAAGGCGGGCTCGGCGATGGTGAAGCCGACGACGAGAGCCGCCAGCAGGATGAACACCGCGCCTGCCCGGAGGAACGCTCCGAGGGCGGCGAGACGGCTGCTGCCCGATTGCGGCGATGCCTTTGCCCGGCCGCTTGCCTGTGGAAGCGTGTCGTCGTCGATCGTCGTCATGCGGATATTCCCTGGATTGCGGAGGTAAGAGCGGCTCCGTCTGCCGCGGGCCTCAACACGTGGTGGTCGATGACGAGAATGCGGTCGGCCACTTCATAGGCCTCCTCCGGATCAGAGGTCGCAATTAGCGTCGCCCGGTCGGTGCGGGCGCGGATTGCCCGGATGATGTCATGACGGGCGCCGACATCGACCCCCTGGAAAGGTTCGTCGAGCAGCAGCAGCCGGCTCGGCTCCGCTTCCCAGCGCGCGATCACCGCCTTCTGCTGGTTGCCGCCGGACAGCGACCAGACCGAGGCGAGCGGACCGGCGGCCTTGATGCCGAGACGGGCGATCGCCTGCTCGGCCTCGCGTCGCTCGCGGCCGCCAACGAGAAACCCACGCGGATACCATTTGCCGAGATGCGGCAGGCTGATCGTCGCCGATAGCGAATGGCCGGGCCACGCCGGCGGCATCAGCGAGGAACGATGACGGTCCTCGGCCGCCATGGCGACACCCGCGGCGATCGCTTCACCAGGGCTTTTCGGCCGGTAAGGCCGGCCGTCGAGGAACATCGCACCACGGCTAAGCGCCGTCACCCCGAAGATCGCCTGGAGCAGCCGGCTCTTGCCGGCGCCGAGCACGCCGGTCACCGCAACCACCTCGCCCTGATGCAGGGACAGATCGAAGGGCGCAGCTTTAGGAAGCAGGCTGATATCGCGCATCTCGAAAATCGCCGGACCGGCCGCCGGCCGCGCATCCGGCCGGGCCGCGTCCAGTCTGCGACCGATCATCGTCTCGATGGCTGTGGAAAAATCGATCGGCCGTGCGAATGTGCCGACGACGCGGCCGCCGCGCATGACGAGCGCGCGGTCGGCGATGGCTTCGAGATCAGCCGTGCGGTGCGAGATATAGAGGATCGCCAGGCCCCGCTTGCGCAGGCTGAGAAGAATGTCGAAGAGGCGGCGGCTCTCCTCTCCGGAAAGGCTCGCCGTCGGCTCGTCGAGGATGAGGAGATCGGCGCGGTTGGCAAGCGCGCGGGCGATCGCCACCAGTTGCCGGTCGGCGCTGGTGAGTTCGCCGAAATCACGATCGAGCGGCAGGCTGAAGCCGGCGGCATCGAGCATTGCCTGCGCGGCACGGCGGATGCCGGCGCGTGAGATAAAGAAGGGCGTGCCGCGATCGGCAAACCGGTTGAGTAGCAGGGCATCGGCAACGCTTAGACCGGCCGCGCCGACGAGATCCGTCGATTGGTGTACGGTGACAACGCCAGCCTTTGCCGCTTCGGCCGGACTGCGCGGCGCAAAGGGGCGGCCCTCGAGACTGACGGTGCCGCCATCGGCCGAAAGCACGCCGGAAAGGATCTTGACCAGCGTCGATTTACCGGCGCCATTTGCCCCCATCAGCGCCACGATCTCGCCGCGCTCCATCGAAAAATCAGCACCGGCCAGCGCCCGCGTCGACCCGAAACTGCGGGTGATGTTTTCAATGTGAAGAAGCGGCATCGATCATGTCCGGGACTGCATTCGTATCAGGAGTGTGCCCTGTCCGGGCGGTCGAACTCCAGGCACGCCTTTCCCTCGCAAACTGTCCTCGCGAAACAAAGAATCTCTTGCAGCCCGTAAAATCGGATCATTTACTCTACTAAAAACATAGAGATTATATCTAAATAATCCGATGCGTCGCGGGGCCCCCAACCTGTCAGACGACGCTTCCGATTGCTAGAAGGAACGCGACGATGAAATCCCTCGCACGGCTCGCACTGTCTGCCGCCGTCATTCCGTTCATTTTCATTCAAGGCGCAAAAGCCGACGGCCTGTCCGGCGCTCCAGCCCCCTTCGACAAGGGCGGCGTCAAGGTGGCTCTGATCAGCTACATCTCGGCCGGTGACTTCTTTCAGGCCTACCAGGCGGGGGCTGAAGCCCAGGCCAAGGCGCTGGATATCGACCTGCGCGTCTTCCCCGGACGGCAGGACGCCGCCGAGCAGCGCGAGCAGATCCTGCAGGCGATCAATCTCGGCGTCTCCGGCATTGTCATCGACCACGGCCTGCCGGAATCGCTCGGCGACGTCGTGCAGCAGGCACTCGACAAGGGCATCAAGGTCGTCGCCTTCGACGTCAACCTCAACAACCCCAAGATCCCGCAGGTGGAGCAGAGCGACCACGAGCTCGCCTCGCTGGCGCTCGAACAGGTGGTGAAGGACAACGGCAAAGACTTCAAAGCCGGTTATGTCTATGTCGCGGGTTTTGCGCCGCTCGACCGCCGCAACGAGGTCTGGGACAAGTTCAAGTCGGAGAATAAGGGCGTCATCGAAAAGGCCCGTTTCGGCAATGTCAGCGATACGACGGCGACCTCGACCGCCGATCAGGCAAAGGCCGCGCTCACCGCCAATCCCGAAATTTCGGTGGTCTTCGCCCCCTATGACGAATTCGCCCGCGGCGTGAAGCTCGCAGCCAACGACCTCGGCATCGCTAAGAAGCTCAAGATCTATTCGGCTGACGTCTCGACCGCCGATATTCAGGAGATCACCGAGGAAGGCAGCCCATGGGTCGCGACCGTTGCGACCAATCCGGCCGTCGTCGGCGCCGTCTCCATCCGCGCCGCAGCCCTCGAAATCGCCGGACAGACAGTTCCCCACCAGATCACCGTGAAGCCGACGCTTCTGACGCAGGAAAGCCTGCGTGCGGCCGGCGTCAAGACGATCGAGGACCTGGCCGCGAAAATCCCGGCCTTCAGCACGAGCGATGCGGCAACCGCGAGCTGGATTCCGGACAAGCTCTTCTGAGGAGGTCACCCTCGATCCTTCCGGCGGGAGCCTCGGCTTCCGCCGGATCATCTTTTGGAGAATTGGAGTTTCGCCCATGAGCCAGTCCAATGTCGTCTTCGCGGTGAGCCGCAATCCGACGCGAGAAGACCTCTTTGCCCGTGCCGAAGAGATCTCTGCCGACCTTTCCAGGCGCGCCGCAGACCTCGACCGCGAAGGCCGCCCGCCGCTTGCCGAGATCATCAAGCTGAAAAATGCCGGGCTGCTCAATGCGCTGCATCCCCCCGAGATCGGCGGCGGCGGCCTCGACTGGGTCGACGGGCTGAAACTGGTGCGTATCCTCGCCCGCGGCGAAAGCTCGATCGGCCAGCTGCTCGGCTACCACTATGTCAACAGCCAGTACATCTATTGGGCGCTCGACCCCGCGCGCGCCCATGCGCTGGGCAGCGATACCGTCGCCAGGAACCTCTATTGGGGTGCGGCCGTCAATCCGCGCGATCCCGGGCTGGTGCTCACCCGGCGCGGCAACGGTTATGTGCTGAATGGGCGCAAGTCCTTCTCCACGGCGGCGCGGGTCTCCGACTATATCAATGCCAATGCGACGCTCGACGACAAGATCGCCGGCTTCGCCGTGCCGACCAATCGCCCCGGCTATATCGCCAATGACGACTGGGACAATATCGGCCAGCGCCTGTCCGACAGCGGCAGTGTCGAATTCCGCGACTTCCCTGTCTATGAGGAGGATTTCGTCGGCGCGCCAGCCGCACCGGACGCAGCACCGCCGGTGCTTTCGACCTTCAACACGCCGTTCATCCAGCTTGTTTTCGTCAACTTCTACCTCGGCACCGCCGAAGGTGCGCTACAGGCCGCCGTCGATTACGTCCGCACGACAACCCGGCCGTGGATCACCTCCGGTGTCGAGCGGGCGGCAGATGATCCCTATATTCTCGAACGCGTCGGTGAATTCACCGCGGCGCTAAAAGCCTCGGCGGCTCTTGCCGACAGCGCGGCGGCCGCCGTGCAGGCGGGTCTTGCCCGCGGCCGCGACGTGACGGCCCGCGAGCGCGGCGAGGCGGCAGCGGAAGCCTACACCGCCAAGGTGCACGCCACCCACGTCTCGCTCGACATCACCTCACGCGTCTTCGAGTTGACAGGCGCACGCTCGACGGCCGACAAATACCGCTTCGACCGGTTCTGGCGCAATGTCCGAACCCATACGCTGCACGATCCCGTTTTCTACAAGGCGAGAGAAGTCGGCGAATTCGTGCTGAACGACAGAATACCGGAGGTCAGTCTCTACAGCTGAGGCGACTGTCATTTACAAAAGCAAAACCCCACCGCCGGCGTCGGCGGTGGGGTTTTCATTTTGAAGCAACGAAAATTTCAGAGCGCGCCGTTCTTCGGCGGCGTCACGCCGTTCAGATGGTAGTTGCCGACGACATGATACTTCCAGCGAACGGGATCGTGCAGTGTATGGGTGCGGGCATTGCGCCAGTGGCGGTCGAGATTGAGGCCTGTTTGTACCGACGAGGTCCCGGCAAGCTCGAAGAGCGTGTTTGAGGCCTCGAGCGCCACTTCGGTGGTCAGCACCTTGGCGGCGGCAACCGCAAGTGTGGCCGCGATCACCTTTTCCTCCGTCGTCTCGACCTGCGCGGCATCGACCTTGTGGCCGGCGCGCTCCACGAGAGCGGTTGCGGCTTCCAGCCGAATGGCGATCTGGCCGACCTTTGCAATCGTCAGCGGGTCGTCGGAGGCGCGGTCCAGGCCGCTATCCATCCAGGGGCGCGATTTCGTCCTGATGAACTCAAGCGTTTCGGCAAAGGCCGCCCGCGCGATACCGAGGTCGACGCCGGCATGGATGATCTGGCCGACCGAGCCGATCGTCGTCGGCCGCTCGAAGCCCTTGTGATGGAAGACCACGGAATCGGCGCTGACATAGACGTTGTCGAGGATGGTCGTGCCGCTGCCGGTGGTGCGCTGGCCGAAGCCGTCCCAGTCGTCGACAATCTCGACGCCTTCGGTGCCCTTCGGCACGAAGGCCATGGTCAGCCGATCCTCCGGATCGAGCGCGAAGATGGTGATCCAGTCGGCGAAGAGGACGCCTGTGGAATAGAATTTGCGGCCGTTGATCCGGTAACCCGGACCATCGCGGGTGATGCGCGTGTTGTAGTGCCCGACCGTCTTCGTGCCGCGCTCGGATAGCGCATTGCCGAAACGGTCGCCGGCGAGCACGCGGCCGAAGAAATAGCGTTGCTGCTCTTCGCTGCCGTCGGTCCTGAGAGCTTCAAGAATATAGAAATGGTTCTGCGGAATCTGACCGATCGAACCATCCGCCTCCGACAGGATCGCAGTGATTTCGGCCAGTACTGCGTTCGAAACATCGAGCCCGCCATATTGTGAGGGCACGGTGATCGCCAGCAGGCCGGACTGCGCGAGAAGATCGAGTTCGGCGAACGGCAGGATCCGGTCGGCATCGCGCTCGGCGGCGCGCGCGGCAAATTGCGCCGCCAGCCTGCGGGCGGTTGCGATCGCTTCCTCGTCGCTGCCGATACGTGGGGCCACGGGCCGGATCTGGTCTGCTTGCCTAAGCACGGTGTTCATCGATGTCTCCACTTCTGACGATGCTATCGGTGAAAGAAATCGAGCGCCGAGATAAGAGTACAAATTCTATAGATGTGGTCGAAAATGAAAAGTGTTTGCTTATCGGCTTCTGGCTGCCGCGATTAGTGTCTCAGTCCAGCGGTTCCGCGAAAATGTGGCCGGAAAAGCGCCGAAATCGCGACCGGAAATTAGCGGAGCCGGCCTCGATTTGAATTCGTCGAGTTCCTACGTAACCGCTATCCGATGCGTCGTCGCAGCGGTCCCAGACAGAACGCCCAATGCGGAGCAGGCGGCCGCCTTGCCCGATCCATGAGGAAATCATGACACGTTCACGGCAGTTGCGCCTCGGCGCCTTCATGCGTCCCGTTAGCCTGCATACCGGCGCGTGGCGCTATCCCGGTTCCTACCCCGACGCCAATTTCAATTTCGCACATCTGAAGTCGTTCGCGCAGGCGCTGGAACGGGCGAAATTCGACGCCTTCTTCATGGCCGATCACCTCGCCGTGCTCAATATGCCGGTCGAGGCGCTCAGGCGCAGCCACACCGTCACTTCTTTCGAGCCTTTCACGCTGCTGTCGGCGCTGGCGGCGGTGACGCAGCGCATCGGCCTCGTCGCCACCGCCTCCACAACATTCGATGAGCCCTATCACATCGCAAGGCGTTTCGCCTCGCTCGACCATATCAGCGGCGGCCGCGCCGGCTGGAACATCGTCACGACATCGAACCCGGACGCAGCTCTCAATTTCGGGCTGGACGAACATGTGGAGCATGGCGAGCGTTATCATCGCGCCCGGGAATTCTATGATGTCGTGACCGGGCTTTGGGACAGCTTCGCCGACGATGCCTTCATCCGCGACCGCGAGAGCGGCCTGTTCTTCGATCCGGAGAAGATGCATGTGCTCAGCCACAAGGGCGAAGAACTCAGCGTGCGCGGGCCGCTCAACATCGCCCGCCCGCCGCAGGGCTGGCCCGTGATCGTCCAGGCTGGCCAGTCGGACCCCGGCCGCCAGCTGGCCGCGGAAACCGCCGAGATGGTCTTCTGTTCGCCGCGCGATCTTGCCGCCGGCAAGGCGCTCTATGCCGATATCAAGGGCCGCATGGAAGCGATCGGCCGTAACCGCGACCATCTGAAGATCCTGCCCGCCGCCTTCGTCATCGTCGGCGACAGTCTCGAGGAGGCCCGCGCCAAACGCGCCACCCTCGACAGCCTGGTGCATTACGACAGTGCCATCGCCTCGCTTTCGATCGCGCTCGGCCATGACGCTTCCGGCTTCGATCCCGACGCGCCGCTGCCATCGGACATTCCCGACACCAATGCCAGCAAGACCGGCCGCGCCCAAGTGCTGAAGCTTGCGGCGGAGGAAAATCTGACGGTGCGCCAGCTGGCGCAGCGCTACGGCGGCTATGCCGGCCTTGCCTTCGTCGGCACGCCGGCAAATATCGCTGACGAGATGGAACGCTGGCTGGATGAGGAAGGTTCTGATGGTTTCAACGTCGTCTTCCCCTATCTGCCGCAGGGCCTCACCGACGTGACCGAACGGCTGGTTCCCGAGCTGCAGCGCCGAGGCCTCTTCCGCAGAGAATACGAGGGCACGACGCTGCGCGAGCATCTCGGATTGCCGCGGCCGGAGAACCGGTTCTTCCCTGCTGGCGCTTAGGTTTGCACGCCGGCGAAGCGCCAGGGATCGATGCATTCGACCCCGAGCGGGATGAAATGCGCGACATTGCGCGTGACCAGTTTCAGCCCATGTTCCAGCGCGGTGGCGGCGATCATCGCATCGGCGGAGGGGCGTTTGTCGGCGGTCGGCAGCAGGCCAGCCCGGCTTGCCGTTGCGGTATCGAAAGGCAGGATGCGCTCGGCGAATTCGGTAAGCACGATCTCATCCATCCAGCGGTGGAGATCCTTGGCGAAACCAGGATCTCTTGACCGCTCGCGCTGGATGCCGAACTGTATTTCCATGATCGTGATCGCCGAGAGATAGGCATCGGCAACGGAAAACTCCGTCATGAAGTCCTGGAATTCCTGCGCCTGCCGCTCGACCCTTCGCGCGGCGGAAATGACATTCGTATCAAGCAGGAATGCCATCAGAATTCGACGGTCCTGCTATCGAAGTCCAGCCGTGCCGGCTCGAATTCCTTTTCATCAGCTTGGGGATCGCGCAGCGCTTCGAAGAGCGTCTTCGGCGCTTTCCAATTCGCCTGGAATTCCGCATAGCTGACGAGAACATAGGTCGCCTCGCCGTGATCGGTGATCACCAGCGGCCGTTCGCTCGCTTCCCTTTTCGCCTTGCTGGGGTTCTGGTTAAAGGAGGCGCTGGTCATGAAGGACATTCTCATCGAAATCACCATACTACATCCGGTAAGAAATATACTAGATTTCATCTGGATTGCAAGACGAGCCGAGTTTACCGCATCAAGCAAAAGGGGCCGCCCAAGAGCCGCCCCTGATGTCTTTCGTCCCTCAAGCAATGGCGCTTTGCGCCAGGCTATATTGGCTCTCGGGCCGGTCGAGACCGAAATGCTCGCGCAGTGTCGTTCCCTCGTAGTCGAGACGAAAGAGACCGCGTTTGCGCAGGATCGGCACGACCTCGTCGACGAAGATATCGAAGCCGCCTGTGAGGTAGGGCGGCATGATGTTGAAGCCGTCGGCGGCGCCGTTCTCGAACCAGAGCTGGATCTTGTCGGCGATCTGCTCGGGCGTGCCTTTTTCCACCCAGTGGCCGCGCGCGCCGGCGAGGCGATGCAGAAGCTGGCGGATCGTCGGCTTCTCCCTGTCGACAATGTCGAGGACGACATGGAAGCGGCTGCTGACGCCGACTTCTCCTTCGATCCTGATCAGCTCGCGCGGGAACGGGCCGTCGAGATCATGGCCGGAAAGATCGATCCCGAGAAGGCGGCGGAGTTGGTCCAGTGAATATTCCGGCTGGATCAACTCGTTGAATTCGTCATACAGCGCCTTTGCCTCGGCTTCCGTTGAACCGATGAAGGGACTGATACCAGGCAGCACCTTCACCTGGTCGGGATTGCGGCCGACGGCTTTGACGCGTGCCTTGATGTCGCTGTAAAACTCCTGCGCGTTTGCGATCGTCTGATGCGCGGTGAAGATCGCCTCGGCGTAGCGGCTGGCGAAGGATTTCCCGTCTTCGGAGGAGCCGGCCTGCACATAGACCGGGCGGCCCTGCGGCGAGCGGGGCAAGGTCAGCGGTCCGCGCACCCGGTGGTATTTGCCGATGTGATTGATCGGATGGATCTTCTGGTCGTCGGCGAAGATACCGGATTGCCTGTCGCCGACAAGTGCGTCGTCCTCCCAACTGTCCCAGAGCTTGGTGACCACGTCGACGAATTCGCCTGCCCGGTCATAGCGATCGGCATGGGTCGGATGCTGGTCGAGGCCGAAATTCTGCGCGGCACCGGCATCCCCTGTCGTCACGATATTCCAGCCGGCGCGCCCGTTGCTCAGGTGATCGATCGAGGCGAAGAAACGCGCGAAATTATAGGGCTGGTTATAGGTCGTCGAGGCGGTTGCAATGAAGCCT
The DNA here is from genome assembly GCF_030053135.1 of Rhizobium sp. BT04. Classification (NCBI taxonomy): domain Bacteria; kingdom Pseudomonadati; phylum Pseudomonadota; class Alphaproteobacteria; order Hyphomicrobiales; family Rhizobiaceae; genus Rhizobium; species Rhizobium sp. BT04. Next base: position 272 of record NZ_CP125648.1, on the reverse strand, counting down.
ATCCGCTCGGTGACGGCGGCCATTGCCGAAATCCATGTGAGCGGCTCCAGCCGCGGCCGGCTCGCATAGCGGATGTTTTCCGTAAGCGCCGGGCCGTCGGCGAAGAACAGCGCGTCGAACTTCGCGGCTTCCGCGCGCTGCGCGAGCGCCTGGTAATATTTGATGTCGAGGATCCGCTCCGGCGAAGAGTCCTTGTAGCGCCAACCGGCTTCGTGATGGCCGCCCGGATAGATGAACAGGTTCAGATTGAGTTGTCTGCCCTTGCTTGACAT